>NZ_CP031467.1:3322733-3624800 GCF_003368325.1 Paraburkholderia caffeinilytica | reverse complement strand
CCGCCTGCCAGCGCCTGCCACGACAATGACAAAGCTGCCTCGTCGGGTGGGTCGGCAAGCCAATCGTCGAAGCTGTAACCGCTGCCTCCTACCAGCCAGTTCAGCACGCTGCGGCGCGATTCCCGGGTGGAGCGCGACGATAGATACGTACCGGCGACCAGATAGCAGCGGTACACCGCCCGCGTCAACGCCACATAGACGAGCCGCGCCCGTTCCGCCGCCTGTTCGCGCGCCGCGTAACGCGACGCGCGTTCAGCCTCGTCGTCATCGCAACCGTAGTGCAGCACCGCACCGCCCGCTTCGTCGTGATACTCGCGCGCATCAGGCAAGCCGGAGGACGGCGGCTCGCGCAGCGCGCCGTCGTTCAGGAACGGACAGAACACGACCGCATATTCCAGCCCTTTCGATTTGTGGACGGTGACGATCTGCACGAGGTTGCGATCCGACTCGAGCCGCAATTGCGCGTCTTCGCCGCCACCTTGCGTGCGTTGCGCGGCGAGCCAGCGCAACGTCGGCGCGATGCCGGGCTGCGTGGCGGCACGCGCCTGCACAAGTTCGGCCAGATGATTCACGTTCGTCAGACGACGCTCGCCGTCCGGTCCGGCCACCAACCGCTGCGCGACGCGCAGCTCGCGCATCAGCGTGCGCCACATCAAGGCGAAGCCGCGCTCGTGCCATAGCGTGCGATAGCGCGAGAAACGTTCGACCCACCCCATCGCGTCCGCGGCATGCGCGGGATCGTCGGGCACTGCCGGAGCGTCGGCAACCTGCTCGAGTCGCCACAGCGCGGCGGCGTCGAGGCCGAGCCAATCGGTGGCGAGCGCGGCGCGCAAACGGCGCAGGTCGCCCGGCGTGTCGACCGCGGCCAGCACGCGTTCGATCTGCTCGGCGTCGAGCGTCGCGAACACCGAGGCCTGCGCCAGCTCCACGCTGCCGACGCCCCACGACGCCAGCACACGCTTGATCAGACTGCCCTGCTTATGCGTCTGCACGAGCACCGCGATATTGCCCGGTGCGAGCGGTGCGTCGCCGATCGTCACCGCTCCCTCGCGCGCGCCGCGCAGGAGCCGCACGATCTCGGCGGCGCAGGCTTCGCTCGCCGCGCGTTGCGCATCGCGTTTGGTCAACGCGGCGTCGCCTTGCGGCAAGGTCCAGATGCGGAAATCGCCCGCCTTCGCATCGGGCTCGGAGAACGGCGGACGACGCCGCTCGCCGGCCCGCACCGGCTGATAGTCGAGACCGTCGAGCACGAACGCCTGGGGATTGGCTTCGAACAGCCGGTTGCAGGCCTCGACGATCGGCGCGGTCGAACGTTGATTGACGGCAAGCGTGTAGCACGCTGAAGCCGCCGCGCGCGCCGCCAGATAGGTATGCAGATCCGCCGCGCGGAAACTGTAGATCGCCTGCTTCGGATCGCCGACCAGAAACAGCGGACCGGCCGGCGCGAAGATACGGCTGAAGATCGCGAACTGCAGCGGATCGGTATCCTGAAACTCGTCGATCAGCGCGGCCGGATACCGGGTGCGCAAGGCATCGGCAAGCCAGGGGTTGGCCGCGAGCGCACGATACAGATTGGACAGCAGGTCGTCGAACGACACCACCCTGCGCGTGCGCTTGCGCGCGATCAGTTCGGCGGGCGCGTAGTCGAGCCAGCTTTCCACGAGCGAGAGCCAGCGCGCGCGTTGTGCGGCTTCGGCCGCGACCACGGCTGCGGCCAGCGCTTCGGCGTGCTCGAAGAACGGATGCTCGGGCGGCTCGAACTTGACCTTGGTGGCCTTCTTCAACGCCGAAGCCGTCAGTTTCAAGGCCGCCTTTGGCGGCGGCGCATGGCAATCGCCTTGAGCGAAGTATTCGGTCCACGCGGCGATCGCGGCGCTGACGAGGTCAGGCTTGTGCGAGGTCTTGCTCAGACGGTCTTGCGCTTCTCCAAGCAGACTCACGATCGCGTCGCGCTCCGACTGCCACACTGCGCGGGCAGCATCGAAATCGGCTTGCGGATCGGCGCCACCGCCACCTGCATCGACCTCGCCCCAGCGCAACTGCGCCAACGGCTTCTTCAAGCGCCGTGCGAGTTGTTCATCGAGCGACGCCGGACCCGCGCGTCTGGCCACCAGCCATGCGGCGAAAGCGGGATGCGCGTACGCCACCGGTTCCACCTGCTCGCGCCAGAAATCGGCCGCCAGTTCGAAACGCAAGGCCGCGTCGTCGGCTTCCATTTCAAACGCGAACGGCATGGCCGCGGCGAACGGCGCCTCCTGCAACGCACGCTGACAGAACGCGTGAATGGTGTGAATCGCGGCCTGGTCGAAGGTGCGCAGCGCGCGGCGTACGACTTTCAACGCGGTCTCACGATCGATGCCGCGCTCCGGCGCAAGGGTGGTTTCAAAGAGACGCTGGATGAACGGATCGCCGCCGACGTCGGCCGTATCGATAGCCCGGTCCAGTTCCGCGAGCCGCCCGCGAATCCGCTCGTGCAACTCCGCGGTCGCCGCCTTGGTGAAGGTCACGACAAGAATCTGATCGGCGTTCAGGTTCTTTTCGAGCAGCAGCCGCACATACAGCGCGCAGATGTTCCAGGTCTTGCCGGTTCCCGCCGACGCCTCGATCTGATTGACGCCGTCGAGCGAACAGGCGAAGACGTCGAGTTCTTCCGCAACCAGCGCGTGTTGGTGAACGGCGCCGCTCATGATGCGCTCCGCAGATGCTGCACGAGCGGTTTGAATACGATCGCGGCAAGACTGCCGAACGGTTCGTCAAGTGTCAGCGGGGTGCCGCGCAGCGCGATGCGCAAGGCCGGGTCGTCGGATTCGCCACGCACGCGATCATTGATCCACACGCCCTGCGCCGCGGAATCGCTCTCGCTGACCTTCACCCATGCGCTCTTCGGGAAAAAGCGCAGCGGCAGCATGCGCCCTGCTCTGAACAACGCGGCAAGCGGCGCCAGTTCATTGAGCGGCGCGGCGACGGGTGTGAGCTCGAAGCTCTCGCCGCTGCCATGCCAAACCGTACGGCGTGGGCCGTCCGGCAGCGCCGCGCAATACACCAGATGAGCAAGCCACGCCGACAGATAGTCGCGCGCAGTAGGCTTGGCGTAGCGGAAAATCACTTGTCCGGTTTCGGTCAGCAAATTCAGTGTGCCATGCAGTTGCAGGGGGGCTTCGGCCGCTTTACGAAGCGCTTCGTCGTGGGCGCCGAAGAGCGCATCGGCGATATCGGCACGATCGGGCCAGCGCGGCGCGATATCGAGCACGAACGGCAGACGCTCGACACCCGACGCGACTTCGCGGCGCACGCTGTCGGCGAGCTGGCGCAGCGCGCCGAGTTCGCGCGAGCGCCATACCGCGCCGGTCGCGCCGCCCGGCAATTCGGGACTGGCCGCGGCAACGCGGCGCACGCGTTCGAACACGCTGTCGTCGTCATCGGCATCGGTATCCAGCAGCACCGGCAGGAGCCGCTCCGCGAGAGCGTCCCGACCGGCCCAATCGAGTTCGAACGGCTCGGTGTCGAGCAATTCGCCCTGCGCATCCGACAACACGATGCCCAGGCGGTCGCGCAACAACGCACGCGCCGGATGACGCCAGAAGCGCACGAATTCGTCGAATGCAACGGGAGCCGCCTCTTCGGCCGGCAACGGTTGATCGAAGAACGGCGCGGCCGCCGGATGCTGCGGCGCGGCCAGCAAACTGGCCAGTTCCGCACGATCCATGTCATACGTGAAAAGGCCTCGCTGCGACGAGAAATAATCCGCAGCGAACGCCTGCAACGGATGGTCGATGATGAACGCATGCCGCGCAGCTTCGATTTCCGCGGGACTCGCCCCGTCTCCCGCCGACACTTGCGCGAGGTGGTCGAGCAATTCATCGACCAGCGCGGCCGGCGGCAACGGTGCATTGTCGCGGATGCTGCGGCCCGTATAGGCGATGAACAGCCGGTCGCGCGCGGCCAGCAGCAGATCGAGGAAGAGATTGCGTTCGTCGTCGCGGCGCTGACGGTCGCCGGCCTTACCGAACGCGGCCATCAGGTCGAATTCGTCGGCGCGGGCGAGACTCGGCAGCACGCCGTCGTCCATGCCGAGCAGGCAGACGACGCGATAGGGCAACCCGCGCAAGCTGGTCAACGACGAAAACGTCACGCTGCCCCAAGGCACGCCGCCGCGCGCGGGGTCGTCGAGCGCCTCCGTCAGGGCGCCGCGCACCACGGTGGCCGGCAACGCGACGTCTTCCGCGCCCGCACGCATCGCGTCGCCCATCTTGTCGATGGCGTCGCGCACCGCCGCCAGCGAATCGGCAAATTCCACGCCGCCGTCGAAACACTGCGCGAGCGTTTCGAGCAACAGTTGCGTCCATTCGGCAGGTGCCTGCTCGACCGCGCAGCGCCGCGCGAATGTATCGATATCGTCGACGAAGCGCGACAGCCGGCCGAGCAGCTCGGCATCCGAGCCATCGGCGCCTTCAACGGGCAACCAGGCGTCGACCGGGTCGCCGCCATCCGGCATCGCGTAGCCAAGGTACAGACGCGTCAGCGCGTCGGCGAACGTATGACGCGCGACCGGTACATGCTCGCCCGCCGGCTCGCCGGGCACCAGCCCGCGCCGCGCACCGGCTGCCGCGAGCCATTCCTGCGCGGCTTCGAGCGCGCTGGCGTCGATCCCGTAGCGCACGGCGATCGCATCGACCCGCAGCCATTCGATAAGATCCGGTGCGCCCACGCTGCGCTCAGGCAAGGCCAGCCAGTCCAGCAGTAAACGCGCGACCGGATTGGCCTGCGAAGGCGGCAAGCCGGTGATCCGATACGGGATGCGGCGAGTATCGCCAGGCGGCGCGGTGCCGAATACCGCATCGATCAACGGCCCGGCGGCCGCGAGATCCGACACGGCAACCAGCACGTCGGACGGCTGCAGATCGTCGAACTCGTCGAACCAGCCAAGCAGGCGGTCATGCAGCACTTCGAGCTGCCGCGACAGGCTGTGACACACGTGAACTTCAATGCCGTTCTCGATCGGTAGTTCGTCGGTGTCCGCGCCTGTTCCCACTTCCGCGCGCAGATCGAGGATGCCGTTCTGCACGGCGGCGAGCCAGCTCGGTTCCGGATTCCCGGTGAAGTCGCCCGTCTCGCCGGATGCGGCGCTTTCGGTCAGCTCATGCAGCATGTGCAGTTGCGCCTGGGTCTGGCGTCCCCACTCGGCCAGCAGCGGATGGCCCACTTCCTGATAGTCGAGCTGGCCGGCGGCATCGAGCGCCTCGACGCGGCCCGCACTGACCACGTCGAACCAGAATTCGCGGCACGGGTTCATCACGTACAGACGCACATCGACCCAGCGCGACAGCGCGCGCAGCAAAGCGACATGCAGCGGCGGCATGGTCGGCAGTGCGAACACGCTGACCGCTTCCGGCCACTGCGCGTTCGAGATGGCTTCCAGATCCAGCGTGCCGATTTCCTCGAGAAAGCGATAAGCCGGCGGCAAGGCGGCCGCGGGCGTTTGCGCGTTGCCCGCCACTTCGCCAAGCACGGCACGCCACAGTGCGGCTTGCCAACGCTCGTCCTCGCGCGCCGCTTCGCTCGCGCCGACGAGACGCGGACCGTTGTCGTCCGCGGCGCCGCTCGCGAAAATCGAACCGCCCTTCTGCCATTGCAACAGCCACTCCGGGCGATAGGTCAGATAGTGGTCGAGCACGGTGGCCACGCGGCGCGCCAGTTCGTAGCGCATTGACGCATCCGCCGCGTCGAGATACGTACGCAGACGCGGCGAGGCATTCCAAGGCAGTGCTTCATCCGCCTCTCCCAGCAGCCGGTAGCAACGCCAGACGAGCCGGTCCGGCGCGAACGGCGAGTGTTTCGGCACGTCGATCACGCCGCCGATTTGCGCCCACAACCACTGCGCGAGATAACCGAAATTGACATTCGCGCAGATGCCCTGGCGCGCCGCGATGTCGAGCTCGAGCCGGCGCCGCACCGCCGCGCTCGGGACGATCACGGGCTGCGCGGTCCAGGGATCGGACGGCGCATGCGCCAGGTCGTCGAGCAGCGCGCCGACAAGGGTTTCGTAGCGGTTCGAGTAGAAGAGTTGGAGCATGGATCCTGGGAAGGCATGCGACGCGAGCGGGACACCCGGGCCGCGACGGACATTGAAGCGACAGCATAACAAACGCGCTCCCAGGGCAGAACCTGGCCGAATGGACGAGGTCAGATCAGGCACAAAATCAGTTAGACTCGACGGCAGTTTGGGTCTGCCCCGGGCCAACCCCGGGTCGATCTTTTCAACCGCGTTTTCTCAGTGAATGGAATCCAGGCAGTCGATGCGCTATTCGGTTGAAATAAGAAAATTCCTCTACAGCCAGTACTTCTATGGCGGCCTGCGCATCGCAGTCGGCGTGTCATTGCCGGCCATTTTGTGTTTGATCGTATTTCACGACCGCGAACTCGGCTTCACGATCGCGACCGGCGCACTCGGCGCCTGCGTGGTCGATATGCCGGGCCCGCTCAAGTACAAGCACAACGAGATGCTGGCGTGCACGGTGATCGGCTTCCTGTCCGCACTCGCCACCGGTCTTGCCACCGTCAACCCGGTGGCGCTGTGGTGCACGGTCGTGCCACTCACCTTCCTGCTCTCGTTGATCGTCGTGTATGGCAACCGCTGGCCGCAGATCAGCTTCGCCACGCTATTCATGATGATCATGACGCTGGAAGAGCATTTCACGCCCATGCAGGCGCTCGTCAATGCGTCGTGGATTCTGGTGGGCGGTCTCTGGTACACGTACTGGTCGACCTTCGTGAGCCGCTGGATGATGCACCGCATCGAACAGCAGGCGCTCGCCGAAAGTGTGTTCGCGTGCGCGGACTATCTGCTCGCGCGCGCCGCCTTCTACGACCTCGACAACGACCTCGACGATTGCTATCGCAATCTCGTCGACAAGCAGATCGCCGCGGTCGATCGTCAGGATGCGGCGCGCGACATCGTGCTGCGCAATCTGCCCAAGCTCAAATCCGGCCGGCTCGAACCGCGCCGGGCGATGCTGTTCAATCTGTTCATCAATACCGTCGATCTGCACGAGCTGTTCGTCGGCACGCATGTCGATTACTCGCTGGTGCGCAGCACGTTCGGCGGCTCCGACCTGCTGGTGTTCTACCGCGATCTGATTCGCAAATCCGCGGCCGATCTCGAAGAGATCGGACTTGCAGTGCTGCAAAACCAGCCGCCGCGCAAGCGCGTGAATGTAAAAGCCGAATTGCGCGCCATCGAGTTCGAGATCGAACTGATGCGCAAGCAGGACCTGTCTGCCAAAAATCCCGAGGCCTATTCGGCGGTATCGTCCACCTTCCGGCGGATCTGGAGCGCCACGCGCCTGATCGACAAGATGCACCAAAGCCTGTCGAGCGATCCCAGCACGACCGAGACCGAGCTGCGCCTCGACAAGGCGCTCTCCCGCTTCGTATCGAGCCGCCGCGTACCGTTCGGGCAGATCTTCTCGAACCTGACCATGGCCTCGCCGAGCTTCCGCCATGCGTTGCGCGTGACGATTGCGGTTGCCGTGGGTTTCTGGCTTGGTCGTCTGCTGCCGCTCACCAACGCATACTGGATCGTGATGACCACCGTCATCATCCTGAAGCCCGGCTATTCGCTGACCAAGCAGCGCAACGGGCAGCGGATAGTCGGCACGCTGATCGGCTGTGCGGCGAGCATCGTGTTGATGATCTTCGTCAAGGAGCCGCACATCCTGCTGGTCGTGATGTTCGCCTCGATGGTGATGAGCTACAGCCTGCTGCTGTTCAATTACACGGCGAGCGTGGTGTTCACGTCCTCGTATGTGCTGCTCATGTTTCATCTGCTCGCACCGGGCAGCATGCGCATCATCGGCGAACGCGCAATCGATACGGTGGTGGGCTGCGCGATCGCGATTGCGGCGAGCCACTTGTTCCCCTACTGGGAATACCGGTTGATGGGCAAGCTCGTCAACAACATGATCAATGCGACGCGGCAATATCTGGAAGCAAGCTGGTGGTGGAGCGGCAAACCGGCCGCAGCGGTGGTCGCGACGGTGACCGAAGCCGGTGCATTTGCACCCGCCGCGGCAATGGCCGATCCTGCGATCGAATTTGCCAGGCCGGCGCTCGCGGTGGCAAACGCCGGAGTGGATGCGAACGGCAACGCTACCCAAAAGTCCGGTGCGAGCACTGGCGCAATTCCTGGCGCAAGGGCTGGGGCGTATTCTGGTACAAGCGCCGGTGCAAGCGCTGGTGCAAGCGTCGGTGCGACCACTAACGCAAGCAGCTCTCGCGCCGCTACAGTCAACAACGCGTCAGCCAAGCCGGCCGGCGGGGCGTCCCCTGCCGCCGTGGCCGCTGCAACGGCGCTCGATCGCGATTACCGCTACCGGCTCGCGCGCAAGAACGTCCATGTGGCGTTCGCCAATCTGGGCCAGGCGTTCCAGCGCATGATGCTCGAGCCGAAGTCCGCGCAGAAGTTCGTGCCGGAGTTGAACGACCTGCTGGTGCGCAGCCACGTGCTCGCCTCGCAGATTACGGCGGCCGCGCCTTTGCTGCGCACCTCCGCGCAGCAGGCCGACGGCGTCTCGCTACAGCCGTTGCAACGCGCCCTGAGCGTAGTCCGCGACAACCTGACCGAGGCCGAAGCCGGTAAGGCGCTGCCTGCCGATCAGGGCGAGCAGGTCAAACTATTGAGGCGCGAGCTGGATGCGATGGTGGTCGAGACTGAGAAATCGCCGGACTATTCGGCGGACGCCGTGCACGACATGAAGTTGCTCACCCATCAGTGCAAGCAGATGCTGACGGCGTCGGCGCAGATTCGCAAGGATGCGAGCGTAATTCGCCTGCCGGACGAGTGAGACGCTCGAGTCGTCTCCGAGCCGTCCTATTGAGCGGCGCCGCTTGCGGGCTTCGCTGCGGTGGCCGCAGCCGATGCAGCCGCGACATCCGACGAAACTGCCGGCGCCTGCGCATCCAGGCGGTCGAATTCGCGCTTTTCCGTGATGGCGTTATAGAAGAGCGTGGCGATCACCAGCAGCACCGCGACCACGATGAAAACAGCAATGCCAAAGGTCGGGTTCTTCTTGCGCGGCGGTTTGTTCATGGGGCGGGCTCGGTTCGCGAGTCAGTCGCGGATGGTGTCTGGGAAGGCGGCATTCTACGCCCACTGAGCTTGCACACGGCTTGCAGTCAGCGCCCCTCCACCACCGCCGAAGGCCGCACCGGCAGCGCCGTCGAGTACTTGATCTGTTCCATCGCGAAACTCGAACTCACGTCGTACAGCGGCACGGCGGCGATCAGCAGCTTGTAGACGCGATCGTAGTCGTCGATATCGGACACCACCACACGCAGCAGGTAATCGGTTTCACCGCTCATCCGGTACACCTCCACCACCTCCGGAATATCCCGCACCGCGCGTGTAAAGGTCTGCGCCCATGCCTCGGTGTGCTGGTTGGTGCGCACCGCGACGAACACGGTCGTGCCCACGCCTAGCTTGCGCGCATCGCACAGCGCCACCTGGGAGCGAATCACGCCTGTCTCTTTCAGGCGCTGCAGCCGCTTCCAACACGGCGTTTGCGACAGATTCACGCGCTGCGCGAGTTCGGCGATCGGCATGGTTGCGTCTTCCTGCAGCAGCTCAAGCAGCTTCCGATCGATGATATCCATTCCCATCCTCACACCCCCATAGGAAATTATTCTACTTTTAAGATTTCGAGGGGAATTATATGGAAACTCTTTCTCCGGGCAAACCGGTATAAATATGTCTATCCAAAAATAGCCGATAAGCAGCCATGCCGCTGCGCCGCGATCATGAGCCAAGACCTCCGTTCACCGCCCGTCGCCCGTTCCTCCGCCCACGCCGCATCGTTTGCCGGAGCGAATGAAACGCCCTCGCGCGCGCTGCGCAGCATGCCGCTCGTGCACCTGTGCGAGGCGCTCGACGCAATGTTCGAAGCCTGCGCGACATTTCCCGAACCGTCTGATTCGACCTTCTTCGCGCGCAGCATGCGCATCGCGCTGGCCGAAGCCGCGGCAAGCCCTGATCTGCTCACACCGGCGCAACGCGAAGGCTCCGCCGACACTTACCGGCGTCATCTGCTGGCCGCCGATCCGCACGGCCGCTATGCGATCGCCGCGCTGGTGTGGCTGCCGCGTCAGGCAAGCCCGGTGCATGCGCACCACACATGGTGCGGCTACGCCGTGGTCGACGGCACGCTGAGCGAAACGGTCTTCGAATGGAATGGCGCACAGCACTGCGCGAGCGCCACCCGTACCCAGGCGCGCAAGACGGGCGCCGTGTCGTTTGTGCGCGGCGGCAAGGGCGGCATTCACCGCCTGGGCAATTCCAGTGACGCGCCCGCTATTTCGTTGCATATCTACGGCGTCGCGGGCGCTCAGATCGCCACGCACGTCAACGACATCGTGCGCGCAGCCGACGCGCCGGCGCTCGCCTGACACCGGCACGTCCCGCGTAAAGCTGCGGACCGCGTCAGAATCCGCTCACCCCGCATCCAGCCCAATCAGCTTTTGCTGCCCGCTTCCCCGGCTGTCGGAATCTGCGGCGGAATCGGCGCGGTCTGCCCGGTGGGCGGCGGCGCCGGACGCGGTTCGTGCGACACATCGCGCGCCACCGCCATGGCGGCGTGCGCGGTCCGCGTCGACGCCCCCGTCCCGGCATGCGCGTGTCCATGCGGACCGGCCTCGGGCAGTTCATCGTCCTGCAAAGGCTGCCCTTCACCATCCTTCGATGACGTGTACACACGCATCTGCGGCACCGGAATCTCGATGCCGGAATCGTCCATCTTGCGTTTGAGCCTCAGATTGAAGGCGCGCGCCACGCTCCATTGCTGCAACGGCCGCGTCTTGATCTGCCCTTTCACGACCATCCAGTTCGGATCGAAACGGTCGAGTCCCCACACCTCGATCGGCCCGAGCATTTCGCGCCGGTAGCGGAAGTCGGCCATCAGATCGGCGCCGACTTCGCGAATCAGTTGCGTGATCTGATCGACGTCGGTCGAGAACGACATGCGCACTTCGAACACCGCGTAGGCGAAGTCGCGCGACAGGTTCTTGACGATCTTGATCTGCGAGAACGGAATGGCGTGAATCGCGCCTTGTCCATCGCGCAGGCGGACGGTCCGGATCGACAGATGCTCGACGGTGCCCGCATGACCGCCGTCCACGTCGATCCAGTCGCCGACCGAAATCGTATCTTCGATAATGATGAACAGGCCCGTGATCAGGTCGGTCACAAGCGACTGCGCGCCGAAACCGATCGCGAGGCCGATCACGCCGGCGCCGGCCAGTAGCGGCGTGACATTGATGCCGAGGTTCGCCGCGGTGACGATGCCCGCAATCGTCATGATCGACACCAGCAGCACGTTGCGCAGCAGCGGCAGCATCGTGCGCGCCCGCATGCTCGGATTGAGCGCCTTGTTGCGCGGCCCACCCGGATGGAGGGCTTCGGTAATCGCGGTGTCGACCAGAATCCACAGCAGCCATGAAATAAACAGCGTCGCGACGATCGCGGTCACGGCGTGCGCAATCCCGCGCGCCGCGACGTTTTCCTCCACCACCGCCGCAAGCGATACACCCCACAAACGCGCCGCCAGTTCGAAGAAGAACAGCCAGATAAAAAGCGTCAGCAACGTGCCGCAGAAACGCAGCAGGCGCGACAGATACGGCGAGCGGCGCCGCGAGCGCGCGCTGCGCGGGCGCGTCATGCGCAGCACGATGGCCGACAGGAAAAATGCCAGCACCAGCAGCAGCGCGGTCACCACCGAAATCTGCAGCACGTTCTCACTGGAGCCCGAGCCGCCGAGCGTCGCAGCCACCGATGCCGCCGCGAGCACCAGCACGGGCACGTGCCAGAGCGCAGCGAGCACCTCGAATGCGTCGGTCGCGGCCCGGTGATCGTGGCGCTGCTCGTAAGGCCGGTTGCGGATCAGATGCGCGATCGGCCGGCGGAACGCCAGCGCGAAATAGCCGGTGAGCACGGCGGCCGTCATGTTGGCGGCGGTCGAAATCAGCGCGGCGAGATTCGATCCGAGCTGATGTTCGACGTCGTAGTTGACCGCTGCATCGCCGAGGGCGGCGCATACGCCCACCACGAACAACACGCGCCGTGCGTGCTCGATCAGGAGGCGCACCGCCACCCGCCGATGCCCCGAGCCGAACAGCGAAAACATGATCAGGCAGATCGCCGAAAACACCGCGCCCGCGACGATCGCATAGGCGACCACCATGCCGAGCGTGCGGCCGAGCGCATCCGGCATGGCGCGCACGAACAGCAGCGCTGCGAGAAAGGCGACGATCCACGGCCCGACGCGGCGCAGCGCGAAGATCAGCAACTCGCGCGTGGTGGGATTCGGGTTGAGTCCCATGAGAATGCCGAAGCGCCGGTAAAGCCGGTGTTGAAAGTAGATCAGCGTGCCGGCGCACGCGCCCCAGCCGGCCAGCATGGCAATCATCGAAAAGATCACGCGGCCGAAGCTCTCTTGCCCTTGCCCCGAAATGATCGTGAAAAGCTCGTTGCCGGCCGCGTTGAAGCGTCCGCCCCAATAGCGCACCGGCGTGCGGCCCTGGTGCACCTGGGTTTCGAACGACGCGATACCCGACGCAATCGCGCCGAGCAAGCCGGGACTCGGTTGAGCGGTCGCGGGCGCGGCCGGCGTGACGTTTTGCGAGACGTCGCGCAGCTTTTTGAGCTGGGCGACGAGCGCGGTGCGTTGCCGGTCGTTGTCGAGCGTGGCGATCACGCTGTCGAGCGAGCGCGCCAGCTCCGCCTGGCTCGCGGGCGACGGCGCGGAGGCCGCTTGCGCGGCCGAGGCGCCCGAGGCGGCGGACGCCGGCGTTGCCGTCGCCGTCGCGCTGTTGATCAGGCTCTGCAAGGCCGGAATGACCGGCGTGCCGGCGGCCTGGGCCGGCGCGGGTATCCATCCGATGCCGAGGATCAGTGCGAGACAGACCGTGGCCGCCCACGCGCTGAACCACGCCGCGGCGTGGGCGCGAATGCCGCGGCGCGCACCGCGTCCGGCATGATCGAAAGAAAAATGAAAGACGGCGCGAGTCGCCGGTTGCCCGCCGTTAGACGGCGCGGCCCCGGACTCACGCCGTGATGGGCATGACTGCATGGCGATCCGTAAGAAAACGGGAGACGTCAGTGTAGCCGCAGTTTCACCGCCGGCGCCCGAACATGCGTAACCGATTGTTAGGGCGCTTGCGCAAGGTCGAGAAATGGCGGGCCGTCTTCATCCCCTCGACCCGCCGTCAAGGCGCAGGCAACCGACCAGACGCGGCACGTGCCACACAAGCGGCACGTGGCCCCGCCCTCCGTCAAGGCTCAATAAGCCACCGTCGCGATCTGATGAACGAAACGGCCCTGCTCCAATTCGTCGACGAAGGCGATTGCGTAATCTTCCGCGGAAATGCGGCTATTGCCCTCGGCGTCGGCCAGAAGCGCGTTCGCGCCCGTGCGGAACGTGCCGGTGCGCTCGCCCGGGGCGATCAGCGCGGCCGGCGCGAAGAACGTCCAGTCGAGGTCGGTAACGCCCCGGTAGTAATTGAATGCGTCGCGGTGGGCCAGTGCAACCGCTTTGTAGGCGTCCGGGAATCCGGCCGCGTCGACCAGTTGCTTGCCAGGCGCCACTTCGAGCGAACCCGCGCCGCCCACCACCACGAGGCGCTTGAGACCCGCTGCACGCAAGCCGTCGACGAGCGCATGCGCCGCCCTGGACACCGCGGCGGGATCGTCATGCGGCGGTGCATAGGCGCTCGCCACCACGTCGTGACCACGCACGGCGGCGCCGACGCTCGCGGCGTCGAGCAGATCGGCCTGCGCGGCTTTGAGATTCGCCACGCCGGCCGGCACACGCGCCGGATTGCGCGCCAGCGCCGTCACCTGATGCCCACGGCGGGCGGCTTCCGCGGCGATCCGCGAACCAATCGTGCCGGTGGCGCCAAACAACGCGATTTTCAACTGTTTGCTCATTTCGATACTCCTGTGATTTGCTTATATGTAACTATGTTGATTACATATACCATTGAAAAAAGAGGGGCTTGGGCCCCCGTCTGTTTTGCTGAGCGCGTGTCCCGACTGCAGAACACGCGCTCTTCGGTACTGCTTCTTTACTGCGTCATCTACGAACGACGCTTCCGCTCACGTGCCCGCTCGGCGCGCACCAGGTCGGAAGTGGCATCGGCGAGCGTGCGTGCGCCGAGCGACGCTTCCATGGCCTGCTGCGCTTCGTCGATGATGCCGCGCAGCACGACCTGGATATTCCGCCCCACCATGCACGCCGGGTTCGGCTCCTCGCGATGCATGGCGAACAATTGTGCGTCGTCCACCGCACGATACACCTGAAGCAAGGTGATCTCATCAGGTGGCCTCGCGAGCAGCGCGCCGCCGCCCGCGCCGAGTTGCGAGGTCGTGAGTCCCGCATCGGCCAGCATGGTCAACAGACGCCGGATCAACGCAGGATTCGTATTCACGCTGCCCGCGATCATCTCCGACGAGAGCGGCGCGCCTTCCTGCAACGACAGCAGCGCGAGCACATGCACAGCAAACGCAAACCGGCTACTCGTATTCACAACAAACCTGCCCGGCGACGACTATATGTAACCATAGTAATTACATTTAATCCCGCTGTCAAATGGACGAAAGGACGAAAACGGACGAACGAGCGGACGGACACGCGCGCCGCCATCTCACTTGTCCATCTGCTTTTGCGCATCGCTGGAATCGCCCGAAGCCGACGCAGAAGCCGAAGCGCCCGCCGCCGACGCCGAGCTTTGCGCCGACCATTCCTGCAATTTGCGCCCCGCCGTCTCGAGGCCCTGGCCGGTCAATGCCGCCGCCTTGCCGAATTGCGCGTTCGCCGCGCTCGCCGCACCTTGCAGATTGGCTTGCGCGGTCGATGCCAGCGAGGCTGGATCGATCGTGATCGATGGCGCGGACGCCGATCCGAGGTTCTGCTGCGCAGCGGCCTTGGTCGCATCGACCTGCTGGCCGACATAGCTGGCCGCCTGATCGAGCTTCTGACCGGCGGCTTGTGCCGCATCGTTGAGCTTGCCGGCGACCTGTGCCGACGCGTCGTTCTTCTGGCAAGCCGTCAGGCCGCCGAACATGAGGGCGACGACCGCGACGCGGCGCAACAACGGTGAATGAATGGATAAAGTCATATTTGAGTGTGAGCCGCATCGAGCGGCTTTCGCATGCGAAAACGCGCCAATGATACGCCGTTGCGCCGCACGGTCTTTTCGGCGAGCTGTCGCCGTGCTGTCGGTGTACAGCGCATGCCATGCGTAATGCTTCATCGCACGCTCCGTCGCGCTTCTGTCAAACGTGTTGGAGTAGACTCCCTGAGCGTTCGATGTGTTCCGTTGATCAATAGGAGGCATGCGATGGCAGCAAAGAAGATTCTGTTCCTGACCGGCGACTTCGCCGAGGATTACGAAACGATGGTGCCGTTTCAGGCACTGCAGGCGGTCGGCCACGTCGTCGACGCGGTCTGCCCGAACAAGAAAGCGGGCGACCGGATCAAGACCGCGATCCATGATTTCGAAGGCGACCAGACCTACACCGAAAAGCCTGGCCATCAATTCACGCTCAATGCAAGCTTCGACGACGCCGATCCCGCCCAATACGACGCGCTGGCGATTGCAGGCGGCCGCGCGCCCGAGTACCTGAGACTCAACCCCAAGGTGATTGAACTCGTGCGGCAGTTCGCCGAGGCGGGCAAGCCGGTCGCCGCGATCTGCCACGCCGCGCAACTGCTGGCTGCCGCCGACGTGATTCGCGGCAAGCGCATTTCCGCCTACCCGGCCTGCGCGCCCGAAGTGAAGCTGGCCGGCGGCGAATACGTCGACATCCCGGTCGACGCGGCGATCACCGACGCCAATTTCGTCACGGCCCCCGCATGGCCGGCTCATCCTGAGTGGCTGCGTCAGTTCCTCGTGCTGCTCGGCACCCGCATCGAACTCTGATACCAAGGCGAGCGCCTTGCCCTCGCGGCAACGCGCGCTCGCCAAAACACCCCCGCCAAAACACCCCGCATTTGGGACTAGTCCGATAGTTCGCAGCGCAAGGTTTTCCTATAGTCGCCGGTTGACTTGGGAGCCCCTTTCGATGGAACTGACTGACTGGATCGTCATTCTCGCCGTCACGTTGATGGCAATTGCTTTTTTCTGCGCGCGCACGCCGGCCGGCTGGTCGCGAGAAAACCGCGCAAGGCGTCTGGCGGGCACACGCATGCTCGTGCAGGCAGCGTGTTCGCTGTGGGCGGCGCTGTTGATTGCCGCACGCGGCCTGTTCGCCCTGGACGGCCTTCCCGGCCTGCACCCGGCGCCGCGCGTGGCGCTGACCGGCGTGGCGATCCTGATCGTCTGCGGCTGCTACTGGTCGATTCGCGGCAGCAAACTGCTCAAACCGCGCCGGCTCTTTAGCGCGTACTGATGCCGGGCGCGGCATTGGCTGCATTGGCTGCATTGGCAGCGCTGGCGGCATGCACCGGCGGACCGCCGCTCAAGCCCGGGCCATCGCAATCACCAGGGCTCTCGTGCACTTCGCGCGCACCACGAACCGCCTGAACGCTGTCCACCGGCGCGCCCTGCACGTCGACCGCCCGTTGCGCCGTGCGCGCCTCGGCTTCCGGCAGCGACAGATAAAACGTCGTGCCTATACCCTCTTTCGACTCCGCCCACACGCGCCCGCCGTGCCGCTCCACGACGCGCCGCACGAGCGCGAGGCCGATGCCCTCACCCGGCGCCACATTGCCGTGCAGCCGCTGAAAGGCGTTGAAGAGCCGCGGCAGCGCGACCGCCGGGATGCCAAGGCCATTGTCCCGCACGTAGAAAATCCGTAGCGAATGCACGCCCGGCGGTGCCGGCGTCGTGCCGATTTCGATCCGGCCTTCACGCGCGGGAGCCAGATAATTGACCGCATTGCCGATCAGATTCGCGAACACCTGCTCGAGCGCAGTCGGGTCGCCCCACACCGCCGGCAAATCGTCGACGATGACGCGCGCCCGGCGCGCCCGGATCGACCCCTGCATCGCATCGACCACGCGCGGCACGATATCGCGCACTTCGACCTTTTGCTGCCGGTACTCCACACGGCCGACACGCGACAGCCGCAATAGCGCGTCGATGATATGAGACGCCCGCAGCACGGCCGTCTGCAGAAAGTGCAGCGCCTCGCCGATATCCTCGTCCACCACCCGTTCGATGCGCTGCCGCGGTTCCGCCGCGAGCGACGACTGGCGCAGCACCACGCGCAGTTCGTCGCACGCGCGAATCAGTTCCTTCGAGAAGCCTTGCAGGTTCACCAGCGGCGCACGCAAGTCGTGCGACACGCTGTAGATGAACATTTCGTTTTCCTGAGTCTGTTGCCGCAAGGTCTCGTTGATGCGCGCGAGTTCGCTGGTGCGCCGCGCCAGATCGGACTGGAAACGCGCCTGGATGCGCTCGGCTTCGAGCAGCCGCCGGCTGGTTTCATGCAAGGTCAGATCGAGCCGGGCGATTTCATCGCGACCCGGGCTGATCGGCGCCAGCGGCTCGTTGCCCGCGAGGCGCCCGGCGTTATCGGACAGCAGCGCGAGCCGGCCGCGCACGCCGCGCGTGAATAGCCAGACGGCCAGCGCGACGAACAGCAAGGAACCGAACACGGCCGCGACGACCAGCGTCTCTTGCCGTTCACGCGCGGCGCCGGCGGCATTCGAGCGCAACGTGTCGAGGCGCCGCTCTTCGGTCTGGAAAGCCACCACCTGCTGACGGAAGCGATCGAGCACGTCGGCCGAGGCGAGGTCGCGGAAACGCTCGAGCAGATCGCGCCGCCGTCCCGAATGCAGCATATCCTGAACGCGGTCCGACCATTGACGATACCCCTGCACGGCCTGGCGCACCTGCACCACGCGCTCGACTTGCGCCGGGTTGTCGGCAACCAGCTCGGCCAGTTGATCGATGCGACGGTCGACGTCCATCCACAAGGTGACCGGCGTCGCGAAGCGGGTATCGTTCGCGAGCACCGCGCCGCGCAGCGCCACCGACTCACCCAGCACCGGATCGAGAATCGCGGCGGTCTGGCGCAGCACGTCCTGGCTATGGACGGCCCACTGTTCGGCTTGCGTTGCGTCGGCCTGCGCCATGACCAGGCCGGACAGCAACGCCAGTTCGAAGACGGCCGGAATTGCGATCAGCAACAGGCCTTTAGTGGTCAGTCTCATGCGTGCGCATTGAAGGTCGATGGCCCGCAGATCGTGCGCGGGACGCGCACATTATGTCGGCGTTTGAGCAGGAAGACAAAGACGACGCGCCACCGACCAGGCTTCTGCCGCCAAATGCGGACCCAGGCGCAATGAATCCGCATAAAACGTCAGGCTTTTGAATGGAACGTAAATAAAATCGAATGTTTGCCCCTATTTGGTTCACGACAGCTGACGTGAACCAAATATGCACTTATGTAGTGCCTCTGCAGTTGTGCAAGATGCAACAGGTGGTGCGCATGTTGATCAGCACGGCCAGTGCGAATCCCATACCGGTGCGGCTTTGCACCTGATTTGCGCTATTAGGCACAACTTTGGCCCACTTCTTGCATCCAGTGCCCCCTTTTTTGGCATAAGCGGGACACATCAATGGAAAGTCTGAAAACCGGCACCGACACCCTCTTCCTTTTACTGGGTGCCGCGATGGTGCTGGCCATGCATGCGGGGTTCGCGTTTCTCGAACTCGGCACGGTGCGCAAAAAGAATCAGGTCAATGCACTGGTCAAGATTCTGGTGGACTTCTCGGTCTCGACGATCGCGTACTTCTTCATCGGCTACACGATCGCCTACGGCGTGCAGTTCTTCGGCAGCGCCGAGTCGCTGGCCGCGCACAACGGCTACGCGCTGGTGCGCTTCTTCTTTCTCCTGACCTTCGCGGCGGCGATTCCCGCGATCGTGTCGGGCGGCATCGCCGAGCGCTCGAAATTCAATCCGCAGCTGTTCGCCACCTTCGTGCTGGTCGGCTTCGTCTATCCGTTCTTCGAAGGGATCGCGTGGAACGGCCGCTTCGGTATTCAGGGCTGGCTCACCCAGGTGTTCGGCGCGCCGTTCCACGATTTCGCCGGGTCGGTGGTGGTGCACGCGTTCGGCGGCTGGGTCGCACTGCCGGCCGTGCTGCTGCTCGGCGCGCGTCACGGCCGCTATCACCGCGACGGTGGCATCGCCGCGCATCCGCCGTCGAATATTCCGTTCCTCGCGCTGGGCGCCTGGGTGCTGGCGGTCGGCTGGTTCGGCTTCAACGTGATGAGCGCGCAGACCATCGACAAGATCAGCGGCCTCGTGGCGGTCAATTCGCTGATGGCGATGGTCGGCGGCACGCTGACCGCGTGGCTCGCGGGCCGCAACGATCCCGGCTTCACTTACAACGGCCCGCTTGCCGGGCTGGTCGCGGTCTGCGCCGGCTCCGACGTGATGCATCCGCTGGGCGCGCTGGTGACGGGCGGCATCGCGGGCGTGCTGTTCGTCTATATGTTCACTTGCGTGCAGAACCGCTGGCGCATCGACGACGTGCTCGGCGTGTGGCCCTTGCACGGTCTGTGCGGCGCGTGGGGCGGCCTGGCAGCCGGCATCTTCGGCCTGCATGCGCTCGGCGGCCTCGGCGGCGTATCGTTCGGCGCTCAGCTGCTCGGCACGCTGGGCGGCATCGTGGTGGCGTCGCTCGGCGGCACGCTCGTGTACGGCGCCATTCGCCTGACGGTGGGCTTGCGGCTCGATCAGGAAGACGAATACAACGGCGCGGACCTGTCGATCCACAAGATTTCGGCGACGCCGGAGCGCGAAAGCGTCGGCTGAAGAGTAAGCCGCAAAAACGGGTTAGCGGCGCGCCGGATGTTTGGCGTCCCCATGCTCGCCGAGCAGGCCGAATTCGATCGGGCAACGCGTGTAGAACACCGGGACGCCGCCCGCGCGCACCGCCTCGAGCAAGGCTTCCGCCTCCCCTTCAGTGACCGCGAAGATCACCTGTTGCGGTTGATCCGCCAGCTCGAAGAAACGCGCTGCATGCCGCGCGCCCGCGTGGCCGACACCTTCGGCCGCCGCCACGACGGTCGCGCCATGAATGCCGACAAGCTTCGCGATCGACAGCAGACATTCCACGACCGTTTGATGGCCGTGATGCCGGTTCTGCTCGGTATAGAACGTGAGCTGGTAACCCTTCGTCATGTCAGCCTCCCGTGCAGCCGCAGCGCGGTCGCAACCGGCCCGCGGCACACGCTCACAGGCCCTCCATTCATTCTAGGTCACGCCCCAGCCATACGGACCACGCTTGCGCTCACCTGTCCCCAATGCCCTGCCGATGCTAGACTTGCGCGCTGGAGATGGCATTCTCCATTAACCGCCCTCGATGGCTGATGATGCCTGCTTCGCCCGGACGACTGCGGACGCGGCATCGCGCCTCCCGCCCAAGCCCGGTTTGTCGACCTTTTGGCTTCGCCAGAGTACTTTTGCATGTATTTGTCCATTCTCGCGGTCGGTATTGGCGGCGCGCTCGGTTCGCTGTTCCGCTGGTTTCTCGGCATCCGTCTGAACGGCCTGTTCGCGGGTATGCCGCTCGGCACCTTCGCCGCTAACGTGATCGCCGGCTACGTCATCGGCGTCGCGGTCGCGGGGTTCGCGCGGGCGCCGCAGATCGCGCCTGAATGGCGGCTCTTCGTCATCACCGGCTTGATGGGCGGCCTGTCGACCTTCTCGACGTTCTCAGCGGAAGTCGTGCAGCGTTTGCAGGACGGCCGGCTCGGCTGGGCGGCAGGCGAGATCGTGATTCACGTGGCGGCTTCGCTCGTGATGACTGTTCTCGGCATCGCAACCGTTTCATTGCTGTCGCGATGAAAACCGGGCGCTGAATGCGTCAGTCGATGCCGTCGTGGCCCACGTTAGTCGTGTCCGCACGACTCGAAAGAATTCCCGTTTCAGCGCGCTAATTTCGCCGACATTTCCATATCCGAAATCGGCGAAACACACGCGCGCAAAAACGACGGCGCTATCGCTTCACGTCTCTTGAGCTTTACGCACTTTGGCTCGGCTACTCGCGGGCGCATTCTTCTTCAATTGGGTCTGGTTGTATTCAATCGCAGCGCGCACGAGTTTTTTTAAAGCAGGGCCATTGAGCTTGTCGCCCTCGAAAAAATCGATCGCCCGTCGCGCGTTGCCGTCGAGGCCCGCGTTGAAGAGCCTGTCAGGGTCCGGAAGATGCGCCCCGTGTGCAAAGGTCAGCTTCACCTTCCCTTTGTGCGCGTTGGCGACCGCGATCATTCCGTCGCGGGACCACACCGGGCTTCCCATCCACTTCCATTCCTCGATGATCTGCGCGTCGGCTTCAAGGATGGTCTTGCGGATGCCGGCGAACGTTTTACCGCGCCAGTCCGTAATGCCCGCGATCAGCTGGTCAATGTTTTCCGATGGATTCATTGGATTCTTTATGCCTCGAATTCGAGTCCCGGTCGACAGAGCCTAGCCTTGAATTGCGCCAGCATCAATCCATTCGATGCCGAAACCTGTTCCAGATCTGTAAAAAATGGTTATCAACCGCCCCTGACTCAGGTAAATGCGACCGTTCGACATTGCATCCTGTCGAAACCTGAAGGGACATTTATTTCCCCATTTTTTTCGAATTTTGTCGTTCACGACAGACGTAAGATCGCCGCAGCCTGAATAGAAGAAGGGGCAGAAAATGGCGATCACCTTGAATCTGTCGGCGTCCGCGAATCTGAACAAATCGTTGAAGATCGACGCTATTCGATTCCTCGCGGCAGTCTGGGTTCTGATGTATCACTTCAAGCCACCCGCGTTTAAAGAACTTCTGCCTCATCAATTCGCCTTCCTCGGCGGCGCATTATGGTCCGGCTCGACAGCGCTATTCGCGGGCCCCGCCGCCGTCATCGTATTCTTTGTCATTTCCGGCTATTGCATCCATAACGCATATCAAAAGGATGTGGCGCTCAAGCCGATCAACTATTACGCGTCCAGATTCATTCGCATTGGATTGCCGCTGCTCATCCTGTTATGCCTCGTCCAACCTTTACCGACGGGGCAAAATTATCTGGAATCCGTGCTGTGGTCGCTCTACTGCGAAATGGTGTATTACGCCGCTTATCCGATCCTGCGCGCCCGCTTTCGCTACCTCGGCGAAATGATCGTGGGCTGCGCGGTTGCGGCAGGCGTGATGGTGGCCGTGGTTCGTCTGATCGGGCATCCGGTTTGCCACGGCTGCGTGATTGAAACGTATGGCGTGCCGGGCACGGCTTTACTGTACGCGGCCGGCTGGATCTTCGGTTGCCTGATCGCGGAGACCCAGCGCAATGCGGAGCGATTCCACGTTCGTGGCGCGTATTCGCCGCTCACGCTGACGATCAAGCGCGGCCTCGATCGGAGCACCCGTTTTCTCGCGCACCACCTGGTCGCGCTGAGAGTGGTGATTGTCGCGGCCGGGGCCGCCATCATGATTTTGCTGTCCGAATCGAATCTCAAGCCGGCCCTTGTGCCGCTGATTACGCCCGATATCACGCTTCCGCTGTTTCAGTTCCTTGCGGCGGTCTGGATCGCGGCGGAGACAGCCACGCCTTCCCGAAGCGGCGTCTGGTCCAGGCTGGCTGCGTTCGGCGCGTGGTCCTATAGCCTCTATCTTTGCCACAAGATGGCGCTCGCCCTGCTGGAAATGACGCGATTCGACGACACATCCCGATTCGCCTGGTTCGTGCAGGTGGCGTTGGCATTCGCCATCAGCTATGCGTTTTACCGGGTGATCGAAAAGCCTTCGCATCTGATTTCCCAGCGGCTGCGGAAATACACGCCGAATGCGCCTGCTGCGCCGGCTGCCTGAGCCGGCAGATATTCTGGCGTCGCGCGGCGTGCAGCTGCTGAATACGCTATACGGGCGCCGCGATTCGAATCGGCGCATAGCCGCTCAAATCCGCCGCAACATCCATTTCTCCGCTTCAACGGCGCTCGCGTCTGCATAAATGCGCGAATCAGATATCGGTATGAAAAATCCTTGGTTCTTTCCGGCGTCGCACATGCCGAGAATAGACAGTCCCGAATCGCATCCTGTCTTTCTCCTCCGGCGAGTCCTGGCGGCCTCATAGCAACGACGCCGCACCGATCGGCCGGAGCGATAGCAGGACTCAACCTGACTTCCGCCTATCCTTTCATGTTCAGCCGACCGACCCGCCCCGCCCTTCAGCGCGCATTGCGCGCCGTGACTCTCCTTGCAGCATTGGGCGCCAGTGCCGCCCACGCCGACACCACACTCGAGCGGATTCATCAACGCCACAAGATCGTCATCGGCGTGATCCTGTCGGGGCCGCCGTTCGGCTCGCTGGACCCGGCCACCCAGAAACCGCTCGGCTTCAACGTCGATCTCGCAAACGACGTCGCGAAGCGCCTCGGCGTCGACGTGGAATTGACGCCGGTCCAGCCGTCGAACCGCGTGCAGTTCCTGCAGCAAGGCAAGGTCGATGCGCTGATCGCCAACATGGAACTCACTAAAGAACGCGCGGAGATCCTCTCCTATCCGCCCACGCCGTTCGAGGAAATCGGCGGCGCGCTCATCACCCGCAAGGACAGCGGCATCAAGACGTGGAACGACGTGCGCGGCAAGCCCGTGTGCGTCTCGCAGGGCAGCAACTATACGAAGCCGCTCGCCGAGGAATATGGCGCCCAGGTCAAGGCATTTCGCGGCCAGCCGGAGTCGCTGCTCGCGCTGCGCGGCAATAACTGCGTCGCCGCGGTTCACGTCGCCCCCACGCTGCGGCTGCTCGTCGCGCGCAATCCGGACTGGAAGGATTACACGATTCCCGTATCGAACGAGCTGATTCCGTCGCCGTCCGTGATCTGGGTTCGCAAGGGTGAAACGGATACGCAAAGCGCGCTCGAAAAAATCGTCCAGGACTGGCACCGCAGCGGCTGGCTGATCGACACCGAGCGCAAGAACGGCATGCAGCCCTCGCAAGCCGTGCTCGATCTGCACGCGAAGTACAAGGCGCAAGGTGCATGAGCGCATCGACTGAAGCGCTCTCGCGCGCCGCCGGGGTCGTGGTGAATGCGATCGGCAAGATCGGGCTGAACTACGGTTTCGTGCTCGCGCCCGACGAACTTGCGTCGTTCCTGCACGGCATGCTGGTCACGCTCGAACTGTCGCTCGTCACGATAATCGGCAGCCTCGTCGCCGGCATCGTGCTGGCGGCGCTGCTCACCTCACCGCGTCCGGCGCTCGCGCGCCCGGCTCGCGTGTTCGTCGAGATCACGCGCAATACGCCGACGCTCGTGCAACTGTTCTGCGCCTTTCTGGTGATCAATATGCTGCTCAGCGAGGCACTGCGCAATCTGGGCGGCAATCCGCTGACGCCGTTCATCTGGAGCGCGATCGTGATTTCGCTGCACAAGGGCGCGTTTCATGCCGAAGCGCTGCGCGCCGGTATCGAAGCGGTGCCGCGCACCACGCTCGAAGCGGCACAGTCGCTCGGTTTCAGCCGCCGCCAGCGCCTTTGGAGCGTGCAGTTGCCGCTCGCGCTGCGCTTTGCCCTCCCGGCGCTCGTCAACAACATGGTCGACCTCGTGAAGATGACCACCGTCGCCTCGGCGATCGCGGTCGGCGACATCACGTATGCATCGATCATGATCTGGACGCAGCGCGACAATGTGCTCGAGCTGATGATCCTGATCCTGCTGTTCTTCGGCGCACTGACCTTTGCGATCAATCGCGCGGGACGCTGGCTCGAAGTCCGCCTGAGGATGCCCGGCTATGGCCACTGAATCCATCACCGTATCCACGCAGGACGGACGCTACCGTTCCGCTTTTGCGCTTGCCGGCGTGGTCGGCGTCGCCGCCCTGCTCGCTCTCGCCGAACACGAGATCGCTCATGGTCCAAGCTATCCCGCGCTCGCGGCGCTCATCACGTGGGCGCCGGCGCTCGGCAAGTCCCTGTGGGTCAACATCGAAATCAGCCTGCTGGCCATCGCGCTCGGCACACTCGCCGGCCTCGTGCTCGGCCCCTTGCTGCTGTCGCCGATCCGCGGCGTGCGTCTGATTGCGCGCGGCTACGTGCAGGTGTTCCGAAACGCCCCTCTACTCGTGCTGATCTATTTCTCGACCTACGTGTTCCCGTTCGAAATCGCGCTCGGCCACCACATCGTGCCGTTTCCCGACTGGTTCAAGGTCACGCTCGGTCTCGCGTTGCCTGCCAGCGCCAACTTCGCCGAGATCTTCCGCGGCGCCGTCCAGTCGATCCCTCACGCGCAGTGGGACGCGGCACGTTCGCTTGCATTCAGCCGAACCCAGGTGTTCCGCTGGATCATCCTGCCGCAATGCGTGAAGCGGATGCTGCCGCCGTGGATGAACCTGTACGCCAGCATCACGATGGCAACCGCGCTCGCCTCGCTGGTGGGGGTGCACGATCTGCTGGACACCGCGCAGGTGGCGAGCAATACCGTGGCGCGGGCGGATTTCACGGTCGCCGTCTATTTCACTGTGCTCGGGTTGTTCTTCGCTTACTGCTACCCGATCGCGCGCTTCACCCGTCTTCTCGAGAAACGCTATGCTTTCAGTTGATGTCCCGCTCGCATCCGCATCCGCACCTGCAGCCGCCGCAGCGGCCGTGCGCCCCCTGGTCCGGTTGCGCGACGTGCATCTGTCGTTCGGCTCGACGCCGGTCCTCAAGGGCATCGATCTCGACGTGTTCCGCGGGCAGGCCGTGTCGATCATCGGACCCTCCGGGTCGGGCAAGTCGACGATTCTGCGCTGCATCACCGGATTGTTGCGCCCCCAGCAAGGCGAGATCGAGGTCGACGGCACCCGGGTCGACCGGCTCGCCTCCGAACGCGACGAAATCGAGTTGCGCAAGCGCGTCGGCTTCGTGTTCCAGCAATACAACCTGTTTCCGCATCTGAGCGTATTGGACAACCTGGTTGTCGCGCCCGTGCGCATTCTGGGGCGCGACAAAGCCGGCGCCACCCGCGCCGCCTACGATCTGCTGAAGAAGGTGCGCCTCGCCGACAAGGCCCATGCGTATCCAGGTGAACTGTCGGGCGGTCAGCAACAGCGCGTGGCGATTGCACGCGCGCTCGCGATGCAGCCGGATCTGATCCTGTTCGACGAGGTGACCTCAGCGCTGGACCCGGAGACCGTGGGCGAAGTGCTGACCGTGATCCGCGATCTGGTGAAGGACGGCATGACCTGCGTGCTCGTGACGCACGAGATGCGCTTTGCCGAGGAAGTAAGCGATGCGGTGTATTTCACCGAGGCCGGTGTGATTGTCGAACACGGTCCGGCCAACGCGCTGTTCCGCGCGCCGCTCAGTCCGCGTACGCGTGAGTTTCTGGCGCATACCCAGTCCGCGCCCGAGCCGGCACGCGCGGCGCCAGCCCGCACGCCGCTGGCATTGGATCTGCGTCACTTCGCGATCTGAAAGGCAGCCACTCGGGCGCGTCTGCCGATGCAGGTCTGAACGACGCGGCGTTTGCCTGGCAGACGCCGCGCTTTACTTTCCGCGCTTCACTGCCCTGCGTAGCGGCTAACCGGCCGCTGCAAGCCGAGATGATCGCGCAAGGTGGTGCCGCTATATTCCGTGCGGAATAACCCGCGGCGTTGCAACTCCGGCACGACGAGTTCGACGAAGTCGTCGAGACCGCCCGGGAAATACGGCGGCATGATATTGAAGCCGTCGGCCGCTTCGCCCGTGAACCACTCCTCGAGCGCATCCGCCACCTGCACAGGCGTACCCCATACGATGCGGTGCCCACGCGCGCCGGCCACCAGGTAATACAGCTCGCGCAAGGTCAGATTCTCGCGGCGCGCGAGATCGGTCAGCAATTTGGCGCGGCTCTTCAACTGATCCGACTCGGGCAGCTCCGGCAGCGGACCATCGAGCGGGTACTTCGACACGTCGTGTCCGAGCCGGTCGGACAACAGCGACAGCGCGCCCGATGTGTCGGTCCATTCCTGCAACTGCGCGTATTTGTCTTTCGCTTCCTGTTCCGTCCTGCTGATGACAGGAAACACGCCCGGCATTACGTGCAACTGCGCGCCTTCGCGGCCGAACTTCGGCAACCGGCCTTTCAGATCGCGATAGAAGACCTGCGCTTCTTCAATGGTCTGCTGCGCGGTAAACACCACTTCCGCCGTGCGCGCGGCCAGGTCCTGCCCCGGTCCGGACGAGCCGGCCTGAATCACCACGGGGTGCCCTTGCGGCGGGCGCGACGCATTCAACGGGCCCTTGACGGCGAAGAACGGGCCTTGGTGGTCCAGCGTATGGACCTTGGCGGGATCGAAGTAGACGCCGCGCGCCTTGTCCTTGAGCACCGCGTCGTCGTCCCAGCTGTCCCACAGTCCCTTGACGACGTCGACGAATTCACCCGCCATTTCGTAACGCAGCGCATGATCCGGATGATTGCCGCGTGTGAAGTTGGCGGCTGTGCGATCGTACGAAGTCGTCACGACGTTCCAGGCCGCCCGTCCGCTGCTCAGATGATCGAGCGACGCAAATGCGCGCGCGACGTGATACGGCTCGCTATACGTGGTCGACGCGGTGGCGGCGAGACCGATGTGGCGCGTGCCCATGGCAAGCGCCGACAGCAGGCACAGCGGCTCAAACCGCATCGCCATCGACGGATGCGCATCGGGGCCGCTGGTGAGGCCGTCGGCGAGAAAAACCATGTCGAACTTCGCGCGCTCGGCGGTCTGCGTGATGCGCTGCATCAGCGCGAGATTCTCGCTGCCCGCCTGCGCGTCGGGATGCCGCCAGCCGGCGACGTGATGTCCCGCGCCCTGGATGAAGAGCCCGAGACGCATCTGCCTGCGGGTACTGCCGTTATTCGTGCTCATACGTGGATCGATGCGAGGACATTGAAAAGGGAAGCGAGGTCGGCGCTGCTCTGCATGGTGTCGATATGCGCGGGGAGAAACGCGACGCGTGCGTCGTGGCCGGTGGCGTCCGCGAACTTCGCGGGCAGATCTTCCGCGCTGTAGAGACGGTCGGTCTTATGGCTCAGCACCGTCCCGTTGCGCAATGCGATCTCGACAGTCGAGAAACGCGTGGCCGGATCGGTCGACGCGCGCGCCGCGGTTTCATCGTGACGGCTTGTCACGCGCCCGGCGAGCGCAATCAGGTCCTCGCGCACCGGACTATCCGCGAAGATGGCGACGCCGGGCGAACCATCCGTCAGCGCGGCGGCGACCGCGTAGGCAACGCTGAAACGCGCCTCGAGTCCGGTCGAAGGCAAATGTCGGGCAAGCGGTGTGTCGCCGCCGGGTGGAAAGGTCACCGTCACGCCGGCGATGTCGTCGGGTGTGAGCCGGTGTGTGTCTCGCAATGTCAATGCGGCATGCACGGCGTAGTGCGTCGCCGTGCAGCACGCCCACGGCTTGAAGTACAGACCCGGCGCCACGATTTGCCAGGGCGCGCCCCAGCCTTCCAGCAC
Source organism: Paraburkholderia caffeinilytica (assembly GCF_003368325.1). Taxonomy (NCBI): domain Bacteria; kingdom Pseudomonadati; phylum Pseudomonadota; class Betaproteobacteria; order Burkholderiales; family Burkholderiaceae; genus Paraburkholderia; species Paraburkholderia caffeinilytica. The sequence continues at coordinate 3,596,364 of NZ_CP031467.1, read as the reverse complement.
GCGTTCGGGTTGCGCGGCGCCGCCGCTGAACACGGCGAAAAAACCGACCGGCCCGTCCAGTGCTTCAGGCGAGCCCTGCAGTCCCGCCGCCGCGAGTTCGGCGGCGAACAGGCCGGCGCGGGCGGCGAGCCCGGCATGCAAGGGTTTCGCTTCGCTGCCGAATTGCAGGCGTAAGCCGGCTGATTGCGTGGCGGCAAGACCCAGCGCGTTCTCGATGGCGCCGGCATCGAGCTTCAGCAGATACGACGCGGCAGCCGCCGCGCCGAGCGTGCCCAACGTGGCGGTGTTATGGAAACCCTGCTCGTAGTGCCGGCTGCCGAGTGCCAGACCGAGGCGCGCCATCGTTTCGACGCCGACGACGTAGGCGTCGAGCAAGTCGAGTGCGCTGCTGCCGCGCGTCTGGGCCAGCGCGAACAGCGCGGGCAGCAATACCGTCGCAGGATGGCCTCGCACGCTGCTGTGCACGTCGTCGTAATCGAGCGCGTGTCCGGCGTAACCGTTAAGCAACGCAGCCTGCTGCGCGGACGCACGGGCGCTGCTGCCGATCACCGATGCTTCGCCGCGCGAGTCGTTGGCGCTCACCGTCAGGAGTTTTCGATAGCCGCTGTCGTTCGCGCCGGCAAAGGCGGCGGCGAGAAAGTCGAGGACGCCGCGTCTTGCCGCGGCAATAGCGCCGACGTCGCGCGATGGCGACGCCTGAGCGATCGCGGTGGCCAGCCGTCGTGTCACGCCGGTGGCCTGCTGGCCGGCGTTGGGTACATGGAGGCTTGACATGTCGAAGGCGTGAGAGCTGTGAAAACGCACCGGGCAAGCGTTACCGCCACCTCGCTCGACGACCGTCTCAAGCTGCGTCGACCAACGAGGCCCGGCAACGACCCGAACGCCGCATGCTAACGAAACGCTGCGTCACGAACAAACAAGAATTCACGCTTTCGATATTGCAGATTCTGCGATGCTGCGGCAGACGCCTGCGTCTATCGTTTCAGCATCGGCGCAGGCCGACCGTGGAGGAAAAAAGAATCGTGCAAAGTCATGCTCCGGATTTGACATGCTCGCAAGGCGACTACGCACGACACCTCGCGCAGCCTCCAACGCTCAATCCGCCGCCGGGATCCACGCTGCCGTGGCGGCATCGCTCGAACGGAATGCCGGGAATTTCTCGCCGAGCTCGGCGATCGTCCTGATGTTGTTCTTCACCAGATCGTCGCGCGTGATCAGCGTCGGCTTGACGACGATCCGGTGGTCGGGCGCCTGTCCCGTGAGCAACAATGCGGCGGCTCGCACGGACACCGCGCCGACCACTGCCGGGTTGGTCGCCGCCGTCGCCACCCACGCGCTATTCGGCGCACGAATGGCCTCGATATCGGACGTCGAGATATCGGCGCTGTAAATGCGCAGTTTCGACGACAGGTTGGCCTCGTCGGCAGCGAGCTTCGCGCCGCGTGCGAATTCGTCGTAAGGCGCGAACACCACGCGAATCTCCGGATGGGCACGATAGGCCGCGGCGGCCTGGTTGGCCACCGACTGCGCGATCGGATTGTCCACCGTGCCCCAGCGCGCCTTCTCCTGAACCTTCGGATGGGCGGCCTTGAAGTCGCGCCACACGGCATCGCGCCGGTCGAGCGGCGCGAAACCCGCTACATACACATAGCCGGCGGCGAAGGTATCGCCGTTGTCCTTCACTGCCTGGTCGAGCAGCAGCGAGGCCAGATCGCGATCGCTCTGCTCGATCTGCGGCACCTTCGGATTGCCCAGGTCGACATCGAACGCGACGACCTTGATGCCCTTGTCCAACGCTCGCTGCACGACGTCCTTGAGCGATTCAGGCAAGCCGTGGTTCACGATGATCGCCGACACGCCGAGGCTGATGGCCTGCTGAATCTGTTCACGTTGCTCGGCCGCATCCTGACGGCCTTCGTAGATGCGCAGATCGATGCCGAGCGCCCTGGCCTGCTTTTGCGCGCCGGCTTCATACGCCTGGAAGAAGTCGCCCGTCGACAGATAGTTGACGAGCGCGACCTTCACGCCGCCCTTGTCGAAGGGCGCGGGTGCGCCTTTGAGCGGAGCCGCGTGCGCGGCGGCTCCCGCCAGCATCGTGGCCGCCGCGAGGGCGAGTGCGCGGAACGTAAGGCCCACATCCAGCTTGCGACGAAGAAACGATTTCATCAATGATCTCCAACCTGTTAGTCGATGTAGTGATAAGTAAGCGGGTGCTATCCGGCATGAGCCGGGGTGCGTGTGCGATAGGCCGCACCGGGATGCGGTTCGGTCAGCCGCGGGCCGCGGCCGTGCAGTTTTTCGCGCAGCGAGCCGTTCGTGTACCCGGTCTTGTAGGCGCCGCGCCGTTGCAATTCAGGCACGACCAGTTCGACGAAATCCGCGAAGCTCTCGTGCGTCAAGGCATAAGCGAGATTGAATCCGTCGACGTCAGTCTCTTCGACCCACGACTGCAATTCGTCGGCGATCTCCTGCGGACTGCCCACCGAAAGCGGTCCGAGTCCACCAATGCCGCCCCACTTCGCAATCTCACGCACGGTCCACACGCGCGTCGGATCGGCGCTCGACAAAGCCTCAACGGCCGATTGCACCGCGTTGCTCTCGACATGGCGCAGCGGCTCGTCAAGGTCGTACTTCGACAGGTCGATGCCGGTCCAGCCCGACATCAGCGCGAGCGCACCCTCGTCGCTTGCATAGCGGCGATAGTCGGCGTGCTTCGCGTGCGCATCCGCCGACGTCTTGCCCGTGATCACCGTGTGCAGGTTAAAAATCAGCACGTCATGCGGATCGCGGCCGAACGACTTCACGCGCGCCCGGATATCGGCGACAAAATTCTTCAGGATCGTGCGCGACGGCGCGGCGATAAAGATGCACTCGGCGTGCTGCGCGGCGAAGTCCTTGCCGCGCTTCGAGGCGCCCGCCTGATAGAGCACCGGCGTGCGCTGCGGCGACGGCTCGCAGAGATGAATACCGGGCACGTCGAAATACTGCCCACGGTGGTTGATGGGATGGACCTTCGACGGTTCGGTGAAAAGCTTTCGCGCGGCGTCGCGCACCACGGCGTCGTCTTCCCAGGAGGCTTCCCACAGCTTGTAGCAGACCTCGAGATATTCCTCGGCGAGCGAATAGCGCTCGTCATGATGGGTCTGAGCCGGCAAGCCGACGTTGCGCGCGGCGCTGTCCAGATACGACGTGACGATGTTCCAGCCAACCCGGCCGTTGGTCAGATGATCGAGCGTCGACATGCGCCGTGCGAACGGATACGGGTGCTCATACGAGAGCGAGCAGGTCACCCCGAAGCCGAGATGCTCGGTCACGTTCGCCATCGCCGAGACGAGCAGGACCGGATCGTTGACCGGGATCTGCGCGGCCTGGCGGATCGCGGCGTCGCCATTGCCGTTGAAGACGTCGTAAATACCCAGTACGTCGGCGATGAAAAGGCCGTCGAACTTGCCGCGCTCGAGCAGTTTCGCGAGATCGGTCCAGTAGTCGAGTTGCTTGTAACGCCACGACGTGTCGCGTGGATGCGCCCATAAGCCTGGCGACTGGTGCCCCACGCAGTTCATGTCGAATGCGTTGAGACGGATTTCTCTGGCCATGATCGGGATCGGTTAAGGAGTGCGCCTGGCGTCAATTCCAGGGGTGGCGTGCGGGCTTGGTGCCGTTCAGATAGTAGTTGCCGACCAGGTGATACTTCCAGCGCACCGGGTCATGCAGCGTATGGACGCGTGCGTTGCGCCAGTGCCGGTCGAGATTGTGTTCGCCAAGCGTCGACTGGGTCCCGCCAAGTTCGAACAGCTTTTCGCCTGCCAGCAAGGCGGCTTCCGTCGTCAACACTTTCGCTTCGCCCACGGCGACCGACGCGCGCGCCACGTCGTCTTCGGTCGTCTCCGCTTTCGCGGCAATCTCGTCGATCACGCGCGCGGCCCATTCGAGCAAGGCCTCGGCAGCGTGCAAGCGGATGTGCAAATTTCCGATCTCCCGCACGGTCAGCGGATCGTCGCTCGCGCGCTCGACCCCGCTGTCGATCCACGGCCGCGAACGCGAGCGCACGAACGTCAGCGTGTCGTCGAGCGCCGCCTTCGCGATGCCGGCGTCGATGGCCGCCTGAATGATCTGCGAGACCGGACCGTTGAGCGTTGGAAAATCGGATACGCGATGCGCCGGCAACACATGCGAAGCCGGCACGCGCACGCGCTCCAGCACCACGGTGCCGCTTGCCGTGGTGCGTTGACCGAAGCCCGACCAGTCGTCGATCACGGTCAGCCCCGGCGTACCCTTCGGAATGTAGGCGAGCCAGCCTTTGCGCTCGCTATCGAGCCCCAGCACGGGGACGAAGTCGGCGAATAACGCGCCGGTCGAATAGAACTTGGTGCCATGGACCACGTAGTCGCCGCCGTCCCGCGTCACGCTCGTTTTCAGATCGAGCACGTTTCTCGTGCCCTTCTCCGAAAAGCCGTTACCGAAGCGCTTGCCGCCCAGCACCTGCGCGAAGAAGTATTGCTTCTGCTCCTCCGTGCCGGTTAGCGCGATCACGTCGACCAGGCCGAAGTGGTTCTGCGGCAGCTGCCCCAACGACGGATCCGCTGCTGAAATGATCTTGACGACTTCCGTCAACGTGACAAACGACACCCCCGCGCCGCCGTATGCCTTCGGCACCGTGATGGCCCACAGCCCGGACTGCGAGAACCACTCGATCTCCTCGCGAGGCAAGCGGCGTTCGCTATCGCGCTGTGCCGCCCCGTGCGCGAGGCGGCCCGCAAGCTCATGCGCCACCGCGATCGCCTGCGCGTCGTCGGCAATGATGCGCACCGCGTGCCGACTCTCATTGAAGGTGCTCGATGATGCCGTTTCGTCAATCTCTGCCATTGGGGTCTCCGCTTGAATGACTGTGCGCTCAATCTATCAGCGGACACCGCATGCGCAAACTGAACGATTCGGCAATCGATATTCCTTCGGATGGCAAACGACTTTCAGTGACGCGTGACACTCACCCACGAGAGTCCGCAGGCCGCCCGACACTGAAGGTAAATGCCAGTGCAAGAACCAGCAGCACACCCTTGATGAAATCCTGCATGTAGTACGGCGCATTCAGCATGGTCAAGCCATTCAGCAGCACGCCGACAAACACGGCCCCCACCACGGTGCCGAACACGTTGGGCCGCTTCGCGCCCCACACCGCATACCCCATCAGCGCAGCCGCCACGGCATCGAGCAACAGGGAGTGTCCCGCGCTGACGTCGCCGCGCCCGACACGCGCGGCGATCAGCACGCCGCCCAGCGATGCGATCGCTCCCGAGGCAACATAGGCCGCGACCCGGTAGCGGGCCGTGGGCGCACCCGCCAGCCGCGCGGCCGTCTCGTTGCCACCGATCGCATAGATCACCCGGCCCCAGCGCGTCGTCTCCATCACGATGCAGGCAAGCACCGTCAATACGCTGAGAATCAGCACGGGGAGCGGCACGACATCGAAAAGACGCAGACGCCCCAATGCCAGAAACGCGTCCGGGAAAATCCCGCTCGCCTCCGTGCCGTCGGGCAGCACGGTACCGGTTGCGAGCGAGCGGCCGCCCGTTGGAATCAATTGCAGACCGGCCAGCAGAAACAGCGTGCCGAGTGTCGCCAGTTGGTCCGGCACACGCAGCCGCGTGATCAGCAGGCCGTTGAACAGGCCGGCCACAACGCCGAGCGCGACGCACGCAGCCACGGCCGCCAACGCGCTGCCATGCCAGACGATCAGCACATAGCTCGCCGCCATCTGAGCCGACGCGGCCACGCTGCCCACCGACAGATCGAAGCCGCCTGCCGCCAGCGTGATCGTCACGCCAATGCCGAGCAACGCCACGATCGACACCGCCTGAAGGATGCTGAACAGGTTGTCGATGTTCAGAAAGGCCGGTTCCCTGATGGCGAATACGGCAATCAGAATCGCCAGTACGAGCAGGATGCCGGTGCGCTCCAGGTGATCGCGCAGGCTGCGCCATGCTGACTGCGCCCGCTGGCCGGGTGCCGCGTCGCCGGTAATGGAAGGGGTAAGGGGTTGGGGTTTCATGAAAGAGGTTCGGTGCTCGCGTCGTGGGATGGTTGAACTGTTGCGCGCTCGAGCGTCGCGCGATCGAAGCGCACGACGCGATCGGCGATCTCCAGGGCCTCTTCGAGATCGCTGACGAACACGAGCGTCGCGCGGTGACGCGCATGCCGCCGCAAGGTATCGACGATATCGGCGCGCGCGCCGGCGTCGACGCCCTGAAACGGTTCGTCGAGCAGCAACAGGCGCGCGCGTTCGACATGCCAGCGCGCAAGGACGACTTTCTGCTGATTGCCGCCGGACAGGCGCGTCAGACGATCGTCGGGGCCCGTGCAACGAACACCGAAGGTTCGGATCGCCTCGCTCGCGGCCTCGCGTTCCACCGCCTCGCGTACCACACCGCGCCTGAACCAGCGCGACAGGAACGGAAAACTGAGCGTGCCCGCGATCGACGCGAACGGCACGCTGTCGGGAAACAACGACGTGCGCCAGCGATCCTCGCCGGCGAGGAACACGCCGGCGCGAATCGCATCGGCCGGCGAACGAGGCCGCCACGGTTTGCCGTCGAGCAGCATCCGGCCACTGCCGGCGCGAGCCGCACCGAAGATCGCTCGCGCGAAGTGCGATTTGCCGCCGCCCACCGGGCCCGCTATCGCCACGATCTCGCCGCGCCGGACGTCGAGGTCGAATGGGAGGCTCGCCGGCATCAATCGAAAGTCGCGCACGCTGAAACAGGCTTCGAGCGAGGCCGCGCTCTTCGCATCCTGAGTCCGGGCTTGTGGCAGGGGCCGTCCGATCATCGTCTCGACGGCGGCGTCGAAATCGATTGGCGGTTGCAGGTCGGCGACAAGACGACCGTCGCGCACGATCGCCACCCGGTTCGCCATGCGCCGCAGATCACCGAGTCGATGCGAGACCAGCAGGATCGCAACGCCCTCTTCGCGCAATGGCTCGAGCCGCGCGAACAGGCGTTCGGCTTCGGCGGCGGACAGGCTGGCGGTGGGCTCGTCGAGAATCAGCAGCCTGGGGCGCGAGGCCAGCGCGCGCGCCAGCGTCACGAGTTGCTGACTGGCGAGCGAAAGCGACCCGAGCGGCGCCGACAGATCGGCATCCAGCCCGACTCGCCTCGCCAGCGGCGTCGCCGCCTCACGCCGCGCCGCCGGCGGCACGCGCCACGGCGACGCCGGATCGCACAGGCGATCGAGCAGCAGGTTGTCCGCGATCGACAGCGCCGGTACGACCGCATCGGCAATCGACTGATGCACCGTGGCAATGCCGAGTTGTTTGGCCGCCTGCGGCGAAGTGGGCCGATACGGCTTGCCCAGCAGCGTCAAGGCGCCGCCGTCGGGTGGATACACGCCGCTCAGAATCTTGACCAGCGTCGACTTGCCCGCACCGTTGGCGCCCATCAACGCAACGACTTCGCCGGGATGGATCGAGAAGTCGAGGTTCGATAGCGCGACGGTGGCACCGAAGTGCTTCGTGAGCGCAGAGGCGCTCAGGATCGGCTCGCTCGGGCTCGGGACCGCTTCCATGGTTGCGCACCGTCATCCAAAACGATGATTGTCTGCCCGCGCCATATGTGTGGAAAACCAATTTGTTCTGATATGCAAAGCGTCGCGCACGACGAATGGCAGGCGTGTCGCCTGCAGGTGCCGAGAATTTCTCGCTTTTGTAGTTCAGCACATGCCGTTCTTGTGGGTCGAGGAATGTGCCGGTTCCCGTATCGCGGATAAAGGCATCGTCGGCCCAGGCACCGGGATAGCGCCATGCGCCAGGACGTTGCGGCTAACACGAACACCGAAAGCTGTTGAGCAGAAATGCAAAGCACAAAATCTTCGTTCGCCCGTCCGCGCTCCATCACTAGACTGTGACGCAACTTGTCATAACAAGTACAGACACCCCAAGATCATGCTGAAACCCGACTCTGCCAACGTGCTGCCTCTTTCCGCGCCTCCGCTCTACGAGCAGATCAAGACGGCGTTGCGTTCGCGCATTCTCGACGGCACCTATGCGGCCCATTCCCAGATGCCGTCTGAAAGCGATCTCTGCGCGATGTTCGACGTCAGCCGCATTACCGTGCGGCAAGCGCTCGGCGATCTGCAAAAGGAAGGGCTCGTCTTCAAACTTCACGGCAAGGGCACCTTCGTCTCCAGGCCGAAGGCCTTCCAGAACGTCAGCGCGCTGCAAGGCTTCGCCGAAGCGATGTCGTCGATGGGCTATGAAATCGTCAACCAGCTCAAACATATCCGTTTCATTCCCGCCACTGCGCACATCGCGAGCCATCTCAAGCTGCCAGAGGGCGCGAAAGTCGCCGAAATCCAGCGCGTGCGGATGCTCAATCGCGAGCCCGTCTCGCTCGAAATCACGTGGGTCCCGGAGGCATTAGGGAAGCGCCTTGCGAGCGCGGACCTCGTCACGCGCGACATCTTCCTCATTCTCGAGAACGATTGCACCGTGCCGCTCGGCCACGCCGACGTCTCCATCGACGCGATTCTCGCCGACGATGAAATCGTCGACGCCCTGAACGTTGAAGAAGGCAGCCCGGTGCTTCGCATCGAACGTCTTACCCATGACGCGGACGGCACACCGATCGACTACGAATACCTCTATTTCCGCGGCGACGCGTTGCAGTACCGCTTTCGCATCGACCGGCAGAAAGAGAAGAACACCACAAGGAAGACGAAATGAATACACACGTGATCGAGTACGACCTGGTCGTCGTGGGTGGCGGCACGGCCGGTCCGATGGCTGCCGTCAAAGCAAAGGAACAGGACCCGAACCTGAAGATTCTGTTGCTGGAAAAGGCCAACGTCAAACGCAGCGGCGCGATTTCCATGGGCATGGACGGGCTGAATAACGCCATCATTCCCGGTCACGCGACGCCCGAGCAGTACACGAAGGAAATCACCATCGCCAACGACGGCATCGTCGATCAGGCCGCCGTCTATGCCTACGCCCGGCACAGCTTCAAGACCATCGAAGAGCTCGACCGCTGGGGCGTGAAGTTCGAAAAGGACGGCACGGGCGACTATGCGGTCAAGAAAGTGCATCACATGGGCTCCTATGTTCTGCCGATGCCGGAAGGCCACGACATCAAGAAAGTGCTCTACCGGCAGCTCAAACGCGCGCGCATCGCGATCACCAATCGCATCGTCGTCACGCGGGTTCTGACCGATGCGCAAGGGCGCGCCTGCGGCGTGCTGGGCTTCGACTGCCGTACGGCGGATTTTTATGTGGTGCGCGCGAAAGCGGTGATTCTCTGCTGCGGGGCCGCGGGCCGCCTCGGCTTGCCGTCCTCGGGCTATCTGATGGGCACCTACGAGAACCCCACCAACGCCGGCGACGGCTACGCGATGGCCTATCGCGCGGGCGCTGCGCTCGCGAACCTCGAGTGCTTCCAGATCAACCCGCTGATCAAGGACTACAACGGCCCCGCATGCGCCTACGTGACGGGCCCGCTCGGCGGCTTCACCGCGAACGGCAAGGGCGAACGTTTCATCGAATGCGATTACTGGAGCGGCCAGATGATGTGGGAGTTCTATCAGGAACTCCAAAGCGGCAATGGCCCCGTATTTCTGAAGCTCGACCATCTCGCCGAGGAAACCATTCAAACCATCGAGCAGATTCTGCACACGAACGAGCGCCCCAGCCGGGGACGTTTTCATGCGGGACGCGGCACTGATTATCGCCAGCAGATGATCGAGATGCACATCTCCGAGATCGGTTTTTGCAGCGGCCACAGCGCCTCCGGCGTCTACGTAAACGAGCGCGCGGAAACCACTGTTGCCGGTCTTTACGCTGCCGGCGACATGGCCGCGGTACCGCACAACTACATGCTCGGCGCGTTCACCTACGGCTGGTTCGCGGGGCGGAACGCGGCGCAATACGTCGAAGGGCGTGAGCATGCGGCACTCGATAGCGAGCAGATCGAAGCCGAGCGCACGCGGATCTACGCGCCGCTCGAACGCGAGACCGGGCTTGCACCGGCGCAGGTCGAATACAAGCTGCGTCGCATGGTGAACGACTATCTTCAGCCGCCGAAGGTCACACGCAAGATGGAAATCGGCCTGCAACGTTTCGCGGAAATCGCCGCCGACATCGACCAGATCAAGGCTGACAATCCGCACGAGCTGATGCGCGCCGCGGAGGTGCGGGCGATTCGCGACTGCGCCGAGATGGCGGCGCACGCGTCGCTGTATCGCACGGAAAGCCGCTGGGGCTTGTACCACCATCGCGTCGATTATCCGCAGCGCAACGACGCCGAATGGTTCTGCCACACGCATCTGAAGAAAGACGCGGCGGGCCGCATGGTCAGCGAAAAACGCGCCGTCGAGCCGTATGTGGTGCCGCTCGACAACCACGAGAGTCACGCCTACCAGAACCTGCGCATCGGCGAGCCCGCGCTGGCCGACGCTTGAGGAGCCACCATGTCTACGACACCGCACACCATTTTCCAGCGCAGCGCGGCACCGGTCACGATCGACGAAGACAAATGCATCGCCGACAAGGGCTGCACGGTCTGCGTGGACGTATGCCCGCTCGACCTGCTAGCGATCGACCTGACCAAAGGCCGCGCCTACATGAAGTTCGACGAATGCTGGTACTGCATGCCGTGCGAGAAGGATTGCCCGACCGATGCAATCAGGGTCGATATTCCTTATCTGCTGCGCTAATAGCGAGCCCTCCGGACCGACGGCGCCGTTTCCCTGGCATGCTCGAGCAGCGTATCGAACACACCTGTTTCACTCCGGACACCATTCAACTCATGACCGATATTTCGCTTCCGCTGACGTTCGACCCCGATTCCCTCGATCCGGAAGCCGCCGCCCTCCTGCCGCGCCTCGCGTCCGCGGACGCCGCCGTGCGCCGCATCGCCCTCCTTGCGCTCGCCGACCTCGAAGACGAAGCCGTGCTCGGACCGATTGTCACCGCCTTGCGCAGCGACGTCTCATCGGAGGTTCGGGCGCAGGCCGCCGAGGTGCTCGGTGCGTGGGAGCGTGCCGACGCGGTAGCGGCGCTGTGCGAAGCACTGGCGGATCGTGCAGAGGATGTGCGCGAGGCGGCCGCGCAGAGTCTGTCCAATTTGAAGGATCCGGAATCCGGGCCGCTGCTCGCGCCGTGGACCGCGCATGGCGATCCGTTCGTGCGTCAGGCTGCGCTTCGCGGTCTGCGCGAACTGCGCTATGCAGGCGCGTTGGAACCCGCGCTGGCCGCCCTCGCCGCGAACGAATACATAGTGCGGCTCGAAGCCGTGAGCGTGCTCGGCTGGTTGAAGAACGAGCACGCGCTTGGCCCCCTCACCGCCGCTGCCGCGCAGGATCCGAGCGCCGCCGTGCGGCGCGCGGCAATCGGTGCATTGGGTATCGGGGCAGCGGCGACGGACGACATCATCGCCGCGTTGCTGAGCGCATTGGGCGATGCCGCGTGGCAGGTCCGTGAAGAAGCGGCAGCCACGCTCGGCAAACTGCGCGCGCCGGGCGCACGGGATGCGCTGATCGCGGCGCTCGACGACGACTACTGGCAAGTCCGTTTGCAGGCGGTCCGAGCGTTAGGCAAACTCGGCGATGCAAATGCAAGCGCAATCTCTACCGCGAGCACGGCGGTCGCCGCGCTGCTCACGCATGCGATCAGCAATTTGCGCAAGGAGGCGGCTTTGTCGCTGGGAGAATTGGGCGATGCCGCTTCGTTGCCGGCCTTGCAGGTAGCCGCGACCGATCCCGATCCGGAAGTGCGCAAAGCCGCACGTATCGCGTTGGCACAGATTGACAAGGCGAACTGATGAACGCGCCCGACCACGTGACGATTCATGCCGCGACACGGCGACTGTCCTTGACGTGGAACGATGGGCAAACGCAGTGGATCGACAACGCCACGCTGAGGAAACGGTGCCCTTGCTCGACATGCCGTCGCTTGATGCTTTCGGGTCACAAGGCGCGAGTGGAGTCAAACGTTGCGATTGTCGACTTGCAGCCGATGGGCTACGGCGTGCAGATCGTGTTCAGCGACGGACATGCGCAGGGCATCTATCCGTGGGACTATCTGGCGGGTATTGTCTGATATGGCCTGACATTGCCTGAATGCAGGCGAAGAAAAAAAGCGGCGGCCATGATCGGCCGCCGCTTTGCGTTAGCGTCGCGAAGACAGGCGCCGCACGACCGACACCAACGCATCGACTTCATCGCAGGTGTTGTAGAACGCGAGCGACGGCCTCACCGTGGCTTCGACGCCGAAGCGGCGCAAGATCGGCTGCGCACAATGATGCCCCGAACGCACGGCGATGCCCTCCTCGTTCAACGCCTGCCCCACTTCCTCGGTCTCGTAGCCCTTCAGCACGAAAGACAACACGCTGGCTTTGTCGCGGGCCGTGCCGATCAGGCGCACACCCGGCACCGGCTGCAGCACGCTCGTCGCATAGGCCAGCAAGTCGTGCTCATAGCGCGCGATATTCTCGATGCCCACGCGCTGAACGTAGTCGATCGCGGCACCGAGGCCCACTGCATCGGCGATATTGCCCGTGCCGGCTTCGAAGCGATTCGGCGGAGGCTGGAACACGGTGCGCTCGAAGGTGACGTCCGCGATCATGTTGCCGCCACCCTGCCAGGGCGGCATATCTTCCAGAATCGCGCGCTTGCCGTAGACCACGCCGATGCCCGTCGGACCGAACACCTTGTGGCCCGAGAACACGAAGAAGTCGGCGTCGAGCGCCTGCACGTCCACCCGCATGTGCGACACCGATTGCGCGCCGTCGACCAGCGCCTTCGCGCCTGCCCGATGTGCAAGCTCGACGATCTCCTTGACCGGCACCACGGTGCCCAGCGCGTTCGACACCTGCGTGACCGAGACGATCTTCGTCCGGTCATTGAGCAGACGACGATATTCGTCGAGCAGGACCTGGCCATTGTCGTCAACCGGAATCACGCGCAGCTTTGCACCGGTTTGCGCGGCAAGCTGCTGCCACGGCACGATGTTGGCATGATGCTCCAGGTGCGAGACGATGATCTCGTCGCCCTCGCCGACATGCTTCACGCCCCACGTCTTCGCGATCAGGTTGATCGCCTCCGTGGTGCCGCGCACGAAGATGATTTCCTCCGGCGACGCCGCGCCGATGAAACGCTGCACCTTGCTGCGCGCGGCTTCGTACGCATCGGTGGCGCGGCCGGCGAGTGCATGAGCCGCCCGATGGATGTTCGAGTTTTCATGCGCGTAGAAATACGCGAGCCGGTCGATCACCGCCTGCGGCTTGTGCGTGGTCGCGGCATTGTCGAACCACACCAGCTGACGGCCGTTGACGCGCTCCTGCAGAATCGGAAAGTCGCGGCGAATCGCATTCACATCGAATGGCGGGTGGGCTGACGGCCCCGCATGCGGCACGCCGTCCCTGGCGCCAGTCGTTTGCCCGGGAGTTTGCCCCGGATAGCGCGACGCGTCGTTCAGATTCAGAAAATAATGCGAGCCGCCAGCATGTTCTGCCGGTCCGGCACTCGGCACCGCTTGCGATGCGGCCGGCCTGTCGTACGGGAAGCGCTGTTCGGTAAGCGGCTCATCGACGCCAGGGAATCCGAGCGATTGCGCGCTGACTTCGTTCCAGCCCGGCACGACGATATCCGGCGACGCAACCGTCGATGTCCGGGCCTGTGCCGTTTCGCCCAGAAAATAATAAGGCAACACAGACCCAGCCGAGCCCGCCGACGTAGGCGACACGCCGCCCGCGGACGGACGCTGCGCGCCGTGCCCCTCAGGCACGCCAAGCGCCGCCCCGCCAAAACGCGGATCGAGTGCCGGCGCAACGGTCACCGCGCTATCGGGCAGGCCATTCTGCGCAGCCGCATGAGGCGCCAGCGCGGGCGCGCGATTACCCAGCGACAGGACATGCGTGGGTGCTGACGGCAGCAGGTTACCCCCCGGCACATGCCCCTGCGGCAACGCTGCACCAGGCACGCCAGTGCCCGCGCCGCCAGGACCCGCGAGCGGCGAACCGGCCGGAGCCGGATTGCCGATCTCGCTGGTCACAGGCGCCGTGAACGGCAGCGTGGCGGCCACGTCGGGCGCACCGCCTGGCTGCGGCGCGTTGCCCGGCAGCGCCGAGAAGAACGCATTGGCCAGCGACGCTAACGTCGCCGGATCAGGCAAACCCGCGGGCGGACCGGTCGGCACATCGTGCGGCAGGACGCTATCCATGGGCTTACTTGTAGGTATCTGGGTAGTCATGGTACTTGCCGATCTCCACGTCATCGAGAACCGCCAGCGCGTCCGGCGAATGCACCGCGAGCGAGCAATAGAGCGAGATCAGATACGACGCGATCGCATGATTGTTGATGCCCATGAAGCGGACCGACAGACCCGGACCCTGTTCGCCGGCCACGCCCGGCTGGAACAGGCCGACCACGCCCTGGCGCTTGTCGCCCACGCGCAGCAGCAGAATCTTGGTCTTGCCGTCGGCAACCGGCACCTTGTCCGACGGGATCAACGGAATGCCGCGCCACGTCAGGAACTGCGAGCCAAACAGGCTGACGGTCGGCGGCGGCACGCCACGGCGCGTGCATTCACGACCGAAGGCGGCGATGGCGAGCGGATGCGTCAGGAAGAACGCCGGCTCTTTCCACACCTTGGTCAGCAATTCGTCGAGATCGTCGGGCGTCGGCGCGCCGGTCAGCGGAAACACGCGCTGCTCTTCGGCCACATTCGCGAGCAGGCCGTAGTCCGGGTTGTTGATCAGCTGGCTTTCCTGCAACTCCTTGATCGTCTCGATCGTGAGCCGCAGTTGTTCCTTGATCTGATCGTGCGGGCTGCTGTACAGGTCCGAGATTCGCGTGTGCACGTCGAGCACCGTGCTGACCGCATTCAGGAAGTACTCGCGCGGTTGCTCTTCATACGGCACGAAAGTGCGCGGCAGAATGCTTTCGTCTTCGCGCGCGGTGCAGGCCGCCACCACGGCTTCAGGATTCTTCACCTGGTTCAGACGATAGATGCCCGCCTCGACCGGCAGCCATTGCAGCAGATGGGTGAGCCAGCGGGGCGTGATCGTGGCGAGTTGCGGAACGGTTTTGGTGGCATTGGCGAGTTGCCGTGCTGCGGTATCGCCGAGCGCCGTCAGGCCGCCGACTGTTGCTGTCATCTGAAGCTCCAGGATTGATAGAAGAAAAACAGAAAAGCTTATGAACGAAAACGATTATCGGAAGACACCCCTGGCCGTTCAACATGCTATAGACGGCAATGAGGACGGCAAAGCGCAGGTCTAACGGGCGGACGCAGGGTCGATGAGTACGGCGTGCTGGCGTGCGGCAACGCTCACGCCGTCGGACGAATGGCCGAGCAAGCGTTCGACCGGCACGTTGAAAGCACGGGCCAGCTTGTCGAGCGTGACAATCGACGCTATCGCGGAACCGCGCTCGATCTCGCCGACATACGAGCGGTTGAGTCCGGCGTATTCGGCCAATTGCTCCTGCGACCAGCCGGACGCCTCGCGAAAGCGCCGCACCGCGGCGCCGAAGTCCCTCACGAGCACGCTCATCGGCCCGCTCCGGCCGTGGCCGGCTCCGCGTCCGCACGATCGCGTGGCGTGAGCTCGCGAACCGCGGCGGCGCTGGTGCCTTCGTTGCGCGACACGGCCTGCGTTACGTGCGAACCTGGCGCGACATCCTGCGTGACCCACACATTGCCGCCGATCACCGCGCCCTGCCCGAGCGTGACGCGCCCAAGAATGGTGGCGCCCGCGTAGATCACGACGTCGTCCTCGACAATCGGATGCCGTGCATGGCCCTTTTCCAGATGCCCCTGCGCGTCGCGCGGAAAACGCTTCGCACCCAGCGTAACGGCCTGATAGACCCGCACGCGTTCGCCGATGATGGCCGTTTCGCCGATCACCACTCCCGTCCCATGATCGATGAAGAAACCCGCGCCGATCCGCGCGCCAGGATGGATGTCAATACCGGTCTGCGCATGCGCGAGTTCGGCGATGATGCGCGCCAGCAGCGGCAGCCCCAACCCATAGAGCTCATGGGCGAGCCGATGGTGGATCATCGCCAGCACGCCGGGATAGCACAGCAGGACTTCATCCACGCTGCCCGCCGCCGGGTCACCGTGAAACGCGGCTAGTACGTCGCTATCAAGCAAGCTGCGAATCGCCGGCAAGCGCGCCGCGAAAGCGCGCACCGCGATACCCGCCTGCGCCTCGATCGTCGCGGCGGGCGGCGGCTGATGACGGCTGCGATAGTGAAGCTCCAGACGCGCCTGGCTCAGCAAGGCGTGCAGCGCGGCGTCGAGCGCATGGCCGACATAGAAGTTTTCGCTTTCCTGACGCAGATCGGGCGGTCCGAGCCGCATTGGAAAAAGCACGCCCTTGAGCGTCTCGATGATCTCCGCGAGCGCTTCGCGCCCCGGCAATTCGCGCCCACCCGGCTCGAGCGAGCGCTTCTGCACTTCGCGCCATTGCTGGCGGACTGCCTGAAGCGCGTGAACAATTTCATCGACGTCAAACACAGCCACAGCGATTACTCCCCGTAAAGTGCAGCGTGAACGATCAGGCTGTCAGTCCTGAATCCATGGCAGCCCATGAAAGCGCCAGCCGTTGCTGGCGCCGCGCCGTTGCGCGCCGTCCAGCTCCCCTTCAAAACCTTCCAGAACGTTGAATACCTGCGTGAAGCCGGCTTTCGCCGCGGCCTCGGCGGCCAGCGCCGAACGGTTGCCGCTGCGGCACAGCAGCAGCACGACGGCATCCTTGCCGGCCTTCGCTTCCAGTTCGCGCACGAAACGCGGATTGCGCGTCAGGCTCGTGCCCGTCGCCCACGCGACATGCAGGCTGTCCGGCACGAGTCCGACGAATTTGCGTTCTTCGGCGGTGCGCACGTCCACCAGCACGGCGTCGCCTGCCTGGACGAGCGCCCACGCATCCTGCGGCGGCAGGCCGCCGGCATAGGGCAAGCCGGCTTGCGCGGCGCTCGCGCGGGCGGCTTCAAGCAGCGCATGGGTGGGTCGTTCTGCGAGTTCAAGCGTCATGACGTCTCCTTCGATATCGCGCGAATCAGTACGCGCTGGTCAAAGCCATCTGCGATTGCAACCGCCTATAGCCATCAGGAGACACTATGAAAGAGAGCCGGCCGAAGCCGAACCAATTAATTGTCATTTCTAAAGAAGCATCGGTTCGGATGCTCCGGCTTGGTCCGTTGGCTCCGGCTTGAAGGAGCCCTGCACCGCCCGCCCGTCGCGGATTTGCCGCGCCACCGCCGGCATGCGGATTAGTCGCGTGGGATCTCGAGGGGCACGACAAACATGCCGGCGGTGTATTCCATATGGAAATAGCCGCAGCGCGCGTAGGCCGCAATGCGTTCGAGTTGTTCGGGCGATGGGGAGTGATGGGCCGCGGCAGCCGTCTCGTCTGAGGATTGCTCAGACGAGACGTGCGCGTGTTTTGACCATTGCTTCTGCAGGCTTCGCACAGGATGCCGAAGTCCGCCCCAGATATGCGTCGCTGAAAGTGTGGCCATGCGACCTCCGTCGATTCATTGCGATATGAATGAATCTAGCGACCTGGATACGGAATCGCAAACAAGCTTTTGTGGATTGGTTTTCGGAGAACGGATCAAACCGTAATCAGTGCTGGCGCTGCCCGTGGCGAGTCCGTGCGGTGCCTCCGTGTCAATGCACCCGCGTACCACGGCCAGCGCGCTTCCTGGCGGTCCTGGCGGTCCTATAGGCCTCATATGCCCTATAGGCCTTATAGGCCGTGCGACGGCGCCTCGCCGTACCAGTAGCTGCACTGATGCGCGGTGTACGCATCGTACGTGTTCGAAACCGGATAACCGAAGTCAAGCGTTCGCCGGGTCGCCGACGTGTACAACGGCCAGTTCGCCACCGCACTGCCCGAATTCGGATTACCGGTGTGCGCGAACCCCGCAAGCGCGGTTGTCATCGCCGCGGACAGACTCGCCTGATTTGCCGTCGGGCTCGGAATCAGTTGCCACCAGTAGTCGACATCCGACGAGTGAAAGGCGCCATAGTTCATGGCGGTCGGCGGCAAGATTGAGATCAGGCTGTGCACGCTGTACGGCGCGGGATCGGAGAAGCGATACATGTAAGCTGCGGGCGAATACTTCGCGAGGTTGTCGGCGTCCTGCATTTCGCCGCAGGTGAACAGGTAGTCGCCGGCAACTTTGGCCAACGCCTGGCTAGGCGACGTGAACTGGCTCGCCGGATAGAGCGCCGCGGTGGCGGCGCCGGGCACGCCGAGGAAGTTCTGGATCGCCGTTTCGTAGCCTGCGGATGTGACGGGATTGCCCTGCGCGTCGAATGCCGCGGCGACGAAGTAGGTTCCTTCGTCCTCGGTGAAACCGGAGATCACCGGCACCCGGTTGTACTGGCCACTGGCAAATGCCGCGCTCGTCGAACCCGGCAGCACCTTGCCGTCGATCGTTGCATACCATGCGACCGGGTTGCCCTGCAGCAGTGCGGACGCCGGCAGATTCCGCAGGCAGGCGGCGCTGCCGGTGTCCGTGCAGCCCCACGTTCTGGCGTAGCCAATGCCGTCCGTTTCAGCCTGCTGCAAGGTCTCCTGTTGCCGGGTGAAGCCGCCGCTCATGGCGACGGCCTTCGCAAACAGGCCCGCCGCACCCGGCGATGCAAGTTGCACGTACACCGAATGACCGCCCGCCGAATCGCCGAAAATCGTCACGTTGCCAGGGTCGCCGCCGAACGCGGCGATATTTTTCTGCACCCAGGCAAGCGCGGCGGTCTGATCCATGATGCCGTAGTCGCCCGAGGCGCCGTTGGGATCTTCCGCCGCCAGCGCGGGATGGGCCAGAAAGCCGAGCGCATTGAGACGGTAATTGATCGTCACCACAATCGCGTTCGCCTTCTGGGCGAGCACACTGCCATCCGTCGCGGCGCCGGAGCCAAGAATGAAACCGCCACCGTGAATCCAGAACAGCACGGGCAATGCCGTAGTGCTTGCGGTCGTACCGGGTACATAGACGTTGATGAACAGACAGTCCTCGCTGCCGGTCGGAGCCGTCGCCGTCCCCTGCACACATGCCGAGCCGACGTGCGAGGCGTCGTACACGCTCGTTGTGTAGGCCGCGGCCGGTGCGGGCGGTTTCCAACGCAGCGCACCGGTCGGCGGCGCGGCATACCGCAAGCCGAGAAACTCGCGCACGCCGTTGACGGTGATGCCTTTGACCTGTCCTTGCTGGGTCGTGACGACGGTGGGGTCGGCGGGCGGCGCGGGGTGAACGCTGCCGCCGCACCCCAGAATGACCAGTGGAATCGCGATTGCAATGAGCCATCGAATGGCGCGCGGGTAATAGGTATTCATGCCTGTCTCCTGATATCCGGGGAACGCAACCGCCTGACGTTTGCTCCGGATTGGGTCCAACTGGCGGTTTGGAATGGATTGGTGTCGATACGCCGCGATTTCGCTACCGGCGCGTCAGGGCTAGAACAGCGTGCGGAGCCCCACCCGTACCGCGGTCGACGACTGACCTGTGCCCACATACACGCCATTGGCAAACACCGGCGCCGCACCGCCGCCGAGGAACACCGGTGCCGCGCCACCCGATGCGCGCAGATAGGTCGCGCTGGTGTAGACATCGGTGCGCTTCGACAGCGCGTAATCGAGCAGGAGCGTCCCGTTCTGCCACTTCTGCGCGCCGAGCTTGCTGTACCAGTAGCCACCCATCAGCGTCGTGGCAGGGGTGAGTTGAAACACCTCGTTCACTTCATAGGTCGGCATCGAACCGTTGTCGTGTCCGATACGGAAGTGCGTGTCGGTGAACAGCAGCCGGGTCAGGCTCCTGCCGAAGCGGTAACTGCCACCCACACCGAAACTGCTGACGCTGCTCGCCAGCACCGGCGTGGCAGGCAGATCGGGGAAGAACGTGGTGCCGGCCTGGCTCGGCCCATTCAAGCCGAGATCGTGCGTATCGGTGTACGCGGCACCGAGGTTCAGCGGGCCATTCGAATAGCGCAGTCCGAACGCAATCACGCGCCCTGTTCCCGCTGATACGGATTGCGAAGGAAATGCATATAGCGCACCCGCCTGCAATCCCAGGTAGTTCGGCGACGTGTACTTGATCGCGTTATTGATGTGCAACGTGCCCGCGAGGTGATCGAAGTCGCCTGGATGCCATGAGTACTGGCCGGCGACCTGCCCCATGGCAAATTGCGTGAGGTTGTCCCAGAAGAAGTCGTACTGCTTGCCGAGCGTGAACCGGCCGTACGTTTGATTCTCGACACCCAACCACGCCTGACGGCTAAACAGCACGCCCGATTGCACCATCGTGCCCGAGTAGAGATTGAAGCCGTTCTCCAGAACGAAGACGACCCGTGTCCCGCCACCGATATCTTCCACGCCGCGCAAGCCCCACCGATTCGACTGGATCGAGCCGTCGTTGGCGACGAAGTTCGAATGGCCGTTCACGTTGCTGAAGTAAGTGATGCCCGCATCGATAATGCCGTACAGCGTCACGCTGCTTTGTGCATGCGCAATCTGGCTGCTCATGCTCAATGCCAGTACCGCGGTTGCGCTTAGGCTCAAGGCAAACTTTTTCATTGCTCGTCTCCAATGGTTCTATTTTTAAAAGGCAAAACGGTGCCCTCCCTCGCTGGAGGGATAGCTGTTCCCTGTCGGGAATGCCCGGCGAGCCGCCGGGCGCGGGGGATGTCGGTCAGGCGCTAACCGTTGAACCGGTATAAGGTCGAATCAGTGCGAAAGCGGATCTCGTCGCTCAGGCTGTTGCTGACCACCAGATAGCGCTGAGCGTCGACGACGAAGCTGGCGGCATCGGTCGCAGCGGATGTCGCGAAGTCGCCCACCAGTTCGAAGCAGGCATCCCGCCACCGGAAAATCTCCGATTGCGGCACGACAGCCGGTGCTTTCGGCGTTCCGGTGATAAAGCACGCGCGCACCAGATAGCGCCCCTCCTTGCCGTCGATCAGGCACAGTTCGCGGCCGCCGGGACCGCCCAGCACCTGCATCTCGACAAACTGCGCGCCGTCGAACCGGTAAAGCGTGGTGTGTTTGAGCAGGTTCGCGTGCACCATCCAGAGCGCGCCCTCTGCTTCGAAGAAGCGGAACGCACGGCCGCCGTTTTCGTCGAACGTTTGTAGTGGTACAAACGTCTCGCCGTTCCAGCGATGCACCGACGATCCGCTAACGTGGTCCGCATACGCGAGATAGTGCTCGCCCCCGAATGACGCCAACGCGAAGTTGTAGCCCCACTGCCCATTGAAAGTCTGAAACGGCACGAAGCGCTCGCCGTTCCATTCGAACAGGCACGATTCGCGCGGATGTTTCGGCACGACACCGTCGATCACCACGCCTTGCGCCAACGCGAGGAAATGGCGTGAGTCGAGCGAAAAAGCAGACCACTGCTTTGCCGCGAATACCGGGAAGCGTTGCAATGGCACCCACGCGCCGGCGAGGCGTTCATACACCACCGCCTCGGTATCGAGATCGTACGGCCCCTTGCCAGTTCGAATGCCGGCCGTCGCGAGGAAGCGCCTGCCGTCGATCTCGAAGTACTCGATGTCTTCGCCGCCGGGCAGCGGCAGCGCTTCGTGTTCAACGAAACGGCCGTCCTGCCAGCGGTAGATCGGTGCTTCGATGTCGCTGTCGCCGCCGTTCATGTAAGGCGCCTCACCCGGCACATCGCGTGCGAGTTGCGGCACGCCGAGAAAAGTGCCCTCGTCCGTCGTAAAGACTTCGACCGCACGCGCGCCGCTGGTCGGCAGCTGCTGCAGTGTCGTGAGCAGGCCTGCACCCAATTCAGTTCTTGCCATGACCCGCCTCTCCCAACTCCGAACCCGTGATCGCAAATGACGCAGTCGGCGTGACCGCCCCACTCTCGTTTTCGCGCGGCCGCAGCATATTGGCGAGACTGATGCCCAGCGCTGCGCCCACGGCGAGGATCGCCGCCAGCATGAAAAGTGTTTCGAACGACAGATGCTGCGACAGCAGAATGCCGCCGACCACCGGCCCCACAATCGAACCGATGCGTCCGATCGCCAGCGTCCAACCGACGCCGGCCGCCCGCACGTCGGCGGGAAAGAGATAGCTGGCAATCGCCGGAAACGTCAACTGCCCGCCGACCAGAAACGCGCCGACGGCAAAGAGCATCGCAAGCGCGACATTCCCCGCGCCGATGATCTGGCCCAACGCCACCGTCAACACCGCGCCGCCCACAAAAGAAATCGCCACAGGCACGAACGGCCCGCGCTTGCCGACCACGGTCGAAATCACCAACGCGCCACCTATCGCGCCTAAATTGAGCAAGACCGAACCGAGCGCCGCGCGTCCCGGTTCGACGCCGTTCATATTGAGAATGGTCGGCATGAAGCTGACCAGGAAGCCCGACAGGATCATGCTCGACAACACACCGAACCACAGTGCCAACGTCGCCGGAAGCCGGCCGCCGGCGAACACGCCGCCCACCACGTTCAGGCCGGGCGCCGCGGTGTGCACCCGCGTGGTCGCCCGTTCGGCGCGGCTGGCGATTTGCGCCGGAATCACGAGAAGCACCGGAATCAGCGCGAGCAAGGCGAACGCGCCACCCATCAGGAACACGAACGGCCAGCCGAAGCGCACCATCAACGCCGCGGTGATCGCGCCGCCCACCACCGCGCCAAGCGGAAAGCCGATGAACATCAGAATCACCAGCGAAGCGCGGCGTTGCGGCGAACTGCTCTCAGCCGTGATCGCCGCAACCGGCGGAATGGCGCCGCCCATGCCGAGGCCGCCGATGAACCGGAGCGCGGCCAGCATCGTCGCTGAAGTCGCAAACGCACAACCAAGCGTGAAAATGCCGGTTACCGCGAGCGCCAGCAGCAGCATCGGCCGTCGCCCGAAACGGTCCGCCAGCGGCCCGACGATCAGCGAGCCGAGCACCGTGCCGATGAACCCGGCGCCGAACACGCGGCCCAGGGTTGCGTGATCGATCTGCAGCGACTTCGCCAGCAATGGCGCGACGAACGACAGCATCAACGTGTCGAAGCCGTCGATCATCGACACCGCGAAGCACACCAGCGTGATGCGCAGCACGTTGCTGACCGGTGGACCCGCCGACGGCTCTTGTAAAAGTGCATTCATGAATGCCTGTCTCCTTCATCAAGGGCATTTTGTTATGGCCCGCGCGGCTGCCTTTACGCGCGGGTGTCGAACCGGCATGCGTCGCTACAACTGCGCGGCGCCCGGAAAAGTCACATTCGTAAAGCCTGGGATTTCAACCTTTTGCGGCTGATTACCGTTGCTGTACAACTGATCGACGATGTAATCGGCGACGCAGTTGGACAGCAGTTGCGTCGGATCTTCCATGATGCGGCGCAGGCGCGCCGTGGTCGCATCGCGATCGTCGATCGACGTGATAGGTGGCATGCCGCCGGCTGGCGCAGGATCGAAGTGAAACGGACGCTGCCCGGGAAACAATGCGCGCGCGACATCGATACTCGAACGGGTGTTGAGCCACAACGCTCGATAGGTGCGCTCCAGTTCCGCCATGCCCGCGGCGTCCGGCAATTCGGCGACCGAGAACGACGGCGCATGCGGCGCGATAAACACGCGCTCCGGCAACAGCACGCGATTCGACGCGCACCACACCAGATAGCACATGTTGTTCGACGCCCACGTCACACCGGCTGTCGGTCTGCCCGACCGTCCGCTGACGAGCACCATCAGGCGGTTCCAGTCGAGTGCTTGCGCGCGCAACCAGTTGCCGATGCGGTAGACGATGTCGAGAAACGCAAGCCCGAACGTCGCGAACATCACGTCGTTCATCGGCACCGGAAACGCGCTCGTCGACGGCGCGGCAAAGTACTCGTTGTTCAGGCGCTCGAAGCTCAGCAGTGAGTGATCTTTCTCGATCCGATCAAGCAGTTCGATCGTCACGCCGCAGGTGTAGTCGACGAGATCGGCGATCTTCTGCTCGTGGCCCG
This sequence comes from Paraburkholderia caffeinilytica, assembly GCF_003368325.1. NCBI lineage: Bacteria > Pseudomonadati > Pseudomonadota > Betaproteobacteria > Burkholderiales > Burkholderiaceae > Paraburkholderia > Paraburkholderia caffeinilytica. The sequence continues at coordinate 3,572,417 of NZ_CP031467.1, read as the reverse complement.
CGAAGCTATCGACCGCGACGTGATCGCGCCAGAGCGCAAGCGAGTTCGCCGCGCGGGTTGCCTCGGCATGGCCGCGCAGATTCGACGCATCGCGTTGCCACGCGCCGTCGTGCGGCGACAGCTCGCGCATCCGCGCAAGGTAAGCCAGCGCCAGCGGCAAATGCGATACCGCCGTCAGCTCGATGAAACCACGCGTCGATTTGCGAAAACTCTCGACGGTCGGCGCACACCGCGCGCCGGGAAACAGCACGATATCGCTGCCGGTCGACACCAGTAAGGGATCGTCCGCTTGCTGCTGCGTCATCTGCTGCGTCAGATGCGTGCCGATGCTCTGCGGGTCCGACGTGAACGCGCGAAAGAGACCGGCAAACGCTGCGTTGGGTTGGTAGGACATAGTGGGGATGGGGTGCCTCGGTTGTCGCTCGGTTGTCACTCAGTGACTGCTCAGTAGTCGAACAGCCGCGCGGGGTTGTCGGACAGAATCATCTTGTGCACCACCGGATCGCCGGTCCATGCGCCGAGCAGATTCAGCAATTCGCCGGTGTCGCGCGTCGAATCGGGAATGTGCGGCCAGTCCGAACCCCAGATCACTTTTTGCGGCGCGGCCTTGATGATCGCTTCGGCCATCGGCGCCACCGCTTCATAGCCGCGATGTTTGGCGATCCGATACGGGGCACTGAGTTTGAGCCAGCAGTTGCCGTCTTTCAGCAGACTGAGGAGACGGTCGAAATCCGCCTGGGTGAGACCGTCTTCCTCGAGCATGTAGCCCATGTGATCGATGACGAAATCGGTCTGTACGTCGGCGAGAAACGGAATCAGATTGCGCACGACCCAGCCCGGCGCATAGAACTGCACGTGCCAGCCGAGGCTCGCGCACAAGCGCGCCATCCGCGTGATGTACTGCTGGATCTCGACGGTCGGCAACCCGGAACGCGCAAACAGATCGAGGCGTACCGCGCGAACGCCGGACTGATGGAAGCCATCCAGTGTGGCCGCGTCCGTGTTCTCCTCGATCATCACGACGCCACGCGCGATCGAGCCCGCCACGTGCAGCGCGTCGATCAGACACCGGTTGTCCGTACCGTAAAAACTCGGCTGCACGATCACGAAACGCTTCAGATGCAGCACGCTCATCATCTGCAGATAGTGCGAGAGCTTGCCGTCGGGCAGCGTGTAGTGCGGATGCTCGACCTTCGGATATTTGTCTTCGGAACCGAACACGTGCATGTGCGCGTCGCAGGCGAGCGGCGGCATCGTGAACGACGGCCGCGACAGGGTTTCATAGTCACGCATCGGCGTGGAAATCAGCGGGGTTTCTGCCATGATCTGAAAGTGGAAGTTCGAATTAAAGTTGACGTGCCTGCTCGACACGCTCGCGCAGCGCCGCCAGGTAGACATCGCTGTCGATGCCGGCAAAGACAAACGGCGCGGCGCCCTCGCGGCGCAATGCATTGAGTGCCTCGCACTCCGGCATGCCGCCCACGATCGCTACCTTGCCGTGCCGCTCTGCCGCCGCGATCACCTTGCGGCACGCGGCCACGACTTCCGGATGCGCCGATTCGCCGGTGTGGCCCAGATCGGCGGACAGATCGTTGCAACCGAGCGCGAGCACGTCGACGCCTTCGATGGCCGCGATCGCATCGGCCGCTTCGACACCGGCGCGGCTTTCGATCAGCACCTTGAGCACGGTCGCGTCATTCAGACGACGATTGAGTTCGCGAGCGGGAAGTTTCTCGTAGTTGACGTAGGGCAGCGTTGCCAGTTGCGAGCGCTGGCCGAGCGGCGGAAAGCGCGTGGCGATCACCGCGTCGCGCGCCTGGTCGGCGGTCTCCACACGCGGCACGATGATGCCGAGCGCGCCGCCGTCGAGCACGCGATTGATCGTGCCGTAATCGCGTTCCGGCACACGCACCCACGGCATCAGGCCGAGGTCGACCGCGCACGAGCACAGTTGCGACACGGTATCGACCGGCAGCGAGCTGTGTTCCATATCCACCCAGATCGTGTCGTAGCCGGCCGCCTTGGCCCAGCGGACCGCATCCGTCGTACGCGAGGCGCGAATTCCCAGCGCAATGATCTTGTGTCGCGCTCGCAGGCGTTCGACCAGTTCCGCACCGTTCATGCTGTCTCCGTCGTTATGTTGGTGGAAGACAGTATCGCCCGGGAAACAGTTTTGATTTATTCTCGAAACCAAGGTTATTGATTTACAGAGCAAATCAATGAATATCCGTCATCTGGAATTTTTCGTGGTGCTGGCGCAGGAGCTGCATTTCCGCCGCAGCGCCGAGCGGCTGGGCATTACGCAGGCGCCCTTGAGCCTTGCGATCCAGTCGCTGGAGGCGGAACTGGGCGCGCGGCTCTTCCACCGCACGCGCCGCACCGTCGTGCTGACCGAGGCGGGACTGGCGTTGCTGGACGACGCACGAGCGATCCTCGCGCGCATCGAACACGCGAAAGAAAGCGTCTGGGAGACCGTCAGCGGCGAGGTCGGGCGTTTGCGGGTCGGCTTTACCAACGCTTCGACGCTGTCACCGTTTTTTCCGCGGCTGATTCACGCGTACCGGACACAACGGCCGAAGGTCAATATCACGCTGCTGGAGCTGTCGTCGTCGCGGCAGATCGAGGCAATCGAGCAGCGCGAAATCGACGTCGGCTTGCTGCGAATGCCCGAAAGCGCGCCCCCCACGGATCTGGTGTTCACGCCGCTGATGGACGAGCCGCTCGTGCTCGCCATGCATGCGCGGCACCGGCTCGCCCATGCCGCTTCGATCAAGCTGAAGGATTTGCGCGACGAACCGTTCATCGCCTATCCACGGCAAGCGGGGGTCGCGGTCTACGAAAAGATCATCGCGTTGTGCGCGAAGCGCGGATTCGAACCGCAGGTCGTCCAGGAGGCCCAGCAGGCGTCCACCCTGATCGGCCTGACCGCCACGGGACTCGGCATTGCGCTCGTGCCGTCGACGCTGCAGACCATCGCGGTGCCTGGGGTCGTGTTCAGACAGCTGGACGAGACCGACACCATCAGCACGCTGTACATCGTTCACCGCCATGGCGACGCCAATGCCCGGGCGATGCAGTTCGTGGAACTGGCGATGGGGCTTCGGTAGGGCAGCGGTGCTTGCGCGGCGCGAGCGGCGCCAGGCCGCCCCCACCCGTGGCAAAATCACCGGCACGCGGCATTCGTCCGGGAGACCTGCAATGGGCAACAAGACGCACGGCGAACCCAACGCCAAGGCGGCCGGCCAGCCGGAGGCCGCACCGGACATTCCCGGACAGGTTGTCCTTGTCTTCCAGGGAGGCGGCGCCCTCGGCGCGTACCAGGCGGGTGTCTATCAGGCGATGCATGACCGCAAGGTCAAACCCGACTGGGTGATCGGCACCTCGATCGGTGCGATAAACGGCGCGATCATCGCGGGCAATCTGCCTGAGAACCGCATGGCGCGATTGACCCAGTTCTGGAACGGCGTGGCGCGGCATGGCGTCGATGCGGCAAACTGGCTGTGGCCTGGGCTCGCCAACTGGTCGCGCGACCTGGCGATCGTCACGCAAGGCGTGCCGTCGTTCTTCACCCCACAAACCGGGTCATGGGCAAATATTCAGGCGCGCGTGGGCGCAGAGCGGGCGGCATTCTATTCGACGGAGCCACTGCGTGAAACTCTGTCTTCGCTGATCGATTTCGACTACCTGAATCGCAAGGCGACGCGGCTGACGGTTGGCACGGTCAATGTCCGCAGCGGACGCATGCGGTATTTCACCAATCGCGACGCGCCGATGGACGTCGAGCATGTGATGGCCTCCGCCGCTTTTCCACCCGGCTTTCCTTCGGTGCGGCTGGAGGGCGAATCGTACTGGGACGGCGGCATCTACTCGAACACACCGCTCGAAGCCGTGCTCGACGATCGGCCCCGATGCAGCTCGGTGATTTTTTCGGTGCAGTTGTGGCCATCGAGCGGTCCGGAACCCGAATCCATCCTGCAGGTCATGAGCCGGCAGCGCGACATTCAGTATTCGAGCCGGGCGGAAAGCCATCTCGACCGGCAGAAGCAGATTCATCGGCTGCGTCACGTGATTCGCGAACTCAGCCAGTATGTTCCCGAAGAGAAACGCGATACGCCGGAGGTTCAGGCGCTCCTCGGCTGGGGCTGCGGCACGACGATGCAGGTCCTGGAACTCGACGCGCCGGCGTTCGATAACGACGACTTGAACAGGGATATCGATTTTTCGTCGAATGGCATCGCGCGGCGCTGGGTCACGGGTTATGAAGACACGATTCGCTTACTGGAGCGCGCGCCCTGGCGCGAAACACTGGACCCCATGGAGGGCATCTCGGTCTTTCGAATGGCCTCCGTGGAGGGTGCCAAAGACAAGTCCTGAACTGGCGCGCCGATACGGTGCCGTCACGGCGGTCCGCTCCGGCACCGCACTAAACGCGTCTAACGCAAAGCTTGGCCGCCGCGCGATCTACCGCGCGGCGGCCACGTCGGATCAAGCCCCCACCTGAATGCGATTGACGACGCCATCGATCGCATCCAGACACCAGGCGTCCTGTTCCGCCAGCCGCCTTTCCGCTTCGGTCGCCACCCACCCTGCCAGCGTGATCCTGTGATTTTCCACATTGATGGTGATCTGCTCGGCGCGCACACGCCGATCGGTTTCGAGCACCAGGTGCAGCGCCTCGGAAATCTCATCGTCGCCGTCGACTTCGGCGGGCACCAGTTCCAGCAGATTCACCACGTCGCGGCAGCCGCCGACCCACCAGGCCGTCACACTCGCGAGGCGCCGGTGGGACAGGCTGCCCACCTGCCCCGTCAAGGTCACGACACCGTCATCCACCGTCACTTCGACGACGCCGCTGCCGTCGTTGCCCGCCTCGTCCATGGTGCCGTGCAGCACTTGCAGCTGGCCCTTGACGCGCGCACAGATCACGCAGTTGCGAAACTCCACCGTCTGCGCCAGCCGTTCGCAAAGACGCGTGCGCAACTCGCCGTCGCCGACCGACGGATTGGCGGCAACCCGCAGTTGATCGACCAGACGCATTCCCTCGCAGTGCATCTGCGTCAATTGAAGAAGGCGTTTCTTGGATGCGACATCCGGCACCTCGCCCGTCACGGTCAAGGCACCGCCGTCGATGCTCATACGAATGGGATGATTGTGCAGCTTCAGGTGTGATTCGCGTTCGAAGGCGGCCATCACCTGCTTCAGGACCGTATCGCTGCGTTGCATGATCAGCCTCGCGCAATGGTTGGAGACGCAGCGCTTCATGCCGCACTGCACCGTGCCACACCGTATCGACGAACGCCGGTCAGGTCGACATGCCCTGCATGCGGCGGGCGAAGCGTATCCGCTCGGCCTGGTCCATCAGATTCAGGAATTGATCCGTACCCATGTGAATCAACTCTTCGTGATCGCCGGCCTCGAAATAGACGTCCGGATGCTGGGCCAGGCTCTCGTCGAGATAGGTTCGCATGCCATAGGCCGTGCATACCGGCGGAAGCGCGCCTATGTCGCAATCCTTGAACAGTTCGCGCAGATCGACCTCTTTGGCCAGCATGAGATGGCGTCCGGTCTTTGCCCAAAGCTCGGACAGCCGCACGGCGTAGGTCGATGGCAGTACCGCCGCCACATAGCCGTGTTCGTCTTCAAACAACACTGTTTTGGCGAGGCGGTCACCGGGAATATGCGCCGCTGCCGCGGTTTCGATGCTGGAATGGCTATGCGGATGATGCACGATTTCGTACTGGGAGCCCTTGCTGCGCAGGCACTCCTGAAGCGTGGCGGACATTGACATGGCGCACCTCCTCCGGAAGGAAGGAAACGGGAGACTATCGCTTGAGATCCCTTAAGGATAGGTCGCTTTGGTCCGCGTGTGAAAACATGCAACGCGGCGCCAGGAAGGTGTCAGAACGGGCTCGCGATGCCGTAAAGGAGGCCACGCCAGGCCTGGTGCCGGTCGTGGCCACGCTGCCCGCCACCCTACGCCGGCGCGAATATCACGGCGCCTACGCCCTCGACGTGCGTGAAGCTTCGAACAAACCGGTAAGTCTGGCCGCCGACCGATATCCGGTTCAGGCCCGCGTGAGTCAGTTCGAGAATCTCGTCAGCCACGTCCATCGCGATGGTGCCGTGACCCGTCAACGCGTTGTCCTCGTCCGCCGGGTCGCCGATGTAGACAGCACAGACCCCTGTGCCGTGACGCATCATGACGACGCTTCGCCCCTTATCCAGCGAAAGTTCAAGGTATTCGACCAGCGTCAGCAGCGACCCTGGCGTCTGCCCCCGCAGATCGTCAGCCAAACCAGAATCAGCAGCCATATTGCCGTCCCCCGTCAAATGCGTCGGTCCCGAACAGGAAGCTCGCCCCGAGGGCGAAGATGTCTTCACTATAGGCTCCCATCTTCGAATGCGGAACATCGTCGCCGCCATTCGCGAACAGGCCGGACGGCGCGAGGCGTAGGGACGTCTATCCGCAAAGCCTGGTGCGCAACACGACGACTCGGGAATGCAGCGCCGGTGCCAGACGCTACGCCTCCAGGCGCTCACGCAAGAATTCAATGAAGCGCTGCGTTTTCGCTGGCAACAGTCGCGTCTCGGTGATGGCGTAGACAGGAATGGCCGGCGCCTGCCAGTCTGGCAACACCCGGCGCAATAGCCCGGCCGCGACGTCGTCGGCGACGATTTCTTCGGCCAGCACGGCGATGCCAAGATCGAGCGTCGCCAGTCGCCGGATCATACCGACGCTGTTCAGCAGGAAACGGCCGCCTACATCGACCTCGATCGTTTCGTTTTCCTTGTGAAGAGTCCAGCCGCCGACCTCCGCCGGACCGAGGCGCACGCACTCATGCCGCAAGAGGTCGGCCGGCTCGCCTGGCTCGCCGTAGTGTTCGATATAACGCGGCGATGCGTAGAGATAGCGCGGCAGTCGGGCAAGCTGTCGTGCGATCAGATTCGAGCTCGGCAGCTCGCCCATGCGGATCGCGACGTCGACGTGCTCGGTGACCAGATCGACGCGGCGCGGCGTCAGGTCGAACTCGAAGCTGATGCCGGGATAGCGCCGCGCGAATTCCGCGAGCAAAGGCGCGAGGAAGATATTCGCGAAATCCACCGGCAACGACGCATGTAACACACCAACGGGCTGGGCCAGCATTTCGCCGAGTTGCTCGTGGGCAAGCCGCGCTTCTTCCACGATGCGCCTCGCGCGCTCGAAATAAAGCTGGCCTGCTTCGGTCAGCTCGATCTTGCGCGTGGTGCGATAGAGAAGGCGCAACCCGATCGCCTTCTCCAGCGCACTGATCCGGCGCGACAGCGTCGAGTTCGGCACCCCGATGGCCTCTGCCGCGCGACGGAAGCTTTTCGCTTTGACCACCGCGACGAACAGCGCCATGTCGTTCAGAAACTCCACCTCACTGCTCCATAAATGGCTCAATGGTTTCCATTTTGCCATCTTTATCCCATTCATGATTTTCCGGATGATGGCCCTATCCGATAAACACATCACCACTGGGAACACACCATGAGTCAGCTTTTCACCCCCGTCCGCATTGGCGGCCTGTCCATCCCGAACCGTATGGTGATGGCCCCGATGACCCGCTCGCGCGCCGATGACGCGGGCGTTCCAGACAACAATGTCGTCACCTACTACGTCCAGCGCAGCAGTGCAGGTCTGATCATCACCGAAGGCGTGTTTCCGTCCGCGGCCGGCAAGGGCTATGTGCGCACGCCCGGCATCCATAGCGATGCCCAGGTGGCCGAATGGAAGCGGATCACCGACGCCGTGCATGCCCGCGGCGGACGCATCTTCATGCAGCTGATGCACAGCGGACGTATCTCGCACCCGTCGCTGCAACCGGATGGCGCGCTGCCGGTGGCGCCGTCGGCCATCAAGCCGGCGGGACAGACCTGGACCGGCAAAGGCATGGAAGAATTCGTGACGCCCCGAGCACTGCGTCTGGATGAGATCGCCGGCGTGGTCGATGAGTACCGTATGGCGACGCGTCGCGCGCTCGAAGCGGGCTTCGACGGCGTCGAATTGCATGCTGCTTCGGGTTATCTGCCTGAACAGTTCCTCTCGTCCGGCAGCAATCAGCGCGACGATGAATACGGCGGCTCCGTTGCGAACCGCGCCCGCTTCGTTCTCGACGTGCTGGAGGCAATGGTTGCGGAGGCCGGCGGCGATCGCGTCGGCATCAAGATCTCGCCGGAAATGAACTTCAACGACATTGCCGACGCGGCGCCGCAGGAAACCTACGCGTATCTCGTCGAGCGCCTGCGCGGCCTCAATCTCGCGTATCTGCACGTCGCGCTGTTCGGCACGAGCGTCGATTACCACGCCATGCTGCGGCCGCGTTTCGACGGCGCCTATCTGGTCGGCGGAGGACTCGACCAGGCCGCCGCTGAAAACCTGCTGGCCGAGGGGCGCGCCGACGCTACGGTCTTCGGCGGTGCATTCCTCGCCAACCCGGATTTGCCTGAGCGGTTTCGTGTGGGTGCAGCGCTCAACATCCCCGACAAGAACACGTTCTACACACCCGGAGCCCAAGGCTATATCGATTACCCCGCCTTGAACGCGACCGGTAACGCCTGAGGAGCGCAGCCATGTCGACAGCCACCGCGCGCATGCAGCGCGCCAATCGGGGCAGCCATTTCCGCGCATATAGCCTGCATGGTTCCGATCCGTCGCAGCTCGATCCCTTCATGGGTGTCGACCACGCCTGGATGAGCGCGCCCACCTTCCCGCCGCATCCACACGCTGGTTTCTGCGCGGTGACCTATCTGTTCCTCGACTCGGAGACGGGCATTGCCAACCGCGATTCGCTGGGCAACAGCACGCTGATCGAGCCAGGCGGCCTGCATTGGACCGCTGCGGGGCGCGGTGTGATTCATGAAGAGAATCCCGCAGTGCCGGGAAGCACCGCTCACCTGTTGCAGATCTTCGTCAATCTGCCTCGGGAAAAGCAGAATGCAGCGCCGTTCGCGCTGAGCCTGGCCCCGGAGGATGTGCCGGTGGTGCAGCGCCTCGGTATCCGGGTGCGCATCCCGTTGGGCAGCTTCGACGGCGTGCGCTCCCCACTGACACCGCCGACCGACGTCACCTTGCTGGACATCGCGCTGGAGGCCGGCGCTGAACTCGCGCTGCCGGTGGCCGCGGGCGAGCGCGCCTTCTTCATGCCGATCCTGGGCAGTGCGGAGCTCGACGGCAAAGGCTTCAGTCTTGACGACCTCGGCGCCCCGATTCTGCCGACCGTGACCGCGGCGACGACGCACACGCTCGCCGCCAAAGCGGACGGCGCCAGGATCGCCGTGTTCATCGGCGAGCCGCTGCACCAGCCTGTGCTTGCAAACGGACCCATGGCTTTTGCGAGCCGGGAGAGCCTGATCGCGGCAACCGCCGCTTACCACCGTGGCGATATGGGAAGCCTGTGACAGGCAGCCCCGCCCCCGGGGGCGTGCGCCCCATCACCCCACAGGAGTTACATCATGAAGGTTGAACGATTCACTGCCGACAACACCGCCTTGCTGCTGATTGACCATCAGGTCGGCACGATGCAACTGATCAAGAATATTGACCGGGGACTCGCCGCCAGACAGTCGATTGCGCTCGCCAGGATGGCGAAGATCCTCAATCTGCCGGTCGTGATCACGTCCAGTCAGGAAGATCGCGCCCAAGGTCCGATTCTTCCGGAAATCGCCGCGATCCTGCCCGAAGCGCACGCGGCGCGGGTCAAGCGCCCCGGCGTCGTCAATGCCTGGGCCTACCCTGACTTCCGCGATGCGGTGCTCGCCACAGGGCGCAAGAACCTGATCATGGCAGGCGTCACCACCGACGTTTGCCTCATCTTCCCGGCCATCGATGCCGCGCTCGAAGGCTTTGCCGTGCAGGCAGTGATGGATGCCTCGGGATCGCCCAGCGACCTTTCCGAAGAGTTTGCGCGTCAACGGATGCACGATGCGGGCGTGGTGCTCACTGCCACCAACACGCTCATGGCGGAAATCGCACAGGACTGGTCCACCCCGGCCGGACAACAGCTGATCGCTTTGCTGTTCACCGATGTGTTCCCGGCCCTTGGCGCCGGCATCGCTTAAGTCCGAAGCCCCATCCTGCTCCGGAAACTCGCATTCGGTCACACCCGATAATCCGGGCGAGAATCGTCGATCAGGCGCAACGCAGCGCTCCACGCCGTATCGACGATCCCGCTGGATGAATCCATTTCGAATTGCTGCGCGGTACGTTCGCATACGTCGGCATGGGGAACGACAAGGCATGCACCGCCGGCCATCGCCTGGACTTGCGCCTGGCAGGCTCGCTCGAGCATGTAGATTTCATGGAACGCTTCTGCGGCAGACTCGCCTGCCGCAAGCAAGCCGTGATTGCGCAGAATCATGGCTTTGCGCATGCCGAGATCGGCGACGAGACGCTCGCGTTCGCCGAGATCGAGCGCGATGCCTTCGTAGTCGTGGTAAGCGAGCCGCCCATAAAACTTGAGCGCGTGTTGACTGATCGGCAGGAGTCCGTCCCGTTGGGCAGACACAGCGATACCCGCGGCCGTATGGGTGTGGACGACAAAATGAAGATCCGGGCGCGCCGTATGAATGGCGGAGTGGATCGTGAATCCCGCCGCGTTCACTCGAAAATGCTGGGGACTCGCCGCTGCGCGCCGATCGGTGACGTTGCCTGCGTGGTCGATCCTGACCAGGTCCGACGCGCGCATTTCGTGAAACAGAACACCGTAGCGATTGATCAAAAAGGCCGGCGTTTCTCCTGGCAAGCGTGCCGAGATGTGCGTGTCTATCAGGTCCGTCATACGGAAGTGCGCGAGCAGACGGTACAGTGCCGCGAGGTCGTTTCGAATCTGCCGCTCGTGCGCATCCCAACTGACTTCTGGCGTATTGAATTGGATCGTGTGCATTTTCGCTTGACGTTGTCTTGATGGAATCGGCTGCACCAGGGCAATTTGCCGGCATCGCGCTATCACCTATATTCACGCAGCCTTCGAGAATGCATGATGCCGCGCAGGGAATTCACGACAAATTCCTCGCCTCAAATTTTTGGTTCAGGTATTTCTGAACAATCGGCGTCGCTTGCTTTCCGGTACGCGCGCCGCGCCAAGAGCAAGAACAAGAGCACTCAATCAACTGGATGGAGGTATGGGTGGTTTCAGTCACGCCGGACATGCGGCTGCTGCGCGTCTTTACCAGCGTCGTGCGTCATCAGGGCTTTGCCAGCGCGCAGCAGGAACTGAATCTGTCCACCTCCGCGATCAGCACTTACATGAGCCAGCTCGAAGAACTCGTCGGCGTCGTGCTGTGTCATCGAGGCCGGGGAGGCTTCAGCCTCACGCCGAAGGGCGCCGAATTTCATCTCGAAGCCCAGAGGCTGCTCGGAGAAGTCGAAGGGTTCGAGCGCTATGCGGTCGGACTGAAAGGCGAACTGCGAGGAAGCCTGAAAATCGGGGTGCTGGATGCGCTGGTAACCGATCGCGCGCTGTCGCTGGACGCCGCCATCGGTACGTTCGCGCGTGAACACCCGGCCGTTCATCTGAACCTGCATCTTCAAACGCCCTACGAGGTGCAGTTGAGCGTCTTGAGTAACCGGCTGGATGCGGCAATAGGCGCATTTCAGATCAGAATGAACGGCTTGCTCTATCGACCGCTATATCGCGAGCAACATTGGCTCTATTGCGGCGACCGGCATCCGCTCTTCGATAACAAACACATGACCGAGCAGGCCGTTGCGGAACACCGTCTGGTGGGACGGGCCTACTGGAGCCAGGCGGAACACGCCCGGCATGGGCTCAGGGCAACAGAGGCGACCGTGGACAGCATGGAGGGACAGTTGATCCTGATCCTGTCGGGGGCCTACATCGGGTTTCTGCCCGAACATTTTGCGCAGCGCTGGGTGGACGAAGGAAGGTTGCGGGCGCTCTCGCCCGCAACCTTCGGATTCCAGGCGCCGTTCACGTTCGTCCTGCGGCGGGGACGCTCGAAGGAACCGCTGGTTCAGAAGTTCTGCGACATACTCAGGCGTCAGATCGGCGCCTGACATCCGGCCGTACAGGCCTTGCGCTACACGGCTCCGGACACCATGCCTTCCTGGTTCACCGCAACGCGCGACTCGATGCCGATGAAGCGCCGCACACGTTCGGCGTCCGGACTGGCGAGTATCGTTTCCGGCGAGGCGCCGAATCGAACGACACCGCCTTCCATGAACACCACACGGTCGGAGATCGACATCGCGAAGTTCATTTCATGCGTGACGATCACCATCGTCATGCCTTCTTTCGCCAGATCCGAAATGACAGCCAGGACGTCGCCGACCAGTTCCGGATCGAGTGCGGACGTCGGCTCGTCGAACAGCATGACGTCCGGCTCCATGGCGAGCGCCCGCGCAATCGCTACACGCTGCTGCTGACCGCCGGAGAGCTGGTGCGGATACTTGTGCGCATGGGCCAGCATCCCGACCTTGTCCAGCAGCGCCATCGCCCGGCGGATGAGATCCCCTTTCGGCCCGCGACGATGGTAGCGAGGCGCCATCATGATGTTGTCGAGAATCGTGCGGTGCGGGAACAGATTGAAACTCTGAAACACCATCCCGATACGGTTTCTGCCGATTCGCACGCGGGCGCCGTCTGATCGCTCACCGGCCTCGATATACGACTCGCCGAACAAACCGATTTCACCGTTGTCGATCGCCTCGAGCGCATTGATCGTGCGTATCAGCGACGTCTTTCCCGATCCGGACGGTCCGATGATCGACACCACCTCGCCCACGCCGACATCGAGATCGATGCCTTTCAGCACCTCGTGGTTGCCGTAACGCTTATGGATGTTCTTCAGCCGCAGCGCGTTTCCTGCATTCGTGCCGAGCGATTTCGCCGGAGCCGGCTGAGTCGAAGCGAGGTCATGACGCAGCGACGCAAGCTCGACTTCCGGAATCGTACCTGCGCGACGACGCGTCAGATCGAGCCATCGCTCGGCGCGCTGCAGCATCCAGCCGAAGACCGTCACGATCATGACGTAGTAGATCGCGATCGCGAGCAGCGTTTCCAGCACCAGAAAGTTTTGCGCGTAGAGCCGCTGACCGACCAGCAGTAATTCCGTCAGCGAAATGACCGACACCAGTGAAGTCAGTTTGACGCAAGTGATGAACTCGTTGACGAGTGTCGGCAATGCAATACGGAAGGCTTGCGGAACGATCACGAGCCGTTGCAAGCCGATCGCCCGGATCCCCAGCGCGACGGCTGCCTCGTGTTGGCCGCGTGCCACCGACAACAGGCCGCCCCGATGAATTTCCGCCATGTATGCAGCTTCGGTCGCGACGAGCGAGATGAGACCGGCGACGAACGGATTCGAAAGAACCGCCCCGGTGGCCGGAAAGATCTGCGGCAGGTTGAAGACGAAGACAATCACGACCAGCAGCGGTACGCTGCGGAAAAACCAGATATACAGGTTCGCCGGCATGGTCAGCCACCGCTTGCCGGACAGTTTGGCCAGCGCCAGCGGAAAGCCGAGCACCATGCCTACGGTCCACGACAGCGCGCTGAGTTCGACGACCGTCAGGCTGGCCTGCCAGAAGGCAGGCAGCGAGAACAACGATAAAAAGTACGCAAAATCGAAGTGCATGAGGGTCTCACGTCACGTTAAGACGCACGATGGCGTGGCTGAAATCAGGACGATCTGGCGGGCGGCAGGAGGTTGTACTTCTTGAGAATCCGTCCGTACTCGCCATTCTGCTTAAGCTGATCCAGTGCTTTGTTCAGCGCGTCATAGAGCGTGGGGTCGTCCTTTCTGACGTAAATGCCGAGCGTTTGCGGCTCAATCAGTTCGGTCGACGTAACGACGACGCGCCCGGACGACTTGCCGGCCAGCATATGAGCGGCGACGGCAATCTCCATCTGTGCCTGCACGTTGTTCGACAGCAGCGCCTGGAGGGCTTCGGGAGCGGACGGGAACTCCTGGATGCCGATCTCCGCTTTGCCTTTCGCCTTGCAATATCCGTCCGAGACTTTGCGCAACGTCGGAGCCCACGATGCGCCCTGCTCGACTGCCACGCGCAAGCCGCAGAGGTCGGTCATCGTCCTGGGCTGCACGGTTCCGGACGCCGCGGCCAGAATTGCCGCGCCGGTCTGCGCATATGGGATCGCACGCGCCTGTGCGACCCGTTCGGGAGTCACGTACATGCCTGAGATGACCGCGTCGTAGTGCCTCGCGTTCAGGCCCAGAATCAGCCCGGAAAACCGCGTATCGACGAGGCTAGCGCTCGATCCGATCTGCTTTGCGAGCGCCCGGGCCAGCTCCGGATCCACGCCGACAATTTCGTTTCCGGCATACGATTCGAACGGCGGATAGCTGATCTCCATGCCAATCTTCAGTTGTCCGGGCGTCAGCGTTGCCGCTACGGTCTGGGCATGGGCTGTCACATGTGCGGCGGCAGCGGCAACCATGGCAAGCAAGAGGCGAGCTGCAATGCGTCGATTAACCATCATGATTTTCCTCTACTGGGTCAGGGCAAAAATTGCGAATGTTGAGTTGAGCGCCTTGGCTCGCGCCGCGCGCCAGTCTGCTCGACGTCGCGCTCGTCCATGGGCGCCGGGTGGCTGAAATGGTTTACGCGAAGCGCGTCCGACCCACGTCTGGCGAAGCGGCAATCAGGGGCGATGGGAGGGCACGCTACAGGTCACATCCCGCGCGCATCGGACGGGGGCAACGACAGGTAGTCCGGTTCACGCAGGCCGATACTGCATGCCCGTTCAAGCCGGAAAAATATGGGACATTAAACAGTTAGTTTTGAGATCTCTGAACTAACCTTGCTCGGGCATTGCCATGATGTCCGCGATGACCTGCTCTGCAGGGACGCCCGGTTTTTGCCCGGCTTTTGCCCGATTCGCGCGCTGCGTGTCTAACAACGCTTCGAGCCTGCCGCGAATCTTTTCGACGGCTTTCTTCGCTGCAGCCTTTTTTGGCAACAACGCTGTTTTTGCCAGCGGCCTTCGCCCTGGCATCAGATTTCTTCACGACGATGACGCGAATAAACTTCGCGCCAATTCACGCCCCACCCTTATACGTCGCAACAAAACTCGCAAGGTCGCCCCAGCTCGGCGAAGACAGCAACTCCGGATGATCCTGTTGAACCTTGAGCGCGACGCTACGAAAGGCTTGCGCGCACGCCGAGAGGCCGGTCGGTGGCGAGACGGGAGCCGATGCGGGCAAGTTGCCCGGTATGGGCACATTCAGCTTCGGTGCAGAGCCCGGCGTTCTCGTTTCGGAAAGAGCGGAGCTGAGCTTCGAAAGTTGTGTGCGGGCGCTGACCGGAGCAGAGTACGTGCTACCCGCGTTGAACTTATCCGCGAGAAGCTGAAGTATCGACGTATGGTCCAGGTCGCCGGAGAAGACGCCCCCCGGCGCGACATAGGGCGAGACCAGGAATGCGGGTACACGCAGCCCGGTAGTTTGAAACTGATAACCGGCAACGTCAGTCGAAATGTTGAGTGGGCTTACATGGTCGAAGAATCCCCCGTGCTCGTCGTAGGTGACAATCATCAGCGTCTCGTCCCATCGATCCGACGCGGAAATAGTTTGATAAATGTCGGCAAGGAACGCTTGCCCCGGGGCGACGCCGGTAGGTGAATGGTCGTCGTTCGGTACCCGGTGCGGCCCATCCGTGTATTCCGGCTCGATGAAAATGACTTGCGGCAAATTGCTACTGTTCGTCCAGTCCGCCTTGAAGCGCGAATACCGCCTGAACCTCCCTCCGTTGCCATCCAGCGGCAAGGCAAGCGAAGTGACTATCTCCGGCAACCACTTTGGCATCAAGCTGAAGAACGGGAAAAAGTCTCCCGACTGGTAGACACACCAACTTGCGCCGTGCGCGGTCAGCCAGTCGTATACCAGGGGCTGCTCGGGAAGAAAACCAGAAACGTTGTCGCTAATCGCGCTCTCTCCCGCCATGGCCATCAAGCGGTTTGCCTGGGTTCCCGTCGGAAGCGGCGCAAACCAGCTATCGCAGACGGTGAAATTTTTGGCGAAGAAATCGTAAACAGGCAAAGCACCGGCCGTGTAGTAGCCCATCACCATCGACAGGTCCGCTGGCGCCGGGTTTCGTGTCGCATAGCTCGCGACGAATCCCCCCAGTTCAGGACAGCCCCCATTCGCGCACGGCGTGTTTATTTGCAGCGAAATCGGCGTGCGGTCATGCGGCGGGTCGGGAATAAGTTGGGTCGACGGCGAAAGCGCATGGATGGCGTACGTATCGCCGCCGTAGAGGTTCGTGAAATTCTGCTGCCAGGTGGGGTCGGCCGAGAGGCCGTTGACGTCCTTCCCGTCGAGGCTCAGGTAGCCAAGAACGTGGTCGAAAGACCTGTTCTCCATCATGACTATGATGATGGTCTTGATGTTGTCAACGGACATGCTCCCTCCGATATAACGGCATCAGGGCGACGGCGTCGCCTGCAAATGTCCCAGCTCGAAGGAACCACCGGGCGCGCGGCACGGGAGGTCTACTGACACAAACCTGTTTCCTACCCCGGCCCTACCGCGCTAGCCGGGACCGGATAGGTCAAACGTTCGCTGCAGGGGGCTTGCGTTTCCGACGAGGCTCGAAACCAAAGGCTTGCTTCCGGCTAGAGGTTAAGGCTAGTTCACGTTACATGAGTGTTCAAGTTCAGTTGGGTGATAGCGTTGCCCCGTTCACCTGCCACATGGCACTGCGGCAGGTCCTGAAGGCGTACCGTCCACGCGGTACGCCTTCAGGAGTAACTCCATGTTACGAATCTCGCACAGCCGTTTCACATGTGTCCGACATCGCTCCTTACACTCCGAACCGTAGTCACTGACATTGCACCCAATGTGCGAGGAGTAGCGAAAATGAACAAGAAGATTCTTGGCGCAGCACTCGGTCTGGCAGTACTGGCGGTATCAACGGCAGCATCGGCGCACGTCGACGTCGCCATCGGATTGGGCATCCCCGGCGCCGTGTATGCGCCGGCCGAACCAGTGTACGCACCGCCGCCTCCCGTCGTGTATGCTCCAGCGCCTGTCGCCGTCGCGTACGGCGACGACGACTGGCGAGCCCGCGAATGGCGCGAACGTCGCGAGTGGCGTGAACGTGAATGGCGCCGCCAGGAATGGCGCGAGCACGAGTGGCGCGAGCGTCGTGATTGGCGCGGGTATTGAAATGACGACGGAAGGCGCCACATCCGGTCAATCCAACCTCTGAGTATCTTCGAATGAAAGCTAGCCCGATAAGAATCGCCCTGATTGCAACGACGCTGGCCTTTGCAACGGCAGGCACGGCAAACGCCGCAGGCTGCCTCAAGGGCGCGGTGGTCGGCGGGGTCGCCGGGCATTACGCGGGGCACCACGCTGTAGTGGGTGCGGTCGGCGGCTGCATGGTCGGCCGGCACCTTGCGAAGCAGCATGCACAACAGCAAGCTCAACAGCAGGCCGCGCAACGTCAGGTAGTGCAGGCGCAGTAAGACGTCGTCGGTTTGGGGTGCCCGGTGGAACCAGAAGAACGCTGGTACGCCGGGCACCTGACCACTGCGTTCAGGTCGTCAACTCAGTGCCAGGCTCGACTGTGGCCACCGGAGCGGGCACGGCTCTGCTCTGGTGCGGCGCTTTTTTTGCTGGCGTCTTCACGCCCACGGCCTTCTTCGCAATCACTTTCTTCACTGCAAAGAACAGCGGCTTTCCGCGCCTAACGCGCTCAACTATTGAGTCACGGTCACGTTGCGAATGCGCGAGAAGGTCAGTCCGTCCTTATCGATTTCAAATAGCCTGACCGAGATGCTGTAATCGTACAGGTAGGCTTCTCGAATCTGATACTTGCTAGCGCCCGTACTAGATACCGCCTGGCAACTGACATCCACCGCATCGCCCGTCAAATCCCGAAAGACTCTCGACGCGGGATATTTTCCATAGGTTTCGCATTGGTAATCGCGTACATCCTCAGTTGATGGCTGAGTTGCCGGTATGCGGAAGCTGCTGTTGGGCTGAGGAACAAAGTTGCTTTCGTTTGCCATTGAAAATTGCGAGGCCGGAAACACCTGTGGCGGCAAAATCCGAATCCCAGTCCCGACCTCCTGGCCCCTCAGTCCGGCGAAACCGAACTCTGTTTGGAAATGCCCCCAGACAATCTCTTTGTCAGCATCCGCCCGGCTTAAGAAAGTCGCAACCGCCCCGGAGTTGCGAAGGTTCCAGTATGTCTTGCGATACCTCCCGTCGAACTGCGGATGCGACGGGTTCTCCCATTCGCCCTCCACCACCGCGCTCCGAAAGCTCAACGGCCGCGAGCCGGCGGCCGGCAAACGGCTAGCAAGCTGCGTGGGCAACTTGTCCAGCCCGAACTCACTGTTAGCGTAGTGTTCCGCCGTCTGCAGGACATGCTGGCTCGCAGTCCCATGCCATGGAGACGACAGGAAATCCCAGGTTGCTACAGTCCTGACGGGTTCGGGCAACGCCAGCAATGACCGAAACATTGCAGATGCTGCGATGCACGCATGCTTGCCCTTCAAAATTGCGGGTATGTCTTGCATTTCGCTCGCAGTAATGTCCCGACTCTTGCGCAGCTCCGCCTCAGTCCGCATCTCTGCAGTACTGTCTGCATCGAGCGCCTGGGCAATCGAGTAGGACTCCCTGGGCGCATCGCCGTGCGCGCCCTTTTTTACCGCGGAATTCAGCAGTGTCAGCAACTCGCCAAGCTGTTTGGCAGACAGGGGGTTGGAACCAACCGGCGGCCCCTCTCCTCCGAACATCCGCTCGCACTGCTCCGGTTTTAATCCAGAGACGACGCCTAGAAACAATCGCAGTAGCGTTTCACGCTCGTGAGGCGACAGATTCGCGCCGAACCTGTTCGTTATGCCGTTGCGGGAGGAGTCGCCTGGTTGACCACTTGGTGGCGCCATGACTTTGCTCCAATCCGGGTCCGTCGCTATTTGCACGACCCATTTCCTGGCGACTTTTCCTGCCTCGCTGTTGGGCTCAAAGCCCAACTTACTCACTTGCGCGTCAAGCATCGCTTCGGGAGGCGCTGCTATTTGAGGCGCGGCAGGAGCAGACGTGTTTTGCTGCGCCCCATCGAGGGCAAGGGCCACCTGATTCGAGAGCAGGAGACAGCCTCCGGCGACCAAAAAGAGAATTCTTCTCATTGATGCGGCTTCAGTACGTTGAATTGTAGACAGACCTGGTATCAATAAAGCCAGGCGTAAGTACGAACCGCTGATGAAGCAGCGAGGGACCAGTCGAGAGTCAAGGTCACCGCTATCGTACGGACGCCCCGCCGCTCAGGTGCCGCACAGGTGTACCTTGTTCATCGTCACCGGCACCCGCACGATGTTGCCGTCGGATACTTGCAGTTCCTCGACCACAAGGTTCATGGGCTTCCTGGGCGCCACCACGACCTTCAGTTCATAGTCCTTGCCTGTCTGAGGCACGAACTCTCCGATTCCGTTTCCGCGATAGGTCACGTATTCGTTGCCGCCAAACCAGCTAACCCCGAAATCGAGAGGCGTTCCAGCCTTCACCAGAATCTCCTCGTACGAGTTCTTCGGAACACCCTCCAGGTCATTCGGCATGCCTAATTTCGATGTAGAAACGAGACTAAGGTCAATAATTGTGTGCTCGCCCTGGTTGATACTTGTGAGCGACCTGACGGCCCGGTCGGAGTACGCGTAACACTTCGAAGGGGCGAACTGAACGACGCTTAACGCTCCGTATCCCGCGAAACGGATTCTGAGTCGCGCGGTAGTGTCACCGGGCTGGAGGTTGATATCAGTCGTCAGCAAATGTGGGACGCACGCCGTCAGCAGCGATGCCGCGATAACGTTCGACAAAACGAGCCGGAAAACAGCAGATGTTTTTTGCAAGTTCATTTCAACAGGATGGAAATCTTGCCTTCGTAGGCATTAGGAAGCCCGTACATTGAGCCGTTCTCGGAATACGCCACGAGCCGGTCGGTGTTTGCTGAAGATGCGCCGAAGATGACAACGTAGGCGGCGTCCGTGGGAATGTCCGCGGTTGCGTCGTAATACTCTCCCTGCAGATACTTTGCTGCCCGTTTCATCGGTTCAAGTTTGCTATTTCCGACCTCGTGGAAGCTCGCATCGAGGAACAAGGCCCTAGGACGAAACACCGTGGCCATCGGCAGCCAACCCGAGCTCACGTACGTTTCAACCGTCATTGACTTAACCTTGACGTCAGGTAACTTGTAAGCGACAAATGTAGAGCGCCCTTCGGGAAAATCGAATGTCGGACTGCGTCCGATGCTGATTGAAATGCCGCTTACCTGGATCGAGTTCATCTGCTCGAAATGGACCTGTTGCCAGGCGCTGCAGCAATCTGCTGGCGCCGGCGGATCGAACGCCACCGGTGGTCGGGACGCGCATCCTGCAAACGCGATTAACGCGACAGTGCATATAACTCTTTTCAACATCGCCTTTGCCACCATTGGATACTGTCTCGCTCATTCGACATTGGCAATAACGGCACAAATCGTAACGAACTTGAATCAAGCATGACATTCCACTGACGTACGGGTGTTGGCTGTATTCGCGCCATCGAGATTTCACGACGGCCTACTGACACCAACGAATTGGTAGCTTAATGAGCCTGGTTCGTCGACGCGCTGCCTCGGATACGAAATACGACCTTCACAACACGCGCAATGAGAGCTGGTTCGACGAAAGCGCGGAAATCAGTCTTCACGAGTGGAAGACCTCTTTAGATATTGATGCTATTGACTGCCCGAAAGGGAGCACCCCAAGGCAGTTCCGGTTGGTGAGCGACTCGGCAATGTGCCAGTTCCCTGCCTCCGCCAGCCAGACGACGCCCTCAAAAATGCCCCAGAACTGAGACGCTCAAGCAATCCGTTAAAAAAGGCGCACCTATACTAGGTTCCGTCGGAGCGTCGGGGGATTGCTCCGACATTCACCTTTCGCCAATACATTCGTTACCTCACGGCGGTCCTTGTTACTAAGGATGATGCGTCATCGGACAAACCCGGTTTGTCCCCGCCAATTGGACAATGCCCGTCCATATGCAGACCACGAGCACCAATTCAGAATCGTTTGCCATCCAAGTCGCAATCGTCGAAAGCGATCCGACCTTTCTCGAGGCATTGAGCAAGGTCGTGCAGGCCGCGCCGGACATGCGATTGACGGGTGTCGCGGGTTCCCGTGCCGCAGGACTGGCGCTGCTGGATGGCGCTCCTGCGGACGTGCTGCTGATCGACCTGGGATTGCCCGACGGCTCGGGGATTGACGTGATCCGCGCGGGCGCCCGGAAATGGGCCGGTTGCAACATCATGGTCAGGACCAGTTTCGCCGACGAAACGCACGTCATGCGTTCGATCAAAGCCGGCGCAACCGGCTATCTGCTGAAGGACAGCCCGGTTGCGGGGATGGTCGAGGAAATCCGCAGCCTTGCAGGCGGCGGCAGTCCCATCAACCCGATCATCGCCCGGCAAATACTGATGCACTTCCGGCAAGACGGCACCCGCCGCGCCGCAGCCAGGGAGCGGGCCGCAGCTTCTTCGTCCCTGCTCTCGGTCCGCGAGAAGGAAGTGTTGGGCTTCATTACCAAGGGCCTGACAACGAAGGAAATCGCGAAGCTGTTGCAGTTGTCCCAATTCACGGTGCGAACCTTCGTACGGCGCATCTACAGCAAGCTCAAGGTCACGTCCAAGGCTGAAGCCATTTTTGAAGCAAGGACGCTGGGACTGGTGGCCGACTAGGGACGGTGTTTTCGAGCCGCCCGGCTCGATTGTCTGACACAGGCTCCGTTTGTGCGATGCAACTGCCGTCGCACGCTATTCACACGGATGCGCCGACACTGCGCACCACATTATGATGTTGGCGCCGCCACCCAGATTGCCGTAACAATATACGCAATGTCGCCTCGTTCGATTGCGACACATCCCTACATGATTTTCGGAAAATCCTTACAAAAAATTACCTTAAGTCGTTTTGTTTTTCGACCGTTAACACCGTGTAGGCTTTGTCACGCTGTAGTGAGCTATCGGCGCAGCAATCACTGCGACATCGCTGTCCGCCGTCTGTCGTTAGGGGACTGCATCGTTATCGTTGTATTTTGCTACCGGATCACTACTCATGCTCGAGAACGGCATCGCTTACAGCCGATTCGATGTTGCCGGACTGCCGCCAGAGCGGCAACTGCTGGCCTACTGTGAGCAGCTTGGCCATGTTATCGAGGTGGCGACGTCGCGTGAGCAGGTCCGGCAGCCCTTTATCTGCATCAACGATCGTTACGATATCGGCGAATTCCGTATGAGCGACACCTATACGGATCAGGTCGTGATCGAACGCACCATCGCTCGTATTTCGCGCGATAACGCACGCGGCATCGGTTTTACCATTTTCCTGGGGGGCGAAGCTCATTCGACCATGACGCTTGCCAGGAAGCGCGAGTCCACCGTATGTGCGGGCAGTGTCCTTGCCACCGATCTCGATCAACCCGTACGCGTACTGCGGCAGGCGTGCCGGTACATTACGCTTGTTGTACCCCCCAACTTGCTGCGGCAAGTGTTCTCGGACCCGGGAGCAATACACGGTCGCGCGCTCGACCCGAGCAAGCCTGGCACGCGGCTTATCGTCAAGCGTGCCAGAACGCTTGTCGAGAACTTCCGGTACATACCGTTCGAGGACGCTCATCGCAGGCTTGCCGACCTCGTTCAACTGATCGCGGCCGCCTTCGGGGAAGAGGCGGGGCTGAGCGGCAACAAACGAGCCGTCAGCCGCGCGCTCATGTTCGAATCCGTGCGAAGCTATGTTCGCGCCAACCTGCAAGAGTGCGAGTTATCACCTCAGAGCATAATTGAATCGTTGGGGCTCCCGCGCAGCACGATCTATCGGATGTTCGAACATGAAGGCGGGCTGGGTGCTTACATCCAGCATCTTCGTCTGCGCGCCGCCGCAGACGACCTCGTTCGAATTCCGAGGGGGCTGATCAAGGACATCGGCTATTCAGTCGGCTTCAAAACAGCGTCCCATTTTACGCACGCCTTTCAGAATGCCTATGGGATGACACCTCAGGAAATGCGCCTGAACGAGTTTGTCAATTTGGCGGCAACAAACCGAGAGCCGGCGAGAACCTGGGTATCCTGATCAAAGAACCGGCGTACTTCGTCCGCCGACACTGCTGCGATAGGTTCGAGCAGCGCCCGTTTCCGCTGAGTCCATCCTCGAAAAGCTACACCGACTTTGTTCGCGAATCAGCGGAACGGAACACTAGCGCCCACGCCATCAAAAACAAACACCGAATCAATGTCTTTCGCGGCTAGTCCTCAAACGGGTTGCCAGTGTCTTTCACTTCTGTATTGAGGTTGTATTCCGCACGCACGGCCTTGAGCACACCCTCGATGTCGCGCTCGAAGCCGATTGCGTTGCCGAAGTGAGTCATGTTCCAGTTGCAGCCTGTCTTGTCAGGCTCCTGCAACTGCGGCCGCGGCACACGAATCTTCACGCCGTCCTCGACGACTTCCTGCAGCCGGTGGATTCGCCGGTTGACCTCCTGCTGTAGCTGCGAGGCGTTGAGCGTCTTGCGTATCATCCAGGTCTCCTTCCGGTTGCTCAAGCCAGTCTAGCGCAAGTGAGGCGTTCCGCGGACTGGCGCTGACAGGCAAAGTGCCTGCCTACACGCGAGATGCCAGCCGAACATCACACAACTCAATACTGCGCCAACGCGCGCACCCATTGCACCTCCGAACAGGCACGATTGGATCAGCCGCATCCGCAATACGCACTGTCGCCGTTAGCGCCAACCTTACTGTCATTCCGACTTTGAAAACGGTTTGGTTCCAACTTTGTCGCGTTCCGTTAGGGCAAAAAAAAGGCGTCACGTTTCCGTGACGCCTTAAAAAGTTCTAGCCATTCCGAGGGCCGTGCTAGAACCTGAGAGACGGTATTCGAAAGTTGGACGGGCGCGCGATGTTGGACGCCGGACTCGAGACAGACACTGCGTGGACTGTTACGGGAGACTGTTAAAGGACTCGACCAGACACTCCGCAGACGCCGCTTGGTTCAGTATTTCAAAATACAGAATCTGAAACCGTCTTTCGAAATGAGGTTCCATTTTTTATGGTTATGCTGACTAAGTCAAGCAAAATATAAGCAAGCCTCATTCGTCTCGGCAAAATATTCCGATACAATGAATCTTCAGAAGAGAAACGGACTTTATGCCCCATTTTGGGGCCTCTATCGCATCTTTTCGAAACGGTTACTGGCAGGCAAGCGAACAGTAAACTGAAATGTAGTTCCAAAAAAACGACATGACCCAACCCACGTCCTCCCGAACTGCCGCAGGCCCAGCCAAAGACAAAGACGGCTCGGGCGACGAAGTCACCGCACTTGCACGTGGCCTGACCGTGTTGCGCTCGATCGCCGCAGCCGATGCGCCGCTCAGCAACCGCGAGTTGACCGAGCTGACCGGCATTCCGAAGCCCACCGTCTCGCGGATCACCGCCACGCTCGTCGGCGCAGGCTTCCTGTTCCGCTTGCCCGACAGCGAGCGATTCGTGCTGACCTCGTCGGTACTTGAGTTGAGCAACGGTTTTTTGCGCAACTTCGACATCCGGTCCCGGGCGCGCCCCTTCCTCATCGAACTCGCCGAACGCACTGCGTTGTCCGTGCATCTGGCCGTACGCGACCGCCTCGACATGGTGGTCATCGACGCGATCCGGCCACGTTCGGCGGTGCTGGTATCGCGCCTCGAAATCGGCTCGCGCATGAACCTCAGCCGCACCGCAGTCGGCCGCGCCTATCTGTCGGCGCTGACCGAACCGGAACGGGAAAAATTGCTGATCGGCCTGCAGGCCGCCGAAGGCGACGATTGGGGCCATGTCAGCAGCCGCCTGACAAGTGCATTACGGGAAACCGCGGAGCAAGGCTTCGCGATCGCCACGGGCGAATGGTACAACGGCCTGAACGCCATCGCCTCAGGATTCATCGGCCCCTCGGGCGAGCGCTATGCGGTCAATTGCGGCGGCTCCGCCGATCAGTGCCCGCGCGAGTGGCTGATATCGCGCGCAGCGCCGGCGCTGCTCGAATGCATCAACAAGATCGTTCTCGAGATCGGCGGCACACCCGGGCGCCGCCTGGATAACTAAAATGCGGGAGACGTTCGCCGACCGGCGGGCACCGCATTATCAACGGCTCTCTACTTATCCTGTAACCTTCGTAATCAAAAGAAAAATACACGGGTGGACTGTTACAGAGCCCGCGACGTAGGATCATGCAATCCCGTCGCGGACGCTCGCCCGGCTTGCCGCTATCGCCCTTCGATAACGCCCCGCCGACCTGTCATGATGGCGCATTGCGTTAACATCTTTGTCCCGCGCCTCGGGTAGCATCGCGCTGAACATTTGCGGCGCGTCCGCTGTCGAAACCGCCTGTCATGCCGCCTGCGTGCCGGTCCGCCAGATTGTCGAAGCGGCACAAGCGCACGAGCAGCTCACATCCAAGCCAGTCACCTGACCGAACCGATGGACGAACAACAAAAGCTTCCGGAAACCTCACGCCCTGCCGCTCCGGCTTCTCAACCCGGTTCGCAGCCGTCCGCTGCCGGAAAGCCCGCCGGCGGTCCCGCGAACACGCCGGTCGCAGCCCAAAGCCATCGCGGGCGCAACATCGCCCTGATCGTGGCGGCGCTGGTTATCCTCGGGATCGTGTTGTGGCGCTGGCATCCGTGGGGCGGGCCCGGCGGCGGCGCGAGCGCGGCTGCCGGCGCGAGTGGCGCGAGCGGCGGCCACGCGGGCCGCGGTGGTCCTGGCGGGCCCGGCGGCCTCGCCAACATGCCGCAGCCCGTTCACGTGGCAACCGCCAAACAGGGAGAGATGCCGGTCGTGCTGACCGCGCTCGGCACGGTCACGCCGCTCGCCAACGTCACCGTGCTGCCGCAGTTGAGCGGCGTGCTGCAAGACGTGTATTTCAAGGAAGGCCAGATGGTCAAAAAAGGCGACGTGCTCGCCCAGATCGACCCGCGCCCCTATCAGATCTCGCTGGAAAACGCGCAAGGCACCCTCGCGCGCGACCAGGCGCTGCTGCAAACCGCCCGCCTCGACCTGAAGCGCTATCAGACGCTGCTCTCGCAAGACTCGATCGCCAGCCAGCAGGTCGATACACAGGCCTCGCTCGTGCGGCAATATGAAGGCACGGTGAAGTCCGACCAGGCGAACATCGATACCTACAAGCTCGACCTCGTCTATGCGCGCATCACCGCGCCGGTGTCCGGGCGCGTGGGTTTGCGCCAGGTCGATCCGGGCAACTACGTGACGCCGAGCCTGACCAACGGCATCGTCGTGATTACGCAGTTGCAGCCGATCAGCGTGATCTTCACGACCTCCGAAGACAACCTGCAGCAGATCCTCCAGCAGACTCAAACGGGCGCGAAGCTCTCGGTCACCGCATACGACCGCAGCAACACCACGTCGCTCGAAGGCGGCTCGCTCGAAACCCTCGATAACCAGATCGACACCACCACCGGCACGGTCAAGCTGCGCGCGATCTTCCAGAACGAGAAGAACGTGCTGTTCCCGAATCAGTTCGTGAATACGCGCCTGCTCGTGGACACGATCGAGAACGCGGTGATCGTGCCGACGCCGGCCGTGCTGAACGGCTCGATGGGTCAGTTCGTGTACGTCGTGAAGCCGGACAACACGGTGACGGTGCGTCCGGTCAAGGTGGGCCCGGTCGACGGCGAACGCACCAGCATCAAGTCCGGCCTGCAGATCGGCGAGCGCGTCGTGATCGACGGTTCGGACCGGCTCAAGGAAGGCGCGAAGATCACGATTCCGGCCGACAAGCCGCGCGGCGCTTCGGGTGCGCGTGGAGCGAGCGGCGCGGCGGCTGCATCGGGCGCATCGGGCGCATCCGGCGCCCGCGAGCATCACGGCAAACACGCGGCGCAAGCCTCGCAATAAAGGCATCGCAACTACCGCATGAATCCATCCCGCGCCTTTATTCTGCGCCCCGTCGGCACCGCGCTGCTGATGGCGGCGATCATGCTGGTCGGTCTCGTCGCGCTGCGCTTTCTGCCGCTCTCCGCGCTGCCCGAGGTCGACTATCCGACGATCCAGGTGCAGACCTTCTATCCGGGCGCGAGCCCGGACGTGATGACCTCGTCGGTCACCGCGCCGCTCGAACGCCAGTTCGGGCAGATGCCGTCGTTGAATCAGATGTCGTCGCAAAGCTCGGCCGGCTCGTCGATCATCACGCTGCAGTTCAGCCTCGATCTGCCGCTCGACATTGCCGAGCAGGAAGTCCAGGCGGCGATCAACGCCGCGGGCAACCTGCTGCCCTCCGACCTGCCCGCGCCGCCGATCTACGCCAAGGTCAATCCGGCCGACGCGCCGATCATCACACTCGCGATCACCTCGAAGACGATGCCGCTGACCCAGGTGCAAGACCTGGCCGACACCCGTCTCGCGCAAAAGATTTCGCAGGTGGCGGGGGTGGGTCTCGTGAGCCTGTCCGGCGGACAACGCCCGGCCGTGCGGATTCAGGCGAACCCGCGCGCGCTCGCCGCGTACGGTCTGAATCTGGACGACTTGCGCACCACGATTTCGAACCTGAACGTCAACACGCCGAAGGGTAACTTCGACGGCCCGACGCGCAACTACACGATCAACGCCAACGATCAGCTGACCGACGCCGACGCCTACAAGAGCGCCGTGGTCGCATACAAGAGCGGCCGCCCGGTCATGCTGACGGACGTCGCCACGATCGTGCAGGGTGCGGAGAACACCAAGCTCGGCGCATGGGTCAACAACACGACGGCGATCATCCTGAACGTGCAGCGCCAGCCGGGCGCGAACGTGATCCAGGTGGTCGACAGCATCAAGACGCTGCTGCCGCAATTGCAGCAGTCGCTGCCCGCCGCGCTCAACGTGGAGATCGTCACCGACCGCACCACCACGATCCGCGCTTCCGTGCGCGACGTGCAGTTCGAATTGCTGATGTCGGTCGTGCTGGTGGTGCTGGTGATGTACCTGTTCCTCGCCAACATCTACGCGACCATCATTCCGAGTCTGTCGGTGCCGCTCTCGCTGATCGGCACGCTCGCGGTGATGTACCTGTGCGGCTTCTCGCTGGATAACCTGTCGCTGATGGCTTTGACCATCGCGACCGGCTTCGTGGTCGACGATGCGATCGTGATGATCGAGAATATCGCGCGCTATGTCGAAGAAGGCGAATCGCCGCTGGAAGCCGCGCTGAAGGGCTCGAAACAGATCGGCTTCACGATCATCTCGCTGACGGTTTCGCTGATCGCGGTGCTGATTCCGCTGCTCTTCATGGGCGACGTGGTCGGACGCCTGTTCCACGAATTCGCGATCACGCTGGCTGTGACGATCGTGATCTCGGCGATCGTCTCGCTCACGCTCGTGCCGATGATGTGCGCAAAGCTGCTGCGCCACACGCCGCCGCCTGAAAGCCACCGTTTCGAGGCAAAGGCCCACCAGTTTATCGACTGGGTGATCGCCCGCTACGCGGTCGCGCTCACCTGGGTGCTGAACCGGCAACGCTCCACGCTGTTCGTCGCGGTGCTTACGCTGGTGCTGACCGGCGTGCTCTACGTGTTCATTCCGAAAGGCTTCTTCCCGGTGCAGGATACCGGCGTAATCCAGGCGATCACGCAGGCGCCCCAGTCGGTGTCGTATGCGTCGATGGCCGAGCGTCAACAGGAACTCGCCGCACAGATCCTGAAGAACCCGGATGTGGAAAGCCTCACCTCCTTCATCGGCGTGGACGGCAGCAACATCACGCTGAACAGCGGCCGCATGCTGATCAACCTAAAGCCGCGCGACGATCGCAGCAACACCGCGAGCGAAGTGATCCGCCAGTTGCAGCAGGACGTCGCGCATATTCCGGGCGCCTCGCTGTACATGCAGCCGGTGCAGGATCTGACGATCGACTCCACCGTCAGCCCGACGCAGTACCAGTTCATGCTGACCGACCCGAATATCGGCGAATTCACCACGTGGGTGCCGAAGCTGGTCGACCGGCTGAAGCAGTCGCCGGAACTGGCGGACGTGGCGACCGACCTGCAGGACAACGGCCAGTCGGTCTACATCGAAATCGACCGCGCCACGGCGTCGCGTTACGGCATCACGCCGGCTACCGTGGACAGCGCGCTGTATGACGCATTCGGCCAGCGCATCATCTCGACCATCTTCACGCAATCGAACCAGTACCGCGTGATCCTGGAAGCGCAGCCGCAGATGCAGCACTACACCGAGTCGCTGAACTCGATCTACCTGCCCTCTTCCACGTCGTCGGGCGGCCAGGTGCCGCTGTCGGCGATCGCGAGGTTCATCGAGAAACCCGCGCCGCTGCTCGTCACGCACCTGAGCCAGTTCCCGGCCACCACCGTTTCGTTCAACCTCGCACCCGGCTCGTCGCTCGGCGCAGCAGTGAAAGCGATCGCGCAGGCGGAGAAGGACATCGGGCTGCCGGCGTCGTTCCAGACGCGCTTCCAGGGCGCGGCGCTGGCGTTCCAGGCGTCGCTGTCGAACGAACTGTTCCTGATCCTCGCGGCGATCGTCACGATGTACATCGTGCTCGGCGTGCTGTACGAGAGCTTCATTCACCCGATCACGATTCTGTCGACGCTGCCGTCGGCCGGTGTAGGCGCCCTGCTCGCCCTGCTGATCACGGGGCACGATCTCGACATCATCGGCATCATTGGTATCGTGCTCCTGATCGGTATCGTGAAGAAGAACGCCATCATGATGATCGACTTCGCGCTCTACGCCGAGCGCGAGGAAGGCAAGCCGCCGCGCGAAGCGATCTATCAGGCGTGTCTGCTGCGCTTCCGGCCGATCCTGATGACCACGCTCGCCGCCCTGCTCGGCGCGCTGCCGCTGATGCTCGGCACCGGCGCCGGCTCGGAGTTGCGCCGCCCGCTCGGTATCGCGATTGCCGGCGGGTTGATCGTCAGCCAGCTGCTCACGCTGTTTACGACGCCGGTGATCTATCTCGGCTTCGACGCACTCGCCCGCCGCGTGCGTGAGCGCTTCAATCGCGGCAAACCTGTGCCGCCCGCCACCGATGCAGGGACCTGAGCGATGAACCTGTCGCGTCCGTTTATTTCCCGCCCGGTCGCCACCACGCTGCTGGCGATCGGCATCGCGCTGTCCGGTATTTTCGCGTTCACCAAGCTGCCGGTCGCGCCGCTGCCGCAGGTCGACTTCCCAACCATTTCGGTGCAGGCGACGCTGCCGGGCGCCAGCCCGGACACGGTCGCGACCAGCGTCGCGAGTCCGCTCGAACGGCATCTCGGCTCGATCGCCGACGTCACCGAAATGACCTCGCAGAGTTCGGTCGGCTCGACGCGCATTACGCTGCAGTTCGGCCTGAACCGCGACATCGACGGCGCGGCGCGCGACGTGCAAGCGGCCATCAACGCCGCGCGCGCCGATCTGCCGGCGAGCTTGCGCAGCAACCCGACGTACCACAAGGTCAATCCGGCCGACGCGCCGATCCTGATTCTCGCGCTCACCTCGAAGACGCTGACCGCCGGCCAGCTGTACGACTCGGCGGCCACCGTGTTGCAGCAGTCGCTCTCCCAGGTGGACGGCGTCGGCGAAGTGGACGTGAGCGGCTCGGCTAATCCGGCCGTGCGCGTCGAACTGGAACCGAATGCCCTGTCCCACTACGGCATCGGGCTCGAAGACGTGCGCGCGGCGCTCGCCGCGGCCAACGCGAACAGCCCGAAAGGCTCGATCGAATTCGGCCCGAACCGCGTGCAGATCTATACCAACGACCAGGCGAGCAAGGCGTCGCAGTATAAGGATCTGGTCATCGCGTACCGCAATGGCGCGGCGGTGAAGCTGTCCGACGTGTCCGAAGTGGTCGATTCGGTCGAGGATCTGCGCAACCTGGGCCTCTTCAACGGCAAGCGTTCGGTGTTGGTGATCCTGTACCGCCAGCCCGGCGCGAACATCATCGACACCATCGACCGCGTGATGGGCATGCTGCCGCAACTGCACGCGTCGCTGCCCGCCGACGTCGACATCGCGCCGGCCGCGGACCGCTCCACGACGATCCGCGCATCGCTGAAAGACACCGAGCGCACGCTGATGATCGCGGTGGCGCTGGTGGTGATGGTGGTGTTCCTGTTCCTGCGCAACTGGCGCGCCACGCTGATTCCGAGCGTGGCCGTGCCGATCTCGATCATCGGCACGTTCGGCGCGATGTACCTGCTGGGCTTTTCGATCGACAACCTCTCGCTGATGGCGTTGACGATCGCAACCGGCTTCGTGGTCGACGATGCGATCGTGGTGCTGGAAAACATCTCGCGGCACATAGAAAACGGCGTGCCGCGCATGAAGGCGGCCTTCCTCGGCGCGCGCGAAGTCGGCTTCACGGTGCTGTCGATCAGTATCTCGCTGGTCGCCGTGTTCCTGCCGATTCTGCTGATGGGCGGCATTGTCGGGCGGCTGTTCCGCGAGTTCGCGCTGACGCTGTCGCTCGCGATCGGCGTGTCGCTGATCGTCTCGCTCACCTTGACGCCGATGATGTGTTCGCGCCTCCTGCGCGAGCCGCATGAGAAACAGGAAGAAGGACGTTTCGGCCTCTGGCTCGAACGCGGCTTCACCTCGATGCATCGCGGTTATGAGCGCACCCTTGGCTGGGCGCTGCGGCATCCGCGCCTGATCGTGATGATTCTGCTGGCGACGATTGGACTGAACGTCTGGCTGTACATCATCGTGCCGAAGGGCTTCTTTCCGCAACAGGACACGGGCCGGATGATCGGCGGCATCCAGGCCGACCAGAGCACCTCGTTCCAGGCGATGAAGGGCAAGTTCGCGGAAATGATGGAGATCGTCGGCAAGAATCCCGCGGTGGACAGCGTGGCCGGGTTCACCGGCGGCCGCCAGACCAATTCGGGCTTCATGTTCGTCTCGCTGAAACCGAAGAGCCAGCGCAAGCTGTCCGCCGACCAGGTGATCCAGCAGCTGCGCGCCCCGCTCGGCGACGTGGCGGGCGCGCGAACGTTCCTGCAAGCGGTGCAGGACATTCGCGTAGGCGGCCGGCAATCGAACGCGCAGTATCAGTTCACGCTGCTGGCCGATTCGACGCCTGATCTGTATCTGTGGGGACCGAAGCTCACCGAGGCGCTGCAGGCGCGTCCCGAACTCGCCGACGTGAATTCCGACCAGCAGCAAGGCGGCCTCGAGGCGATGGTGACGATCGACCGCGCAACCGCCTCGCGCCTCGGCATCAAGCCCGCGCAGATCGACAACACCTTGTACGACGCGTTTGGCCAGCGCCAGGTCTCGACCATCTACAACCCGCTGAACCAGTATCACGTTGTGATGGAAGTGGCGCCGAAGTACTGGCAGAGCCCGGACATGCTGAAGCAGATTTACGTCAGCACCTCGGGCGGCAGCGCGAGCGGCGCGCAGACCACCAACGCGCCGGCCGGCACGGTGACCGCGCAGACCACGTCGACGGCCAGCACGAGCGCGACGACTGGCGGCACGGCGGGTACGACCGCGTCGAGCGTGGCGAGCATCGCTGCTGATTCCGCGCGCAACCAGGCGATCAATTCGATTGCGGCGAGCGGCAAATCGAGTGCTTCGTCGGGCGCGGCCGTGTCGACGTCGAAGGAAACGATGGTGCCGCTGTCGGCGATCGCGAGCTTCGGGCCGGGGAATACGCCGTTGTCGGTGAATCACCAGAGCCAGTTCGTGGCCTCGACGATTTCGTTCAATTTGCCGCCCGGCGTGTCGTTATCGACGGCGACGCAGGCCATCTACGACACGATGGCGCAGATCGGCATGCCGGGGACGATCCACGGCAGCTTCCAGGGGACGGCCCAGGCGTTCCAGCAGTCGATGTCCGATCAGCCGATCCTGATTCTGGCCGCGTTGGCGGCGGTGTATATCGTGCTGGGGATGTTGTATGAGAGCTATATCCATCCGCTGACGATTCTGTCGACCCTGCCCTCCGCGGGCGTGGGCGCGTTGCTGGCTTTGCTGCTGTTCAGGACTGAGTTCAGCATCATTGCGCTGATCGGGGTGATCTTGCTGATCGGCATCGTGAAGAAGAACGCGATCATGATGGTGGACTTTGCGATTGAGGCTTCCCGGCAGGGGCTGTCGTCGCGGGATGCGATTTTTCAGGCTTGTCTGCTGCGGTTCCGGCCGATCATGATGACGACTTGCGCGGCTCTTCTTGGGGCGTTGCCGTTGGCCTTTGGAAGCGGAGAAGGGGCGGAGCTTCGGGCTCCGTTAGGGATTGCTATTGTGGGTGGGTTGATTGTTAGCCAGATGCTGACGCTGTATACCACTCCCGTGGTGTATCTGTATATGGATCGGATTCGGGTGCGGTGGGAGTCGAGGAAGGGGCGTAGCGCGGGGGTCGCGCCTTCTTGAGGTTTTTTTGTCTGCGACGCTTTTTGTTTGTTTGCCTGCGGCGATGGGGTTTTCTTGATCTGGTTGCCTTTTTTGTGGTCTTTGTCTGTGCTTCCTGGTTTGGTGCCTTTCCTTGAATTGCTAATGGTCTATTAGCGTTCGCCCCTGTGCGGGGCAGGCACCTACTTTCTTTGCCGCCGCAAAGAAAGTAGGCAAAGAAAGCGGCTCAAACCGCTAATGCTAAGCGGGCACCGTGGTCTGCAACGGGTAGTGGTGCATCTGGAATCCGTGCCCTCGCACCTTCATGCGCCAGTGACAAAGGACTCATCAGCTCCCACTCCGCACTGCGTGCGTCGCGGACGGGTCTGCATGGGAAACCAGGGGCTTCGGTTCAAGTCAGTGGGGCCATCGGCTTCGCCTCGGCGACGCACCAAAGCGACAGAGGCGAAACACCACGCCACTGCGCCGAAGGAGGCGTGAGCGCTAAAACGCAGCGATCGGTTTTCGGAAGTACGCTTCGGCGCGCGCAGCGCCGCCGGAAGTATGACGCCCTTGTCACTAGCACAAGCAGGGGCACGAACACAGATTCCAGATGCACCACTACCCAATGCGAGCTGCGGGACCCGCTTAGCAGGATCGGTGTGAGCCGCTTTCTCTTGCTTACTTCTCTTTGCGGCGGCAAAGAGAAGTAAGTGCCTGCCCCGCACAGGGGCGAACGCTAATAGACCACTAGCAATTCAAGGAAAGCCCAACGCCGTAAGCGCACAGCCAAAGACTACAAAACAGACAACCAGATCAAGAAAAAACCATCGCCGAAGGCAAACACACAACCAGAAAAAACCCCGCCGCAGGCAACCAAAAACCCACTGCGAAAAATGCGCCGCGGCGCGCATCCCACGCTCTACGGCTGCTTATGCGCCGCCGCCCAATCCTTCACGGCCTTCAGCGTGTTCTCGACATGCTTCTCCGGCGAGAGACTCGTGTACTCGTAAATGATCTTGCCGTCCGGCGCAATCACATACGACACACGATTGGCCATCGAACTATGCATCGGCATGCCGGCATCATAGGCGCCGATCACCTTCGAGTCGGCATCGGCCGCCACCGGGAATTTGCTGCGGCATTCGCTCACCGAAAACTTCGTCAACGTGTCGATGTTGTCGTGCGATACGCCAATCACCGTCGCACCATATTTCTTGTACTCGTCAACCGCTTCGGCAAACTCGTGGGCTTCGATCGTGCAACCTTTCGTGAAGGCAGCCGGGTAGAAGTACAGCACCACCGGCCCTTTCTTCAGCTCGTCGGCAAGCGAATACGTGTAGGTCTTGCCGCCCAGCGAAGCCTCGGTGGTAAACGGCGGTGCGGCCTCGCCCGGTTTGAGCGTGGCTGAAGCCGTCAGCGAATGCATCGCGAATCCCACCGACAGGACGGCGGCCAGCGCCGCCGGTATGAGTTTTCTCTTCATCTGCAGTCCCTCGAAACGTTAGCGCACGCGGTTCGCGCAATCAGCGGAAGCGCGGCATTCAGCGGAACGCCGCCAACCGCCACACGCTATTGGACCACGTACAGACAGGGTTCGTCAGAACCCGCTCAAAGGATGCATCAGGCGGCTTCTTCGACATGCGCGCCGAACCACGCCGCAGCGGACAGGTTCAGCTCCGCCAGCACCTCCGGCGTCAGCGCCACGAAGCCGGGCGGCGCATCGGGCCCGGCTGCGATCGAGGCGGCCTCGGCGCCCTCGCCAGCCGCTTCGGCAATCCTCAGCAAGGTGCCGAGCTCGCCGCTCTTCGTGACGATCGCTTCGCGAATCTGCGGGGCAAGGCCGAGTTTCTCGAGGACAGCCGCCGGCGTGCTGCCGAGCACCACATGGACGAGAGAAAATATTCCGGTCATGAAAGCGGCATCGGCAAAGTCGTCATCGGACGGGCGCAGCCAGCCAGCGGCCAATTCCATGAAGCGCGAGCGCGTGCCGGCCAGCTGCACCAGCGGATCGGCACGCCACGGCAGATCGCCGCTGTCCGCGTACAACAGCAGTTGCGCCCAGCGCGCAATCTGCCGCGTGCCGGTGGCGATGATCGCCTCGCGCAGCGAAGCGATATTGCGCCCCAGACCGAAGGCGCTCGAATTGACGAGGCGCAGCAGTTGCACCACCACGCTCGGGTTTAGCTTGAGCTCCGCTTCGAGCTCCACAATGCCTGCGTCGCGCGACAACAACGCCAGCAAACGCAGCAGACCGGGGCGTGGCGAGCGATTGCGCGGCGCGGCCAACACCTGCGGCCGCGCAAAGAAGTATCCCTGGAACAGATCGAAGCCGAGGTCGCGCGCGAGCATAAAGTCTTCGCGCGTCTCGACCTTCTCCGCAATCAGTGTCTTGCCGTGGCTGCGCACCATCGACGCCAGCTTGGCAAGCACGGACCGCTCGGTCAGCAGGAAGTCGATCTTGACGATGTCGGCGTGCGGCAGCGCGGCGAGCAGCTCGTCCGATAATTCGCTGACGTCGTC
This sequence comes from Paraburkholderia caffeinilytica, assembly GCF_003368325.1. Classification (NCBI taxonomy): domain Bacteria; kingdom Pseudomonadati; phylum Pseudomonadota; class Betaproteobacteria; order Burkholderiales; family Burkholderiaceae; genus Paraburkholderia; species Paraburkholderia caffeinilytica. Next base: position 3,536,554 of record NZ_CP031467.1, on the reverse strand, counting down.
GAGCGCCACCTGGAAGCCGGCGCGGCGCAACTCGGTCAGCCGGCGGGCCAGATGCGCATCGAACTTGACGGTTTCGAGGATCTCGAGCACGAAGCGCTCGGGCGGCATCAGATGGACGATGTCGTTAAACAGCAGCGCGCGGTCGATATTGACGAAGCCGCGGTGCTGGCCCAGTACGGCCGCCACGCCGATCCCGCCCATCGCGCGCGCCACCACCTGCGCCGTCGCCTGGGCGTCGTCGGTGACCTCGGCATAGTTATGCGCGCTGGATCGAAACAATAACTCGTAAGCATTGAGCGCGCCGTCGCGATCGAGAATCGGCTGGCGGCCCAGATAGACGAACTGTGCCGCGGACGCCGGGTCTGCGTCGTCGGCACATTGCTCAAGCACCTCGACGTGCCGGGCGGTGGCCCTGACAAAGTGACGTTCAGACATGGATCATCGGTGCAAGTGTTCGGAAAGCTACGCAGCGACGTCATCGCCGGCACTGCACAGCAGGATTGACGTATTAACGGATACGAAGCCATTGCACTTTAACTGAATCGCCCTCGCGACGTCGCGGGGCCACACCGCCACTTCCTTACCATTTGTTTTTCGCGGCAGGCGCTAAAGATTTCCCGCCGCGGGTCGTTATCTTGTTCTGATGGGGCGGCCTGATACCTCTCAACCGCCCGGACACGGCGGGCAGTAAGCCGCCCCGCCTGCAGACGAACACAGGTTGCCAGCGATAAACATGGAAGCGAACAGGATCACCGCGCCCCGCCGGGGCTCCTTGCGCACGGTCATCGACCGGTTTCGTGCGTTCGGCCGGCATGCCCACGGCAAACCCCAGGCCGGCGCCAGCCGCACCGCTCAACTGGAACAGGTGGTCGGCGCCGTCGACCTGCTGGCGCACATCGATGAGGGCCTGCGCTTTCTCTATGTGTCCGACGCCAGCCTGCGCTTCATTGGCTATCACCGCGAGTATCTCGAGACCATCACGCTGCACGATCTCGTGGCGCCCGCCGACGTGCCGCGCCTCGACGCGCTGCTGACGCGCGCCACCGCCACGGGCAACGTCGAAAAGGCTACGCTGGGCCTCATCAAGTCGCTGACCTACCCGATCACGGTCGAGCTGCGCGTGGTGCGCAGCAGCCACGACGGCATCGACGGCTATGCGGTCGCCGGCTTCGACGTATCCGCCTGGCGCGCCACCGAGGAACGCCTGACCCAGGCGCTGCATCTGGACCGCCTGACCAATCTGGCCAATCAGCCGGCGCTGATCCCCGCGCTGCTCGACGCGCAACGGCAAGCCGACGCCCATGGCACGCCGGCCGCGCTGCTGCTGCTCGACCTCGACGACTATCAGCGCGTGAACCGCGCGCTCGGCTACGATGCCGGCGACGAGATGTTGCGCGACACCGCGCGGCGTCTATTGAATATGACGAGCCCGAGCGAGACGGTGGCGCGGGTCGCCAGCGACGAATTCGCGATCCTCGTGAAACCCGCCGCGAGCCGCACCGACGCGGCCGCCGCCGCCGAAACGCTGGCGCGCCGCCTGTTGACCGCGATCCAGCAACCGTACGTCTTCAACGGCCAGCAGGTGCACCTGTCGGCGAGCATCGGCATTGCGCTCTACCCCGACGTGCGCCACGCCAACGACGACGCCGCCCACGACACGCACCTGCTGCGCTGGGCCGACCATGCCTTGCTGCAGGCCAAGGCGGCCGGCGGCAACACCCTCGCCTTCTATGTCCCGGACGACAACCCCGCCGACGCCGAGCGCCTGAAGCTGGAGGCCGACCTCTACGACGGCGTGCGCAACGGCGAGTTCTCGCTGCACTTCCAGCCGATCACGAGCAGCCGCACGCACGGCGTGGTCGGCGTCGAAGCGTTGATCCGCTGGTCGCATCCCGTGCACGGCCTCGTGCCCCCTTCGATGTTCATTCCGCTCGCGGAGTCGATCGGCCTGATCAACTTCCTCGGCAACTGGGTGTTGAAGGTCGCCTGCATGCAGTTGATCCAGTGGGACGCGCGGGGCATCTCGTTGCAATATGTCGCGGTCAACGTGTCGCCGCAGCAGTTCCGCGACCCGCGTTTCAAGGACAGCGTGCGCGAAGCGATCGAGTTGACGGGCATCGATCCGCGCCGCCTCGTGTTCGAGATCACCGAAAGCCTGCTGATGCACGACCCGGCGCACGCCAAGGGTCTGCTCGAGGAACTGACGGCGATGGGCATCCGCTTTGCGGTCGACGATTTCGGCACCGGCTATTCGAGCCTGGCTTACCTGCAACGATTCCCCCTGGCCAAACTCAAGATCGACAGGAGTTTTGTCGAGAATCTGCTAACCTCCCGGAACGATCAGGCAATCGTTAGCGCGGTCGTCGGGCTGGCACAAACGCTCGATCTCGAACTGGTTGCCGAGGGCGTCGAAACGGAAGCCCAACGCAGCCTGCTCACCGAGATGGGTTGTGACCACATACAGGGATGGCTCGTCTGCAAGGCGTTGCCTTCCGACGAACTTGCACAACGTTTCGAAGCGCGCACGCTTCACCTGCACGCCGCATAATGACGCGGGCAAACCTCGTGCGCAGCGGAAGATGCCGGCCAGGAGCCGGTGCAGCACTCATTGGAACAGGTATGGCTTTGGCGGGACTCACATGGTAAAGGCGGCGGTGCTCGACCGGCTCTGGACGCGAATGAGCGAGCGCGGCGATTTCCCCATGCTGTCGCAATCGCTGCGCACCACCATGGCGGCGATGAACAACGACGACCTCGACTTCACCGGCCTCGTGCAGGTCGTGTTGTCGGATTTCGCGTTGACGCAGAAGGTGCTGCGGCTGGCCAACTCGGCGATGTACATGGCGTTTGGCGGCAACATCACCACGGTGTCGCGCGCGCTGATGGTGCTCGGCATGGACGCGGTCGGCCATCTGGTGGTCGGCCTGAAAATCGTCGATCACTTTCATCACAGCGCACCCCGCCGTATCGACGCGAAACTCGAATTGAACCGCACGCTGCTGTCGGGCTGCGTCGCGCGCAAGCTGACCGAGCGCGGCGATCTGCGCGCCGGCGAAGAAGCCGTGGTCTGCACGCTGATGCGGCAGATCGGCAAGCTGCTGGTGGTGTTCTATCTCGACGCCGAATGGGATCAGATCCGCCGGCATATCGAGGACGGCACCCTCGAAGCCGATGCCTGCGTGCTGGTGCTCGGCGTCACGTTCGACGAGATCGGCGCCGAGGCCGCGGTCCGCTGGCGCCTGCCGGACATGATCCGCTCCGGCATGGGCGAGTTCGATCCGCTGGACGTGACGCAGCCGCGCCAGGTGCAGTGGCTGCGCGCCATCACCAACTATTCGACGGCGGTCGCCGACGTGCTGACCCAGCAGAACATGCCGGACTGGGAGCGCGAGGAACGCATCGCCGAACTGGCGCAGGAATACTGCCATCCGCTGAATACCGATCCCGACGTGTTGCAAGGGATGAGCATCGCGCTCGCCCGTGAAGAAGGCGGCGACGGCGTGATGCGCGAGATCGTGGAGTTGCGCGCCAATGCGGACGCGATCGCGCGTGAGGCGCTCAATCCGGAAGCGCGCATCGCGGCGGGCGTGGGCGATCTGCGTGGCCTGCCCGACGGCAGCGCGCTCGCGCCGGCCTTGGCGCTGGCAGCGGAAACCGTGCTGGCGGCGCTCGGCTTCGCGCGCACGGTGGTGTTCGTCAAGCACAGCAACGGCACCTTCAAGGCGCGCCTCGGTCTCGGTCCGAAGATCGACGCGGCGCTGCCGAAGCTATCGTTCAACACCGCCTTCGAGCCCGACGTGTTTCATCTCGCGATCGCGAACTCGGTCGGCATATTCATCGAGAACGCGCGCGACCCGAAGATGGTCGCGCGATTACCGGAATGGTTCCGGCGCTCGTTCGACGACGCCCGCGCCTTCGTACTGCTGCCGGTCGTCGACGAACCCAATCAGACGGTGGCGCTGCTATATGGCGACTGGTCTCATACGCAGGAGCCAAGGCGAATAACCCAGAAGGAAATGAGTGCGTTGAATGAGTTGGCCAAGGAGTTAGGGCGTTTTTTTGGCCTGGGGCAGATGCAGGAAATGGAGACGATGTGAAGACGTGGCGTGATCGTTAATCACGGTGCTTCACTCTCACCAATTCTGTATTTGCCCTAAATCACGAATCCCAGATGTGCAGAAGCCGGCATGCGCAACATGCCGGCCTCCGATTCAAATCTCGAACCTGCCCCGCTCAATCCTCGATCCGCTCCAACCCCTCGGCACTCCGATCCGCGACCCCGGCCCACGCCCCCGCCGCCAATCCAAGCAGCGCGATCTCTTCCGACGTCAACGGTTGCAAGCGCGCGCAAAGGCTGTCGATCTCATCCCACGCGCCGCACTCCAGCGCTTCAACCACCGTCAGCAGCAAGCCCAGCACGCCCTGCCGATGCAGGATGCCCGCCTGAATCGGCCGCGACAGCGTCAGCACGTTCAACGTGCTTTCGAGTGATCCGCCGAACACCGCATCGACAAACGAAAACACGCCGGTCAGAAACGCCGCATCGGCCTCGTCACGCCCCGCTTCGGGCAAGCGTTCGATCGCCAGCTCCATGAAACGCGCCCGGGTCGCCGCCAGTTGCAGCAGAGGATCGTCTTCGAGCGCGACCTTGCGGCCGTCCGCGTACAGCAGCAATTGCGTCCAGCGCGCGATCCGGTTGGTGCCGGTCGCGTTGATCGCTTCGCGCAGCGTCGTGACCTTGTGGCCGACGGCGAGGCCGCTTGAATTCGCGAGCTTCATCAGGTGCATGACCAGCACCGGATTCAGCTTGAGTTCGGCTTCCAGTTGCGCGACGGTCGGATCGCCCGACAGCAGTTGCAGCAGATTCAGCAAGGCATGTCGCGGTGCGCTGACACGCCGCGTAGTCGAGGTCTGCGCACGCGCGAAGAAGTAACCCTGGAAACGGTCGAAACCGAGACCATGCGCCTCTTCGAAATCGGCCTGCGCATCGAGACCCAGCGCAATCAGCAGCTTGCCCGCGGACTTGAGCACGCTCGTCAATTTGGGCAACAGCGCTTTCGACGCCCGCGTGAAATCGATCTTGACGACTTCCGCATAGGGCAGCAGCTTCGCAAACGTTTCATCGGGCTGCGTCACTTCGTCGAGTACGAAGCGATAGCGCCGGCCGTGCAGTTCAACGATGCGCTCGATCAGCGCATCGTCGACCAGGATCGACGGCGGCAACTCGAACATGAATCGGTCAGTGGGCAGGTGCTGGATCGAATCGTCGAACAGCATCTCGCGGCTTACGTCGACGTAAGCGGGATGCCCGGTGAGCGCACCGCGCACATTGCCCTGCATCAAGCCGCGAATCACGGCTCGCGCGACGAGCTGCGCCGGCTCGGGCGCGCGGCCCGGCAAGGCGTCGGCGGCCGGATCGGCGGCCGTTGCCGCGCCCGCGTCGGATTCGGCGCCCACGGCCAATTCCGGCGCGCGCACCTTGATCTCATAGCCGCATAGCATGCCGTCCCGATTCAGAATCGGCTGGCGCGCGAAGCTGGCATTCAGTTGCGCATCGTCCGCAGCCCCCGTATGGCTCGGATTCTCGATTGCGATGGTGGTCATTCCGGTCCCCCGCTCAGCGCCGCCCTGGCGCTTCCTGCTGTATTTTGGTTTGTGCTGCATCCAGCACACGCATCCAGGGCCCGAGGCCCTTTGCACGTGCGGTGCGCCCGGCAATTTTAGCTCAGGCCGCTGCGCGCGGACATGTCAACGCCGCAATATCTCGAAATAATTGATTGCACGTCTCACTGAAGACACGGGAAGAATCGACGATACTCTGGTGCAGTGCAGAAGCGTTCCACCACCGGCCTTTAACCACCAAGGAAAATCATGGACGTCAAAAGCGTGCTGTCAAATGCCTTCGCGATGCCGATCACCAACCCGGCGTTTCCGATGGGTCCGTATCGTTTCGTCGACCGGGAATTTCTGATCATCACTTACCGCACCGATCCGGACAAGCTGCGCGCCGTGGTGCCCGAGCCGCTCCAGATCGGCGAGCCGCTCGTGCATTACGAATTCATTCGCATGCCGGATTCGACCGGCTTCGGCGACTACACGGAAAGCGGCCAGGTGATTCCGGTGTCGTATAACGGCGTAGCAGGCGGCTACACGCTGGCCATGTATCTGGACGACCATCCGCCGATCGCCGGCGGGCGGGAACTGTGGGGCTTTCCAAAGAAGCTCGCCAAGCCGGTGCTGGAAGTGCATACCGACACGCTCGTCGGCACGCTCGACTACGGCCCGGTGCGGATCGCCACCGGCACGATGGGCTACAAACATCGGCAACTGGATCTCGCGCAGCAACAGAAGCGTCTGGAGGCGCCGAACTTCCTGCTGAAGGTGATTCCGCACGTGGACGGCACGCCGCGGATTTGCGAACTGGTGCGCTACTACCTGCAGGACATCACCCTCAAAGGCGCATGGACGGGCCCCGCCTCGCTCGAACTGGCACACCATGCTCTGGCGCCAGTCGCGGAATTGCCGGTGCTGGAAATCGTCGAGGCGCGGCATCTGCTTGCCGATCTGACGCTAGGTCTCGGTGAAGTGGTGTTCGACTATCTCGATCAGCCCGAAGCGAACGTTCGCTGACCGACTGTGGCGGTGCGGTGTGCATGAAACGTACGAACTGCACGGCACGATGCATGGGACAAGTGTCAGGCAGGCGGCGCATCACGTGCCGTCTCAATAGACAACCGGCCGCATTCAGCGGCCGGCTATATCAAGCGACAACATCCGCGCAAAGCGCACAACGCCTTACTTCAACACGACCTTCACGTCGAAGTACTTCGCGGCGAAGCGGTCGATCGTGCCATCGGCCTTCAGTTCCCTGAGCGCCTGGTTCAGCGCATCCTTCAAGGCCTTGTCGCTCTTGCGCACGCCGTAGCCAACGCCCGCGCCGAGCAGTTTTTCGTCGGTGACGGCCGGGCCGGCGAATTCAAAGCCCGCGCCTTGCGGCTTCTTCAGGAAGCCTTTCGAAGCGGCTTCCGCGTCCTGGAACGCGGCGTCCAGACGGCCCGACGCGAGGTCGGCGTAGATCTGGTCCTGCGTCTGATACGGCACGACGTCGACGCCGGCCGACGCCCAGCGCGCCTTCGCATACGTTTCCTGAATCGTGCCTTGCAGCACGCCGACGTGCTTACCCTTGAGCGAAGCCGCCGTAGGCAGCAGACCGCTGCCCTTCTTCGCGATCATCTGATTCGGAATCGTGTAGATCGGATCGGTAAAGTCGATGGCCTGGCGGCGTTGATCCGTGATCGTCATGTCCGAGTTGATCGCGTTGAACTTGCGCGCTTCCAACGCCGGAATCAGGCCGTCGAACGAATTCTCGACCCACACGCATTTCGCCTTCAGCTTGGCACACACGGCATTGCCAACGTCGATATCGAAACCTTGCAACTCGCCCGACGGCGACTTCGATTCGAACGGCGCATACGACGCCTCGACGCCGAAGCGCACTTCCTTGATGTCCGCAGCCATCGCGGTGCCTGCCGTTACCGTTGCCGTCGCGAACAGCGCGAGCGTGGCCATGTTTCGCCAATTCATCTTCATTACGGGTGTTCCTCTACGGTATTGAATAAGACGGAGCCGAATCCGGGCCAGCATGATTGCCGCGCCAAAAATGCGATTCAAACTCGTGCGGCCAGTGTGGTGCAGCGCAACAGCCGCGAGGGCGGGATTGTACAGGCTTCGCAAAGCACGCCTGGCGGGCGCCGGAAAGGACGCCCTTCACGCGACACCGCCCGGATGCACAGCGAAGGTGCAAATTCGTGTCGCGTTCAGGCAAGAGGCGGTGTGTGAAGGAAGCGAAGCGGCGGGCGGCTAAACCAGCTTCGAAAGTGTCTGCTGGGTGGTCTCGATCACCAGCAAACCAGCGCGCAAACCGGGCTTGACCGTCGCGTTGGGAAACACGAGGCGCTCCTCGTCGTGACGCACGGCGTAGCGATAATCGCCGTCGCGTGCGAGCACGGTGTCTTTCACGAAGGGCGTGAAATTCGGCACATCTTCCGCGACCAGCAGTTCGAACGCGTCGCTCTGCTTGGTGAGCTGGTCGATCACGGTGAACACGCGCGGCATCGCCGCGGGCACATTGCCGTTCCTTGTACCGGCCAGCAGATGACGCAGCGCTTCGTCCGCGCCGGCGAAACGCGTCAGATCGTTCTCACCGAATGGGCGCACCTTGCCGAGTTCGAGCGTACACGCTTCCGCGCCACAGGCCTGGGCGGTGAAGTGCGAGTACGTGTTGCCCTTGGTGGTGTGCAGCAGGACCGCGCTGATGCGCGCTTCGCCGAGCCACTCGAACATGGCGCGCGAAAACGGCTTGCCGGTATGCGGTAACAAGGCGAATTGCTCGAAAGCCGATGGACGGATCGCCGTATGCATGTCGATGTGCCAACGGGCGCCCTGCTCCGGCGACGCCGCGGCAAAAAACTGCCTTGCCGCACGCTCCAACGTCGCTGCGCGCGGCGCTTCGTGGCTGTGCGGCACTTGCTCGTGCCGTCCGCTGAAGAGGCGGTTCAGATCGTCGTCGCGGTAACGGCAGGCGTCGCGCATTGCGTCGACGTTGCCGAGTATCACCAGCAAGCGGCAAGACAAGGCGGCCTCGCCTCGCGCGATATCGCGCACGAGGTACGACAGCAGCTCGATCGGTGCGGTCTCGTCGCCGTGCACGCCGGCTGACGCGAGCACGCTGCGAGTGGTTGCATCATGCGACGCCGGCTCGAGTTGCAGAACGCCGTCGTCGAGCCACGACCACCGCACCCCGCTGGCACACGCGCCCTGCTTTTCTTCTGCGCCAGGCCGCGTCCCCGCCAGCGTATAGGCGAGGAAATCGTCGAGCATCGGAAGCGGCACGCCGTGCTCAGCGCTGGAAGTCATACAGCGAGCCCAGGCCGAGAATCTGCGTCAGTTCATCGAGCGCGGTGCGCGATTCGGCGAGCAACTGCGGATCGGTCAGATCGGCCGGTGCGAGGCGATCGCGGTAGTGCTTTTCGATCCACGTATCGAGACGGCCGAACAGCGTGTCGTTGATCCACATGCCAGGCGTCACCGCCGCGCGCTCCGCATCGTTCAACACCACGCGCAGACGCAGACACGCCGGACCGCCGCCGTTCTTCATGCTTTCGCGCAGATCGAACACGAGCACGTCGTCGATCGGACCGGTATGCGAGGTCAATTCGTCAAGGTATGCAGCCACGCGCGCGTTCTCGCGGCATTCCTGCGGCACCACCAGCACCTGCTTGCCGTCCGGGCGCGTCAGCAGCTGGCTGTTGAACAGGTACGACGTGACCGCGTCGGACACGCTCACTTGCGCATCGGGCACTTCGATCACGTTGAACTCGGCCTTCAGCCCGGAAAGCTTCGTGCGCAGCTCGTCGTACACCGCATTCTGTTCGACAAACGCGAGTTGATGGCAGAACAGCGTATTGCGGTTGCCGACTGCGATCACGTCGTTATGGAACACGCCCGCGTCGATCACGTCGGGGTTCTGCTGCGCGTACACCGTAGCCGCTTCTTTCAGACCGTGACGATGCGCGACCGCACGGCTTGCCTCGAACGTCTGACGTGCGGGAAACCGCTTCGGCTCCGGTCCGCGGCGATATTCGCTGCGCCCGTAGACGAAGAATTCGACGCCGCGTGTGCCGTATTCGGAACAGAAACGCGTGTGATTCGCCGCGCCTTCGTCGCCGAGCGCCGGCGTGCCGGGCAGCGCTTCATGCACGGCGAAACGATCGGCGTCGCTGAAAATCGCCCGCAAGGTGCGGCGCGTCGATTCATGCTCGATCGCGCGATGCAGCTTGCTGCACAGATTGGCCGGCGTGAAATGCACGCGGCCGTCGTGCGTGTCGGCCGACGGACTCACCGTCGCCGCATTCGCCGTCCACATCGCCGAGGCCGAACTCGCCGCGGCCAGCAATTCGGGCGCGTCTTTGGCAACGCGTGCGATCACCGTCGCGTCGTCGCCCGAAAAACCGAGCTCGCGCAACAGACGCATCGAAGGACGCTCCTGCGGCGGCAACACGCCCTGATGAAAGCCGAGATCGGCCAACTGCTTCATCTTGCGCAGGCCTTGCTTCGCGGCCGCCTTGGGGTTGGCAACCGACTTCTCGTTGTTCTGCGACGCGACGTTGCCGAACGAGAGTCCTGCGTAATTGTGGGTCGGGCCGACGAGACCGTCGAAATTGGCTTCAGTGGCTTGCATCGTCGATCCTTAGAATTGAAGGCCCGGCGAAACGCTCGCGGGCATTTGCAGTTGCGCGCTTTCGACGGACGCCATCGGATACGCGCAGTAGTCGGCAGCATAGAACGCGCTCGGCCGGTGATTGCCCGAACGCCCCGGACCGCCGAACGGCGCGCCCGACGACGCCCCGTTAGTCGGACGGTTCCAGTTGACGATGCCCGCGCGGATAGTGCGCTGGAAATGCGTCCACAGGGCTTCGTCGTCGGCCAGCAGGCCGGCGCAGAGGCCGAACTCGGTATCGTTGGCTTGCTCGAGCGCTTCGTTGAACGTGCCGTAGCGAATGATCTGCGCCAGCGGCCCGAAATGCTCTTCGTCGGGCAGGTCCTTCACGGCGGTCACGTCGAGAATCGCGGGCGTGACGAAGCCGAGTTTCGGATCGCGCTGCTCCATTTTCAGCAGCGCTTTCGCGCCGTCGGCGAGGAGCCGCTCCTGAGCCGCGACCAGACGCGAAGCCGCACGCGCGGAAATCACCGCACCCATGAACGGCTGCGGATCGGCGTTGTATTCGCCAACGCTGATACGCGCAGTCACTTCCGTCAGGCGTTCCACAAAGCGGTCACCGAACGCGTCGTTCGGTACGAAAATACGGCGCGCGCACGTGCAGCGCTGCCCTGCCGAAAGAAACGCCGACTGAATCGTGTGATGCACGGCGGCATCGAGATCCGCCACCGGTCCGATCACGAGCGGATTGTTGCCGCCCATCTCCAGCGCCAGCACGATCTCCGGCCGGCCACCGAACTGCTTGTGCAACAATGTTCCGGTATCCGAACTACCCGTGAAGAACAGGCCGTCGATCTGCCGATGGTTGGCAAGCGCAATGCCGGTCTCTTTCTCGCCTTGCACGAGGTTCAGCACGCCCGCGGGCAAGCCCGCATCGCGCCAGATCCCCACCGTGAGCGCCGCCACGCCCGGCGCGAGTTCGGACGGCTTGAACACCACGGCGTTACCCGCGATCAGCGCCGGCACGATATGCCCGTTCGGCAGGTGCCCCGGGAAGTTGTACGGCCCGAACACCGCGACCACGCCATGCGGACGATGCCGCAACACCGCCGTGCCGTCTGCCATCGGCGAACGCTTTTCTCCGGTGCGCTCGTTATAGGACTGAATCGAAATCTCGACCTTTGCCGCCATCGACGCCGCTTCAGTGCGCGCTTCCCACAGCGGCTTGCCGGTCTCGCGGCCAATCGCTTCGGCGAGCGCTTCCTTGCGTTCCGTGACGAGCGCGGCGAAACGGCGCACCACACCGCAACGCTCGTCGAGGCTCAAGGCCGACCACGTCGCGAACGCGCGGCGCGCGCTGCGCACCGCGCGATCGACGTCGTCCGCCGAGGCGCTGTTGCCTTCCCAAACCGTCGCGCCCGTACCCGGGTTGCGCGACGCGAATGCGGGTCCTGTGCCGGCGGCCCATTCGCCGTCGATGAAAAGCTCGCTCATGATCATCCTTGTTTGTGTTTCAGCGGCAGCACCCGAACCGGGTCGCCTGCCTTGACGTCGAGTGCGGCCGCCTCGGCGGCGCTCATGCGGAACACGCCGTCTTGCGGCACGCCCGCGGCTACGCCCACGCGAAAATCGCCGAGCGACGTATTCGATACCATCGAACGCGGTGCATCCTGCGGCGCGCCAGCCGGCACATTGGCGATCTCGACCGGCACCACCACGCTTTCGCGCACGGTGCGCAAGTCGGCGATATGGCATTCGAGCACCGGGCCCGCATCGAAGATATCGACGTGATTTTCGTAGCGCAGCCCTTCCGATTCGAGCATACGGCGCGCCGGAATCGTATCGTTATGCGTGAGGCCGACGCATTCCTGCGCCTCTTCCGGCAGCAGTTCGACATACACCGGATAGCGCGGCATCAGCTCGGCGAGAAACGCCTTGCGGCCGTGCGAGCTCAGATAGTCCGCCGCGTTGAAATCGATCTGGTAGAAATGCGAGCCGACCGCGCGCCAGAACGGCGAGGTGCCTTCCGCATCGAAATGGCCGCGCAGTTCCGCGCACAGGCGCTGCGGAAAGCGTTCGCGAAACTGCGCGAGAAACATGAAACGCGAACGCGACAGCAATCCGCCAACGCCGCTTGTGCGGTAACGCGGGCTCAGGAACAGCGAACACACTTCGGCGTAACCCGTCAGGTCATGCGAAATGTTCAGCGCGCGCATGCGTGTCCAGATGCCGAGGTCCTGGCTCGCGTGCACTACTGTGCTCACGCGATAGTTGTAGAACGGCTGCTGCAGACCGACGGACGTTTCGATGCCGCATACGCCGGCCACGTCGCCGGTGTCGGTGTCTTCCATCACGAAGAAGTAACCGGCTTCGTGCGGCTCGGCCTTGTCTTCCATCGTGCGGCGGGCACGTTCGACGCGCGCCGCGAGCGCCTCGCGATCCGGCTTGAAGGTGGTGAGACCGGGACCGGTCTCCTGCGCAAGCCGCATGAGCGCGTCCACATCGCCTCGTTGCACAACGCGAACCACGATCATCGTGCGTCTCCCGTCAAATCTTCCTGGTACGGCTGATGCAGCGGCACGCAGCGCACCGCGTCGCCCTCCTGCACGCCGAGTGCGGCGCGCGCCGCATGCGACAACCATGCGCCCATTGCTCTATCGCCCGGCAATTCGCCGAGCACGCAGCGGAACTCGCCGTCCGCACCGTTATGCGCGATCAGATACGTCGAGCCGTCGGCGGCCGCGCCGGCTTCGCGCACCACACGTGTTTCATTGTGCGTCACGCAGGCGCTGCGATCCACCTGCGCGGTCAACACCGGACCCGCGTCGAAAATATCGATGAAACGATCCGTCTCGAAGCCTTCTTCGAGGTGAATCTCATACGCGAGCAGCGCCTTCGAATCCGGCTCGCCGAGCACGCGTTGCGCCGCTTCCGGCAGCAGCGGCACATAGATCGGATAGGTCGGCATCACTTCGGCGATAAAGGTGCGGCTACGTCCGCCCGATTCGATTTCGATGTCGGCGAAATTGCGGCCGAAGAACTTGCGCCCCACCGCTTCCCAGAACGGCGACACACCCGAATCGTCGGTGACGCCGAGCAGCAGCGAGAACACCTCGGACGTGAAGCGCTTGCGATTGGCGGCGATGTACATCATTCGCGCGCGCGACATCAGATGCGCGGCCGCGTCGCCACGCAGCGACGGGTCGATATAGAAACCCGCCAGGCGGCTCTTGCCCGTCAATTCATGCGACATGGTCAGCGCGTGAATCTTGCGGTTCACGTGCAATTCACGCGACGCATGAATCAGCGCGTCGTTGCGAAACGCGTAGAACGGGTCCGAATAACCGGCTGCGGCGACGATGCTCGCCGTGCCCATCAGCTTGCCGCTCTCTGCATCCTCGAGCACGAACAGATAGAACTCCTCGCCCGGAAAATCGACATCCGCGCGAAACGAGTCTTCCGACAACGCGACGCGCGCTTCGAGCGCGCGCCGGTCGTGCGGCAGCGAATGCAGCACCGGTTGCGCGGTGCGCGCCATATGTTCGAGCGCATCGAGATCGGCGAGGCGGCCGGGGCGTACGAAGAGCATCATCGTTCCTGTTGAATGTGACGCATGATTCAGTGCTTGAGCGCGGTGCCGTGGTTCACTTCGACGCGGCTTCAGTCTTTGCGCCGACGATCTCTTCGATCGCCTTCGCCAGACGCGCGAAGCCCTCGTACATATCGTCGAGCGGCATGATCAGCGACGGCACGAAACGCAGCACGTCCGGACCCGCCATCAGCATGATCACGCCGTGCTGACCCGCAGCCGTGACGAAATCCTTTGCGCGGCCCTTGAACGCATCGGTCAATTCAGCACCGATCAGCAGACCCTTGCCCCGCACTTCCTTGAACAGGCCAAAGCGTTCATTGAGTTTCGCGAGTTGACCCTTCAACGCCTCGCTGCGCGTACGCACGCCTTCGAGCACCTTCGGATCGCTGATCAGCTCGACCACCTTCTCCGCGATCGCCGCGCCCAGCGGATTGCCGCCGTAGGTCGTGCCATGCACGCCGACCTTGAAGTGCGCAGCCAGTTCGTTCGTGGTCAGCATCGCGCCGATCGGGAAACCGTTGCCGAGCGCCTTCGCGGTGGTCAGGATGTCCGGCGTCACGCCGGTGTCCTGATACGCGTAGAAATGGCCGCTGCGGCCCACGCCCGTTTGTACCTCGTCAAAAATCAGCAGGGCGCCGTGCTGATCGCAGGCTTCGCGCAACGCCTTCAGGAACGCCGGATCGGCCGGGATCACCCCGCCTTCGCCCTGGATCGGCTCCACGATCACCGCACAGGTTTGCGCGCCGATGGCCTTCTTCGCCGCTTCGATGTCGTTGTATGGCAAGTGGGTAATGCCGGCCGGCACCGGACCGAAACCTTCCGAATACTTCGGCTGACCACCGACGCTCACCGTGAAGAACGTGCGGCCATGGAACGACTGCGTGAACGAGATGATTTCGATCTTGTCGGCGCCATGACGCTCGAACGCGACGCGGCGTGCCAGCTTCAGCGCGGCTTCGTTCGCTTCCGCGCCCGAATTGGCGAAGAACGCGCGGTCGGCGAAGGTCAGGTCCTCGAGACGTTTGGCGAGACGCAGCACCGGTTCGTTGGTGTAGCCGTTACCGATGTGCCACAGCTTGGCGCCCTGGTCGTGCAGGACTTTCAGCAGTTCAGGATGGCCATGACCGAGCGCGGTGACGGCGATACCGCCGGCGAAGTCGATATAGTCGCGGCCTTGCGTATCCCAGACGCGTGAGCCGAGACCGCGATCCGGCACGAAGGCGGCGGGCGCAAACACCGGCACCATCACTTCGTCGAAGGTCTGGCGTGTCACAGTCAGGTCGTTCATGGCAAATCCTCGTTACAGGTGAGAGGTAATACACGTAGTGTAGGAAACCGCACGCGATACGTCTTGCGCATACGCGACGCTTTCTATGAGCTTCCGGGCGGCCAGGTCGCGCGGCATGTCACTGGCTTATTCCGCCTGGTCGGGCCGTTCGATCAACGCGGCCGGCCGCGGCTCGCCGGCCGCGGCGCCGGTCGCACCGGTCTGCTTGTCGATCCAGTTACGACGATCCTCGCGCGGTGTGACACCAAAGCGTTCGCGGTACGCATTCGAAAAGTGCGCCGCCGACGAAAACCCGCAAGCCAGGCTGATCTGCACCACCGATTTGCTGGTGCGCTGCAATTGCGTGCGCGCTTTCGAAAGCCGCAGCCCCAGATAGTATTTGGACGGCATCGAGCCGAGGTACTGACGAAACAGCCGCTCCAGCTGACGCCGCGAGACGCCGACGAGACCCGCGATTTCGTCGGTGGTCAGCGGGTCTTCGATATTCGCTTCCATCAGCATGAGCGCGTCGTTCAGACGCGGATGACGCTCGCCCGGTGCGGTCACGAACGGAATGCGCTGCCGCTCCTCGCCCGCGCGCAACACGCCGACGCCCAGCGTATCGGCGATCCGGTCCGCCAACTCAGGCCCGTGATCGCGGCCGATCATGGCGAGCATGAAGTCGACGGTTGCCTGACCGCCCGCGCAGGTGGCGCGATCACGGTCGATTTCGAAAATCTGCTGGGTAACGATCGAGCGCTCGAACTGTTCGGAGAACTGCTGGTAGGTTTCCCAGTTGACGCTCACGCGATAGCCGGACAACTGCCCCGCCATCGCCAGCCACCAGACGCCGTGATGGATGCCGGTGACGAGCGGCGTACGCTGCCCGACGCGCGAAAGACTGGCGAGAAAGAGCCGGTAGTCGGCGAATTGCTGGAACCGTTCGCTGACGATGATCAGCCAGTCGCACGAAATCGCGTCGCCGAAGGCGGCATCGGCCGGCCATAGCGCCCCGCCCGACAAAGGCACCGCGCGGCCGTCCCACGAACATACCTGCACGCGGTACAGCGCCCGGCCGTCGATTTCGTTGGCGAGATTGAGCGCGTCGACAATCGGCCCGACGCCCGACATCGACACCGGCGGCAAAGCGACGATGGCGACCTGCGTGGTGCGAGCCGGGTTGGACGTGCGAGCCATCACTTGTCGGTAAAACGCGAAAAGCGCGGGCCGCGCGTTACTTCAGGCTGCCGGACAGGAACTGCTTGAGCCGTTCGCTGCGTGGCGTGGTCAGCACGTCGGCGGGCAAGCCCTCTTCTTCGGTGCGGCCCTGGTGCAGGAACATCACATGGTTCGACACGTTGCGCGCGAAACCCATTTCGTGCGTCACGACGATCATCGTGCGGCCTTCTTCGGCGAGCTTCTGCATCACCTTCAGCACTTCGCCGACCAGTTCGGGATCGAGCGCGGACGTGGGTTCGTCGAACAGCATGACGTCAGGGTTCATCGCCAGCGCCCGCGCAATGGCGACGCGCTGCTGCTGACCGCCCGACAGATGCGACGGATACTGTTTTTCCAGACGCGGCGCGAGACCCACTTTCTCGAGATATTCGCGCGCCCGCTCTTCGGCTTCGCGACGCGGCAAGCCAAGCACGTGAATCGGCGCTTCGACGATGTTCTCGATCACGTTCATGTGCGCCCACAAGTTGAAGTGCTGGAACACCATCGCGAGTTTCGTGCGGATGCGTTGCAGCTGCTTGTGATCGGCCACTTCGAGATTGCCGGCGCGGTCTGTTTTGGTCTTGACCATTTCGCCGTCGACGACGATCTGCCCCGCGTTCGGCCGCTCCAGAAAATTGATGCAGCGCAGGAAGGTGCTCTTGCCCGACCCGCTCGCGCCGATGATGCTGATCACGTCACCCTTGTTCGCGTTCAGCGACACGCTCTTGAGCACTTCGTTGTCGCCGTAGCGCTTGTGGATGTCCTGGACGGCGAGCTTGCAAGCTTCGGTTTGAGTCGTGTGGAGCAAGATGCTCTCCCTTTGAAAATACGGATCAATCTACGTGAGGGCGCGAACCCGCCGCGCCGTTCAAACGAAACATGCCTGCTCAGTGTGTGCGCACTGCCAGGTAACCCAGCCAGTGACGCTCCGCGCGGCGGAACAAGGCGACCAGCGCGAACGACACCACCAGGTAAATCAGCGCCGCGAGGCCGAACGCATCGAACGACTGATACGTGGCGGAATTCGCATCGCGCGCCACCTTCAGGATGTCCGGCACCGTGGCCGTAAACGCGACCGTGGTGGCGTGCAGCATCAGGATCACTTCGTTACTGTACAACGGTAGCGCCCGGCGCAGCGCGGACGGTATCACAATGCGGCGATACATCGTGAACCAGCTCATGCCGTAAGCCCGGGCCGCTTCCACTTCGCCGTGCGAAGTGGAACGGATCGCGCCGGCGAAGATCTCGGTGGTGTACGCGCAGGTGTTCAGGGCGAACGCGAGAATCGCGCAGTGAAAACCGCTGCGGAAAAACGCGTCGAGCAGCTGATGCGAGCGTACGAACTCGAGGCTGTACATGCCGGTATAGATCAGCAGCAGTTGCACGTACAACGGCGTGCCGCGAAACACGTAGGTGTAGAGACGCACCGGCGTCGACAGCCAGCGCTTCTTCGACACGCGCGCCACCGCGAGCGGAATCGCCATGAAAAAGCCGATCCCGATCGACGCCACCAGCAGCCACAGCGTGACCGCCAGACCGGACATGCGCTGACCGTCCCAGTACAGGAACGCGCGCCAGAATTGATTGAGAATATCGATCATGGTCTTAGAGCTCCGCGTGGCGCACACCGATGGAATAGCGCTTTTCCAGCCAGATCAGCACGAGATTCGACGCGGTGGTGATCGCCAGATAGATCAGCGCGGCGACCAGAATGAAGAAAAACATGTTGAAGGTGCTCTTGCCGGCGTCCTGGGCGGCTTTGACGACATCGGCGAGACCGATGATCGACACCAGCGCCGTGGCCTTGACCAGCACCTGCCAGTTGTTGCCGATGCCCGGCAGCGCGAAGCGCATCATCTGCGGAAACAGGATGCGCGTGAACACCCGCGTGCCGCTCATGCCATACGCACTGCCCGCTTCGAGCTGGCCGCGCGGCACCGCGAGAAACGCGCCGCGGAAGGTCTCGGTGAAGTACGCGCCGTAGATGAAACCGAGCGTCAGCACGCCGGCCACGAACGGATCGATATCGAACTGCGGCAGATTGAGCGCGTCGGTGAGATTGTTGACGGCGATCTGGATGCTGTAGAACAGCAGCAGCATCAGCACGAGATCGGGCACCGAGCGGATCAGCGTCGTATAGCCGGTTGCGATCGCCCTGAGCGGGCGGTTGAAGGAGAGTTTCGCCGCCGCGCCCGCGAGGCCGAGCAGCACGGAGGCTGCCAGCGACAGGACGGACAGCTCGATCGTCTGGATCGTGCCGGCCAGCAACACCGGGCCAAAGCCGTAAAGGAACACGCGTGTCTCCATCCAGGTTTCATTGAGGACGTCATGGATGGGGTCGGGTCATGCGTGCCCGACTCATCCGGTATGGCGCGGAGTCTCCCAAGCGAAAATTAATTTCTCAAAGGGGGGCGGAGGGGATGCTGCGGCGCAGCAACGAGGTGTTTGCCGCGGCTTGGCGCTGGCGGGGCTTGGTTTTGGGGGTGATATGGGTTTGTAAGGTGGTCAGTGCGCTGCGAGCGCTGCCGCGATTTAGCAAGTTTTGAGTCGCTTTTTCGATAGAGGGTGGGGGGGTGCCTTCGGCGGGGGATGGGGGTTGGGTTGCCTGCGGCGGTGGCTTTTCCTTGATCTGCTTGCCTGTTTTGCGCTTCTTGTCCTTGTGCTTACGGTGTTGTCTTTCCTTGATCTGGATTTGGTGCCTTTCCTTGAATTGCTAGTGGTTTATTAGCGTTCGCCCCTGTGCGGGGCAGGCACTCACTTCTCTTTGCCGCCGCAAAGAGAAGTAAGCAAGAGAAAGCGGCTCACACCGCTCCTGCTAAGTGGGCACCGTAGCTCGCACAGGGTAGTGGTGCATCTGGAATCCGTGCCCTCGCACCTTCTGGCGTTAGTGACAAGGGACTCATCAGCTCCCACTCCGCACTGCGTGCGTCGCGGACGGGTCTGCCAGGGAAACCAGGGGCTTCGGTTCAAGTCAGTGGGGCCGTCGGCTTCGCCTCGGCAACGCGCTTTCCACTCTCCGCCCCCCGCGTCAAATGAGTTGTCGCCGTGCTTCAATCGCCGCCCCGGTCCTAGCCCCGATCACAACTACAGTTGCGGTTGCGGTTGCGGTTGCGGTTGCCGTTGCCGTTGCCGTTCCGATCGCAATCGCATTGGCAGTGGCGATTACCACTGCGATGGCGGCGCAATGACGAGCCACAGACCGGTGGTGGGACGTGAGCGCCAAAATTTAGCGGGTGGTTTTGTGAAGTGCTCTTCGGCGCGCGTAGCGCCGCCGGAAGTATGACGCCCTTGTCACACGCACAGGCAGGCGCACGAACACAGATTCCAGATGCACCACTGCCCGTTGCGAGCTGCGGGACCCACTTAGCAGGATCGGTGTGAGCCGCTTTCTCTTGCTTACTTCTCTTTGCGGCGGCAAAGAGAAGTAAGTGCCTGCCCCGCACAGGGGCGAACGCTAATAGACCACTAGCAATTCAAGGAAAGCCCAACGCCGTAAGCGCACAGCCAAAGACTACAAAACAGACAACCAGATCAAGAAAAAACCATCGCCGAAGGCAAACACACAACCAGAAAAAAATCGCCGAGCAGGCAACCAACCAAACCCTCATTCAATCCCCAACCTCGCCCGAATAGCCGGCAGCATAACCTCCACCGCCGCGCGTCCCTCTTCAATCGCCGGCCCGGCACGGTGAAAATCAAAAATCCCCATCCCGCCCAGCCGCGGCTGAATCAAAATATCCGCCGGCTCACCCGCCAGCCGGCTCCGCGAAATCCTCACCTGCATGATGTCGATGCTCTGCGCGATCGAACTCAGCATCGACGGCACGCGCGCACTCGGCGCCGGCGCCACGCGCACATCGTCGGAAGCGCGCGCTTCGGCCGGTGCCAGCCAGCGCGGCCAAGGCTTCCCATTGCGACGCAGCGCGACCGGCGGCGGCGCACCCGGGTCGAGCGCCGGCGTGTCCACCGCCGCGCCGCCGAAATCGCGCCCATTCAGAATGTCGTTGTTCAGATCGACCGCGATCACGCAGTCCGCCCGCATGCCGCGCGCCACCGAGACCGGCACCGGATTGCTCAAGCCGCCGTCCACCAGCCACACCCCGTTGTGAAACACCGGCGTGAAAATCCCCGGAATCGCAATCGAGGCGCGCACCGCGTCGACCACGCTGCCGTCCTGCAACCAGCTCTCGCGCCCCGAATCGAGTTCGGTGGCCACCGCCGCGAACGGCATGTTCAACTGCGCGATCGAGCGGCCGTCGAATTTGTCCGCGAATAGCTGGATCACCTTGCGCCCGCCGAGCAAGCCGCCCGAAAAACGCAGATCGAGTAGCCGCACCACCGTTTGCCACGTAAGCTTCGAAACCCATTCCTCGAGCCAGTCGAGATCGCCGTTTGCATACACGGCGCCCACCAGCGCGCCAATCGACGTGCCGCACACCACATCCGGCTTGATGCCCGCCTCGAGCAACGCGCGAATCGCGCCGATATGCGCCCAGCCACGCGCTGCACCGCCCCCCAACACCAGCCCGATCCGGCTGTATCGACGTCGATGTATCATGTCGTTCCCCGCCTTCTATCGGCTAGCGTCCGCGTATCACGTCCGAGCGCGATGTCGTGTACACCTTCTCATATTGGTCGAAGTGCACGTTGAAAATGCCTTCTTCGGTCACGCCGCCCTCGCGCCACTTCCAGCTCCATACGGTCTCCGGCTTGAGCGGAAACACGGCGATCTGGCCAGGTTTGCCGAGCAAGCGGCGTACCTCGTCCTCAGTCATGCCGATGCGAATCTTCCCGAAGTTGTCGGCGGTCAGCACCTGCGTGATCGCCTGCAATTTGCCGTCGCGGTCGATGTCGACCATGTACGTGTTCAGTCCTTGCGGGCCACGCGGATACTCGAAGCGCTTCGAGCCGTCGGTAAACGTACGCTCGGTTTCCGGCTTGCCCATCTGATCGCGGATCTGCGCCTCGGTCGTGATGCCCGGCGTCATGTTCTTGAGCAATAGTGCATCCGGCTTGACGGCGTTGAAGAATTCCTTGAGTTTTTGCACGGCACGGTCGCTCTGTTGGTCGTCGCAACCAGTCAGCGCAACGCACGCGGCCAGCATCGCGACGGTAAGCAGTTTGAGGCTCACAGCAAGTTTCCTGTACGGACGCGAAGCGGCAATTCGCCCGCATCCCGTTGTGTAGGGCGTCCCCGAGGAGACTTCCTTAGGGACGTACTACAGGATAACCGCGCACGGGAAAAACCGCGAGCGAGGGCGGCAAGGCGGCTGCGGGCCGTTATGCAGTGTGATTTGCGGAAGGATGCGATTGTGCGGCGAGGCCGAGGAAAACCATGCAAAAGAGCACTTGCGCCGGCACGGGCGAGAGCGCGGCAAAACATGCCGCTGGAAGCACGGCAAAAGGGCGGCAAATCCGCGGTGAACCCGGGAAAACCGTCGCCACAAGCAAAAAGGCGACGCTGTGCAAAGCGTCGCCAAGTCGGTCGATACGGTCAAACCGGAAATAAACAGTAGCCAAACGGCCGCCTGAAACGCAATACAGCGGACGACGCGCAGCGGTCCGGTCCCGGGCGAGGTGGTGAGAGACCTTGGCCTCTAACCTTGCGCCGTCGCCGGAATGGCGGACCGCTGCTTGTTTGGCCGCCCTGGTCCCTCGATAAGCCTTCCAAGTGCAGCTAATCTAAACGGATCGGCCGATTTAAACGAGAGCGCGTTTACACCGAATTGGCAGATGATTTGCGCCGCGTGGCGCGTGCGGTCCATCGAGAACCGGCCCATCGAGGTCTGGCGAACTCCGCTCAGGTTGCGCTTTTTGCGAAACCCGCGCGCCCTGCCCCCTGCAGCACCGAATCGTTCTGTGGCGTATGAATCCGCGCGCACAGCACGTCGCGATAGTGACGCTCAAGCGCATTGTCACGGCTCAGACCGGGATTGCCGCTCGCCTCGACGGCCAGTTGCACCGCCTCGATCGCCTGATTCGTCACCGTGTATTTGACGAGCGGCGCTTCGTCGAGTGTCACGCGCTCGGCGTGCGCACCCGCGTCGAGCAGCACGCGATTGCTGAACAGCAGCGCGTCGATCCGGCCGAGCGTCTGCTGAAACGCTGGCAGGCTCGCGAGCGGCGCGCCAAGATTGCCGGGCGTGCGCTCGGCGGCCCATTGCGCGAACCAGTCACGCGCCGCCCGCGCAACGCCGTCGTACACCGCCGACAACAACACGCTCATCCACGCGAAGCCGAGCGCATCGAGTCCCGCGCCTGGCTCGCCGGGCAGATTGATGTCGACCGCATGAGCGGCCGGCACATGCACACTGTCGAACACGAGTTCGTGACTGCCCGTGGCGCGCATGCCGAGATGATTCCATTCGCTGCCGACCCGCACACCCGGCGTGTCCCGCTGCACCAGCCACACGCCGACACGCGGCGGCGTCTCGTCGCTGCGCGCCCACACGGCGAGCCAGGTGAGGCCGGGACTGCCGGTCGAATACAGCTTGCTGCCGTCGATGATCCAGCCGTCGGCGCTGCGCTTCGCGATCGTCGACGGCAAACCGCCGCGTGCCGGTGTGCCGAGCTCGGGCTCGACGCGTAGCGAGTTGATCAGCGCGCCATCGCGTACCGCATCACGCGCCACGCGTTCACGCAGCTCGACGGGCCAATGCGGGTTGCCCTGCAAGCGATGATGAAACAGGTATTGCATCACCAGCACCAGTGCGGTGGAGGGCTCGCCACGCGCCACCGCGCGCACTACCTTCAAGGCCTGCGGCAAGCTCGCGCCCGCGCCGCCAAGCGATGCGGGCACCGTCAACGAGAGCAGATCGAATTCGTGCAGGCGCGCGAGGTTGGCGTGCGGAAATTCCGCTGTGCGGTCGTAGTGCGCCGCGCTTGCGGCGAACTCGCTGGTGAGCCGCGCGAGCAGTGCGTCGAAGGCATCGCTATCGAGCGGTGGATGACGGCGCGTCACCGCGCTCTCGGCAATCGGTGCGTTCATCAATGTCTCCGGGAAACCTCGACCTTCAGGCCGGGGAGAAAGCCAAACGAGGACTCCGATAGGCCGCATCAAGGATCAAGGCAGCGGGAAGCTACGATCGAAGCTCGTGCGCACGTCGAGATGCGCACGAATCACGTTGGCGGCTTCGTAGGTATCGGCGGTGCGCTGCTGCGCGGCGACGACGCTGTCGTCGATCGCCACCGGATGCACCTGGCCTCGCAGGTAGACGGTTTTCAGCACATCGGTCGGCAAGCCCGTGACTTTTGATTGCATCGCGGCCACTTCGTCGGGATGCGAAAGCGCCCAACGCTGGCCGATCGCCACACGTCGCAGGAAGTCGGCGAGTTGCACGCGCTTGTCCGCGATCGCGCGTTCGGTCGCGACCTGATAGCTGAGCCCTTCGGACAACCCGACGCCGTTGGCGATGATGCGATCGTGATCGCGCGCTTCACCGAGTGCGGTGTACGGGTCCCACACGGACCACGCATCGACGCTGCCCGACGCAAGCGCCGCCTTCGCATCGGCGGGTGCGAGGAACACGAACGTGACGTCGGCGGCCGGCACATTGGCCTTCTTCAGCGCGGCGAGCGCGAGATAGTGGCCGATCGAACCGCGCGTCGTGGCGATACGCTTGCCCTTCAGGCTCGCGGCATCGTTCAACGGCGATTGCGCGCCGACGACGATCGCCAGATCCAGCGGATTCGACCGGGTCGCCGCGACCGCACGCACCCGGGCACCGGCTGCGAGCGCGAACACGAGCGGCGCATCGCCCAGTCCGCCGACATCCACGGCGCCGGCGTTCAGCGCTTCACCCAGCGGTTGCGCCGCCGGAAAGTTGAACCACTCGATTTTGTACGGCAGGTCTTTCAGTTGTCCGGATGCTTCGAGAATGCCACGCGTTTGCAAGGACTGGTCGCCGACCTTGAGCACCGGTAGATCCGCTGCGACAGTCTGCGTTGCGCAAACTGTCGCGCACAGTGCGAGCACTGCCGCGCCGAGCGGTTTCAGCAACGCACGTTGCAAGACGGATGAGACGGAGAACGAAGAACGGGAAGTCGTCATGGCGGTGATTACGTCGTGGCATCCAGGTGATCTGCTACCGCACGATAAGGCACGCATCTGTATAAGACAAACGCATTATTCTGCTAAGCAAATATGCGAATTTTATTGACCGGTGAGGCATGCGCGCACATCGATACGGGTATCATCGAACGCACGAATCTTGCGCCTCGTTGCGCGCTCAACAAGTCACCGCTCATCATGAAGATCGACGAAATTGACGCATACGTCACCGTCATCCGCTGTCAGTCATTGCAACAGGCTGCGCTCTCGCTTGGCCTCACACAACCGGCGATCACGCGCCGGCTGCAGAATTTCGAGGAGGCGCTCGGCGTCGAGTTGCTCGACCGCAATACGCGTCCGCTCAAGGCAACGGTGACGGGCCGCATCGTCTACGAACAATGCCGCGTGATTCAGCGCGAACTCGACGTGCTGCGCGAGATCGTCGCCACTGACACGCCGCCCGTCGGCACACTGCGCCTCGGCGTCGCGCAGACCATTGCCGATATTGCGCTTACCGATGCGATGCGCGGACTCAAATCCTCCTACCCCGATCTGCAGGCGCGCGCGTCGACCGGTTGGGGCAGCCAGCTACTGCAACGCGTCGAGCAGGGCGAACTCGACGCCGCCGCGATCCTGCTGCCCAGCAACAAGACTTTCGACGAGACCTTGTCGGCCCGCTCGCTTGGCCGGGTCAAGCTGGCGGTGGTCGCGCAGAAAGGCAGGTTGAAAAAACGCGCGCATACCCTGGCGGAATGCCAGTCGATCGGCTGGGTGTTGAATCCGGATGGATGCGGCTTTCGCGACGGTCTGCAACGCGCGCTGACGGG
This sequence comes from Paraburkholderia caffeinilytica, assembly GCF_003368325.1. Taxonomy (NCBI): domain Bacteria; kingdom Pseudomonadati; phylum Pseudomonadota; class Betaproteobacteria; order Burkholderiales; family Burkholderiaceae; genus Paraburkholderia; species Paraburkholderia caffeinilytica. The sequence continues at coordinate 3,511,381 of NZ_CP031467.1, read as the reverse complement.
TCTGGGGCTCGCGCTCAAGCTCAATCTGGAAACGCTCGGCACCGAACTGCAATTGCAGTTGATCGCCGACGGCAACGGTCTCGGCCTCGTGCCGTTACCGCTGCTGCAGGCCAGCGCTCACGCGAACGCACTCGATATCGTGCCGATCAGCGACTTCAAGCCGCTCATCGACATCTGGCTCGTGCATCCGCGCGTGCTGGGTAAATTGCAACAGCCGGTCGAGCGTTTCGGGGCGGCGATCGAGCGGCAATTCAAGGAGGCGCGTGCGCAGCGCGCGGCTTGAGCCGCGCGCCGATGGCCTGTCAGATCACGCGGAAACCGTGCGTTCCATCGCGCCCAAGCTGAGCGACGAGGCCGTACTCCCACTCCAGATACGCGTTCATCGCTTCGCGGGCGTTATCGGTTCCCTCATACGGGCGACGATACCTGTCGATGCGCGGCGATGCCAGCCGTGTCTCACCGCTCTCCACAGGCAAGCCCGCTTCGATCCACGCGCTCGTACCGCCGCTCAGCACCTGCACCGGCTTGCCCGTCAACGCCGCCAGATCGGGTGCGGCAAAGCGCGCCAGCAGACTGCTGCCGCAGGTCACCACATAACGTTGCGCGTCCGGCAGCTTGCGCAATGCTTCGCCGAGTTGCGCACGAATCGCGAACCATGCACCCGGAATATGTCGCTTCACATAGTTCGCGCTGGTCGTGAAATCCAGCACGACGGTGCCGGGCGATTGCAGCAGCGTCACCAGTCCGGCCGGCGTGACCTCATCGACGGCAGGCGGCGTGGGCGCGTGGCGCGCGGCGGGCGCGGCGCCTTTTTCGCTGAAGTCGGCGTTGCCCAGGCCGTCCACCACGTACACCTCGACGTTCATCTGCGCGAGCCACGACGCGGTCATGTTCGCGCGCACGCCGTCGTTGTCGGCGAGGATCACGCGCGCGCCGCGCACCGGCGCGAACATGTCGGTCTCCTGCACGAGCTGGCCGCCCGGCGCATTGCGAAAACCGGGCACGTGCCCCGCTTCGTATTCTTCCGGCGTGCGCACGTCGAAGCGATAGACGGTGCGGACCGATTCGTCGGCCCACCGACGCGCTTCGTCGCGCGACGTGCGGCCCACCCTGGCGCGATCCGCCACGCCGCGCGCGGAATCGGCGGCGGCGAGGCGAAGTGCGTCATCGGCAATCGGCTCGAAGCGGCGCGAGCTGCCGTGCGCGAGCGCCTGACCGGCAAGCGTCCAGCCGATGGTGCCATTGCGCAGCGCCGCGACCGGATTCGGTACGCCCGCATTGATCAGCGACTGCGCGCCGATGATGCTGCGCGTGCGCCCCGCGCAATTGACGATGATCCGCGTGGCGGGATCCGGCGCGAGCTGCCGCGCACGCAACACCAGTTCCGCGCCCGGCACGCTGATGCTGCCGGGAATATTCATGGCCTGGTATTCGTCGAAGCGGCGTGCGTCGAGCACCACCACATCGGCTTCGTGATCGAGCAGCGCGAGCACCTGCGGCGCACCGAGGGACGGTGTATGACGTTCGCTTTCGACCAGTTCGCCGAATGCCTTGCTCGGCACGTTGACGTCCTGGAACAGCTCACCGCCCGCCTCGCGCCAGCCTTGCAAACCGCCATCGAGCAGCGCGACGTGGGTATAGCCCAGCTCGCTCAGCCGGCGCGCGGCGCGTTCAGCAAGCCCTTCACCGTCGTCGAACACGACGACCGGCACGTCGCGGCGCGGCAAGCGCACGGGCGCTTCCAGTTCGAGCCGCGACAGCGACAGGTTGGCAGCGAACAACGGATGACTGCGCGCGTGCGGATCCTCCTCGCGCACGTCGACGAGCGCGATTTCCTCTCGCTCGAGCAGTGCGCGGCGCACGTCCTTGAATGATCGGGTACGGAATTCTGTAGCGAAACTCATGAGATCAGGGACTCCTTCGAAACATTCCAGATATTCGGCAACACGTCGTTCGAGTAGCCGGAGATAAAGGTTTTGCGGCCGCCGCCGGACGGATAGACGGAACGCGTCACCGCGCCGATATTTCCACCGTACACGTGAATGCTGATCGACGTACGATCGTGAAAAGCATTGCTCACGCGATGGATATCGCCGATGCGCGGCGAGACCGCATCCACCGTGCCGGTATCGAGGCGCTTTGCCGGCCCCTCTTCCTCCAGCGCGCCGTCTGGTGTGATGCGATATCCCTGAGCAATTTCCGCACCACGCAGCACGCCGATCAAACCCCATACGGTGTGGTCGTGCACCGGTGTCGACTGACCCGGCCCCCATACAAAACTTACGATTGAAAACCGCTGCCGCGAATCCGCGTGCAGCAGGAATTGTTGATAGCGCTCGGGGTCGGGCTGCGCGAAGGCGGCGGGCAACCAGTCGTCGTGGGCAATCAGCTCACGCAGCGCGGCGCCGCCGGCTTCGAGCAGATGCGCTTCGGGCGCGTGCTCGTCGACGAGCGACGCAATCCGGCCGACGAACGCGCGCAGCCGGTCTGGTCTCAGAGCTTGAGTCATCGAATGTTCAGAATAAGGGGGGATTGAATCGGTTACGCACCGTGGGCGAGCGCGGCATTGAAGGTGTCGGTCCATAACGGTGCGACGTCGACATGCCGGTCGATGACCGCGGCACGCGCGAACGTATCGGCAACCTGCTGCTCGCTCGCGATGTCCGCCGCCGTGACGCCGGTCACGCGGCGCGCCTGGCTCTGGTTGCGATACAACGAGCGGATCGCCTCCTCGGGCACCCGCAACTCGGTGGACAACACCTTCGCGTAGGCATCCTGATGCTGGCCGAACCACGCGCAGGCGCGTTGCAGCCGCACCAGCAGATCCGCGGACGCGGCCCGCCGTTGCGGATCCGCGAGCACCGACGGATGACCGTAGTACAGATAGTTGCCGGATAGATAGCCATTGGCGTTTTTCAGCACGCGAGCGCCCGCTTGCGAGATCGCGAGCGGCACGTTGTAGCCGTAGATCGCCCAGGCGTCGAGCGAGCCGGCGTTGAAAGCGGCAAAGCCGTCGCGCGGCGCGAGCGAGGTGGCCTGAATATCGTTGAACGATAGCCCCGCCTCTTCGAGCATGCGCAGCAGGTAGTAATGCGTGGTGGTGGCGCGCAGATAGCCGACGCGTTTGCCCTTCAGTTCAGCGATCGAGCGGATCGTCGAGCCTTTCGGGACCAGTACTACCTGATTGTTGACGTCGTCCTTGTAGACGGCGATCACGCGCACCTGCGCGTTCTGCAGCCGCGCGAAGATCGGTGGGATCTCGCTGCCCGAGGCGATATCGAGCGAGCCGCCGTTCATCGCCTCGACCATCGCATTGCCGGACTGGAATTCGGACCAGTCGATCGTGTACGGCGTATTCGCGAGACCCGCGGTTTTCAGCAGCGTTGCGTCGCCGCCTTTATAGGTTGCGACGCGCAAACGGACTTTGCTGAGATCGACTGGTGGATCGGATTTCTCGCTTGTTGCGAGCGTGGCTGCTGCGGCGGCTGTCGAAAACGGGCCGGCGCCTGCCGCCCCGAGTAATGAGGCTGATAGCACGGTTGACAGCGCGGCCGGCACCGCGGACACGAGCCGGCGGCGCCGGAGCGAAACCGGCGAATCGAAACGTTGGGTCATCTTATGGGGCGCTCAGGTAAGGACGTCAGGCTCGGCTTCGACCAGCCCTTCCAGCAGGCTCTGGAATGCAAACAGCGCGCCGCCGGGGCGACCGACTTGCTCGTGCGTCAGCGTGGCGACGTCGTGCGGGATGGCCTGTGGCGAGCCGGCGGCTTCGGCGAGCAATTGGGCATGGCAGGCGTTATCGAGCGCGATATACCACCATGCCGCCGCCTCGACGCTCGGACCGGCCGTGAGAATGCCGTGATTCTTCAGGATCACCGCCTTTCGCTCCCCCAGCGCCGCGGCGATGCGTGCGCCTTCATCGGTATCGAGCACGACGCCGCGGAAGTCGTCGAACAAGGCGTGGTCCTGATAGAACGCGCACGAGTCCTGCGTCAACGGATCCAGCGTGCGGCCGAGCGTCGACCATGCCTTGCCGTAGAGCGAATGCGTATGGGCGGCGGCGACCACATCGGGGCGCGCCTCGTGAATCGCCGCATGTATCGCGAACGCCGCCTGATTCACCGGCCCCTCGCCAACCACGATCTCCCCTTCTGCATTCACCAGCAGCAGATCGGACACGCGAATGCGGCTGAAATGCTTGCCGAAGGGATTGACCCAGAAGTGATCGGGCCACTCCGGATCGCGCGCGGTGATATGGCCGGCCAGACCCTGGTCGAAACCATAGCGCGCGAACAGGCGAAACGCCACGGCGAGCCGCTCCTGCCGATGGCGCCGCTCAGAGGCGATGCTTGCGCGTGGCGGGACGTCGTCGAACCAGAATTTGCGGAGCGGCGCGTGACGCTGGAGCGGCGGTGTATCTGGGGTGCCTGGCAGCGTGGGGGCACTTTGCGGCGTCGGGGCGTCTTCCAGTGCGGCGGACAGATCGGTCATCGTGGCTCCGGTCAGGCGGCCACGCGTTCGACGCGCGCGATCCGTTCGCGAGTGGCCGGAATCAGTTCGCGGCCGTAGTCGATCGCATCTTCGAGCGGATCGAAGCCGCGCACGAGGAAGGTCGAGACACCGAGCGCGTAATACTCCGCGAGCGTTTCGGCCACCTGTTCCGGCGTGCCGACCAGCGCGGTCGAATTCGAGCGTCCGCCGATTTCCTTGGCGACACCGGTCCACAGACGTTCATCGACCCGATCCGATTCACCGGATGCCGCGAGCAGCCGCCGTGCGCCTTCGCTTTGCGCCGGGCCGCCGACACCGAGCCCCTGCGCCGCGCGCAACCGCTTCGTTTCTTCGAGGATGTGTTCCGCGCGCGCCCACGCGGCGGTTTCGGTCGCGGCAAGAATAGGCCTGAACGACACCGAGAAACGCACGGTACGACCGTGTTTGGTCGCTTCGGCCCGTACGCGTGCAACCTGTTCGCGCACTTGCGCCTTCGATTCGCCCCAGAGCGCGTAGACGTCGGCATGACGTCCGGCGATTTCGAGCGCGGGCGCCGACGCGCCGCCGAAGTACACGGGGATATGGGGTTGCTGCAGCGGTTTCACTTCGGAGAAGCCTTGTTCGAAGCGGTAGTACTGGCCGTTGTGATCGAAGGGTTTCGCTTCGGTCCAGATGCGGCGCAGGATGTGCAGGTATTCGTCGGTGCGTGCGTAGCGTTCGTCATGCGACAGATAGTCGCCGTCGCGGCGTTGTTCGGCGTCGTCGCCACCGGAGATGATGTGCACGGCGAGACGGCCGCCCGAGTAGTGATCGAGTGTCGCCAGTTGGCGCGCGGCGAGCGTGGGTGCAACGAAGCCCGGGCGATGCGCGAGCATGAAGTGCACTTTGCTCGTGACGCTGGCCGCGTGGGCGACGGTGAGGAGCGCATCGGGACTCGTCGAGTGATGCGGCACGAGGATCCGGTCGAAGCCCGCGGCTTCATGTGCGCGGGCGAATTGCTCCACGTAGTCGATGTCGATGACCGGACCTTGCGGAGCGTGGGTTTCAGACACCTTGCGGGTCTGGATCATGCCGATGAATTCGATGGACACGGTGTGTGTCTCCCTGGGTGGTTTTTGCCCGGCGGGGCGGTGGCTTTCCTGGCTGGATGCAGTGCTCTGTTCGAGGGGTTTAAGGTAGCAGCGCTACATGCGGTTGTTAAATATTGATCGGCCATATGTATATCGGGATTGCATGTAACGGGAAGGGAGTTGGCTGCGCCGTGCTTGTTGTCCGTGTGGCTATGGCGGTGGGGTTTTCTTGTCGCCGCGTGCGAGCTTTTTTCGTCCCTGGGCGCTCCATTTTTCGTACTTGTCCTATAGCGGTTCGCGATCCGATGCGTGAGTCTCTTCGCAAAACTTTTTTCAAACGCGAAGGAGACGGACACATGACACAAAATTCACCGACTGGAACCCAATATCCCCTCGCCACGATTGGCTCACTGACTGAGCGCACCGAGTACGCGGATGGCAGTCGCGCACAGATTATTGCGGGTGTCGGCATACCCGATATGTCTCATTTCAAACCGGTCGCAGTGACAGGAAGCATGCTTGATAACGGTGCCATGATTGCCGATAGCCCCCACCGCAAAGCGCATGCCACCAGCTTCGTGCCGACGCACGCGGGCACCACCACTCATTGATGTCGAACGAAGACCACCTGCGATAAAGAAAGGAACTTTAACGATGTCCATCTATTACGCCGTGGTCGAAGATGACCCGCTTACGAGCAGCGACAAGAGCCGTGTTCACGCGAATCACAAGGCCGGAACGATTGAAGGCGAAAATGGAGATTACGATGCAAGCCATTAAGATTATGGCCACCTCTATTTTTATTTTTGCTTTTTCGTCTGCATTTGCAGACTCCACTTGCGAGAAAAATGCGAAAACGCGCGATGACTTTTTGACATGCACCAGCATCGACACGAACAAGACAATTTCAAAGGCCAACAAACTTTACGAAAGCATCAGAAAAAATACCAAAGGGGATAAACAAGCTGCGCTTGATGCAAATTTCAAAATCTGGAAAGACAAGCTGAAATCGGATTGTTCTGTTATTGCGCTTGCGTTTAATGAATGGCGTGACGAATATATGCCGGATACTGATTTTCAAGTAGCCGCGTGCCGGTCAAAAATCGCGAGTCAAGAGCTGGATTTTTACAAATGGCTGGCGTGTCCAGACGATATGGAGACGTCGAATGTCCCCAAATGCGCTGCTATAAAGAATTTTTTGGGCGAAAACAAATGAAATACGGCCCGGCTTCCGCGAGCCGGCTTGCCAGATTTCGACACAACGCCAGCGCGCCGCGCCCTGTGCGTCACACAGGGCACGGTGAGCCGTCAGATCAAGAATCTCGAAAACTCACCCGGCCCAAAACCGTTTGATCGCGACCACCAGGGTATCCGGTTGACAGCAGCAGGCAACCAACTCCAAACCCCCTTCCACGAACGTGGACATCCCCACCCCATCAGCAGAAAACCAGAACCTTTGCCACAATGCCCCATCGCGCGAAAGCGCCCGAAACAGCACATGAACAGAAAATGATCCCCTTCTCGGTCCTCGACCTATCGCCGGTCACCGCAGGCGCCACCCCCGCGGACGCATTCAGGAACACACTGGACCTCGCCCGGCACGCGGAAAACTGGAACTACCGCCGCTTCTGGCTGGCTGAACACCACAACATGACGGGCATCGCCAGTGCGGCCACCGCGGTGGTGATCGGCCACGTGGCCGGTGGGACGAAGACAATCCGCGTCGGCTCCGGCGGCGTCATGCTGCCCAACCATGCACCGCTCGTCATCGCGGAACAGTTCGGCACCCTCGCCTCGCTCTATCCCGATCGTATCGACCTGGGCCTCGGCCGCGCGCCCGGCACCGATCAAAGCACCGCCCGCGCGCTGCGCCGCGACCTGCAAAATAGCGCGGAGTCGTTCCCCGACGACGTCGTCGAGTTGCAACGCTATTTCGCCGACCCCGTGCCGGGTCAGCGCATTCGTGCCGTTCCGGGCGCGGGTCTGCATGTGCCGCTGTGGTTGCTCGGCTCGTCGCTGTTCAGCGCGCAGCTGGCTGCGGCGCTCGGTCTGCCGTTCGCATTCGCGTCGCACTTTGCACCAGACCACATGTTCACCGCGCTGAAGGTCTATCGCGAGCAATTCCGGCCGTCGGCGACACTCGATAAGCCGTACGCCATGGTCGGCGTCAATCTCTTCGCCGCCGATAGCAACGACGAAGCGCGGCGTCTGTTCACCTCGCTGCAGCAGCAGTTCGTCAACCTGCGGCGCGGCACGCCTGGTCAACTGCAACCGCCGGTCGAACGGATCGAAGCGTCGGAGATGGAGTTGAACGGCGTCGCGCATTCACTCGCCTGCTCCGTGATCGGCGATCGGGATACGGTTCGCGAAGGACTGCTGTCGGTCATCGATCAGACCGGCGCGAATGAATTGATGCTGACCGCGCAAATCTACGATCACAAAGCACGGCTGCGTTCGTTCGAGATCGCCGCGCAAGTGCGCGACGAGCTGGGCGCCGGCAAGCAATAACGCCGGCCAGTACTAAAGAAGGGCGGCCTCTATTCAGCAAAGGACCGCTCTTCTTTTTTCACCAGTCGACTAGTTGGCCAAGGTACACGAACCTCGAGTTGCACCCGCCGCAATCCTCGCCTGTCCCGTTCAGGCCGTGCGACTTCGAACTCAAATCCAGGCTTCGACTCAAGCCCACGTCGTGGTTTTGACTTCGGCCAAAGCGCTTCGACTCAAACGCGCGCCAGAACTCACCGATTTGCCGGCACCGCCGCCAGGCCATCGAGCAGCGCCCGATGAAACGCCTGCGGATCCTGCATCTGCGGCGCATGCCCCAAGTCGGCGAATTCGACGAGCGTCGCGTGTGGAATTGCCTTCGCGGCGGCCCTGCCCAGTTCGGGGTAGTGGCCGATTTTCGCGCGCACCTCGGGCGGCGCCGCGTCCTTGCCGATCGCGGTCGTGTCCTTCTGGCCGATCAGCAGCAGCGTGGGCATGCTCAGGTGGCCCAGCTCGTACACGACCGGCTGCGTGTAGATCATGTCGTACAGCAACGCGGAATTCCACGCCACGATCTGCTTGCCCGGGCCGCGGTACATCCCCGCCAGCATCTGCACCCACGGCTCATAGTCGGCGCGCCACGGGCCCGCGTAATAAGTCGCCTGTTCGTAGCGGCGAATGCCGTCCGCCGTCGTCTTCAGCTCGCGCTCATACCATTGGTCGACCGATAGCGACGGCACCCCCTTCGCCTTCCAGTCCTCGAGTCCAATCGGATTGACCAGCACCAGTTGCTGCGTTTCATGCGGATACATCAGCGCATAGCGTATCGCGAGCATCCCGCCGGTCGAATGGCCGATGACTGTCGCATCGGTCACGCCGAGCGATTCGAGCAGCGCATGCGTGTTGCGCGCCAGTTGCTGAAAGCTGTACTGATAGTGCTCCGGCTTGCTCGATTTACAAAAACCGATCTGATCCGGCGCGATCACCCGATAGCCGGCGTCGCTCAGACGATGAATGGTCGCATCCCACGTCGCCGCACAGAAGTTCTTGCCGTGCAGCAATACGGCCGTGCGGCCGTTCGCGTGCTCCGGCTTGATATCCATGTACGCCATGTGCAGCGCCACGCCTTGTGAAGTGAAGTCGTATTGCTCGACAGGCGCCGGATAGTTGAAGCCCTGCAACTCGGGGCCGTACGCCGGACCGCCGTTGTCGACGGCTGCCGCCGGCGCGCTGCCGGCGGCCCCGGAACCGGGCTGGCTGGCGGCAAGACCCGAAAGACCCGAACCAACCGAACTACCCGCCACGGCCGCGCCGACCGGCGTGGCGGCGGAAGCACCGGTCGCAACGGCCAGCGCGCAGGCGCTCAAGATGGCGAACAAAGACAGGCGGCGACAATTCATCGATCGTTTCGTGCAAAGGGAAATCAGCGTGAAGCACTCAGGCCGCGGGCGCCGGCAAGCCAACGCCTGCACCCCGTTCGGAGCGGACGATTCTACGATGCGCCGCCGGACTCTGCTGCCGGCCGCGCAGGCCCATGGCGGCGCCGGGCGGTGTGGCACGCATATTGCGGCAGTTCGCCTGACGCCCTGTGTGTCGTGGCGCACGGATGCGTCCGCTGCAAGGGTCGATCGTTCGCAAGGCGGCTGAGCAAGCGGCATCCGCACAATTCACACTATTCGCCCGCGGCAAATCGGTGCTAGAACTAGCAGACGGGCTCGCGACGACAAAAGCCGCCTGGCAGCACGAATCAATAGTGCGGATCGAAAGCACAAGACCATCCGGGGTATACCAATCAGCAACTATCTTGCATGGGACTGGAGCAAGTGCTTCGCATGGGACCAGAGTAAGCACCAACTCTGGCCGACGCTGAAGCGCCAGCTCCGGTCAACAAAGGAGACACAAATGGAAACTCCGGCACGGCTGAACGATCTGCAACGCACCACCCTCGCCATCGTCCTCGCGGGCGGACGGGGCACGCGGCTCGGGCCGCTCACCAACAAGCGCGTCAAACCGGCGGTGCACTTCGGCGGCAAGTATCGGATCATCGACTTCGCGCTCTCCAATTGCCTGAACTCCGGCATCCGCCGCATCGCGGTGGTCACGCAATACAAGGCGCACTCGCTATTGCGCCACCTGCAGCGCGGCTGGGGCTTTCTGCGCGGCGAATTCGGCGAATTCATCGATCTGTGGCCGGCGCAGCAGCGTGTGGAAGGCGCCCACTGGTACCGCGGCACCGCGGACGCCGTGTTCCAGAATCTCGACATCATCCGCTCGATCCGGCCGAAATACGTGGTGGTGCTGGCGGGCGACCACATCTACAAGATGGACTACACGCGCATGATCGCGGATCACGCGGAAAGCGGCGCGGATTGCACGGTCGGCTGCATCGAAGTGCCGCGCATGGACGCCGTGGCCTTCGGCGTGATGGCCGTCGATGAAAACCGGCGCGTGACCGGTTTCGTCGAGAAACCCGCCGATCCGCCCGCCATGCCGGGCCGCCCGGATTCGGCGCTCGCCAGCATGGGCATCTACGTGTTCAGCGCCGATTACCTGTATTCGCTGCTCGAAGAGAACATCTCCAGCGCCGATACCGATCACGACTTCGGCAAGGACATCCTGCCGCGCGTCGTCACACAAGGCTCGGCGATCGCGCATCCGTTCAGCATGTCGTGCGTGTCGTCGGACCCGAGCGTGGAGCCTTACTGGCGCGACGTCGGCACGATCGACGCCTATTGGGCGGCCAACCTCGACCTCGCCTCCACCATCCCGACGCTCGACCTGTACGACCGCAACTGGCCGATCTGGACGTATCAGGAGCAGTTGCCGCCCGCCAAGTTCGTCCGCGACATGAAAGGCCTGCAAGGCACCGGCAATAATCTGATCGTGTGCGGCGGCTGTGTGATTTCGGGCTCGCAGATTTCGCGTTCGGTGTTGTCGTCGAACGTCAAAGTGAGTTCGTTCTGTAATATCAATGAGGCAGTCTTGTTGCCGCAGGTCACCGTCGGCGCGAGCTGCCGCCTGCAGAAAGTGGTGATTGACCGCGGCTGCGCCATTCCGGACGGCACGGTGATCGGCGAAGATCCGGCGGCCGACGCCGAACGCTTCTATCGCACCGATGACGGCGTCGTGCTGGTCACGCCCGAGGCGCTGCGGCAGAAAGGGACGTGATCGGCGGCGGGACGGCGAGACGAACGGGCTGACGCAGCCGCCCGCCCGTCTTGCCGCACACCGTGAACCTGACGCCAAATCCGCACCAACAGGAACGAGACCGAGCCTATGACGATTCGCGCCCTGCACGTCGCAAGCGAGCTGTATCCCCTCCTCAAAACGGGCGGTCTCGCCGACGTCGCGGGCGCGTTGCCGCCCGCGCTGATCGAGCGGGGCGCCGATGTGCGGGTGCTGCTGCCCGGCTTTCCGGCGGTCGTCGCCGGTTTGACGGACTTGCGGCCGGTGGCGCAACTGGGCCGCCGTTTCGACTCGCCGGGCGTCGCGCTCGAACAGGGCACGTTGCCGTCGAACGGCCTGATCGTCTATGTGATCCGCGCCGGCACGCTGTACGACCGGCCCGGCAACCCGTATCTGAACGACGAACACGTGCCGTACGGCGACAACGCGCAACGCTTCGCCCTGCTCGGCTGGGTCGCCGCCCAGCTGGCGCAGCACCTCGACCCGGCGTGGGCGCCGCAGATCGTCCACGCGCACGACTGGCATGCCGGACTCGCGCCCGCCTATCTGAAGGCGGCTGAACGGCAGCACGGCCGCTCGTTCGCGCGCAGCGTCTTCACGGTGCACAACCTCGCGTATCAGGGTGTTTTTCCGGCGCATCAATTCGGCCAGCTGGCGCTGCCGGACGACTTCTTCAGCATGCGCGGCATCGAATTCTATGGGCAGTTGTCGTTTCTCAAGGCAGGGCTCTACTACAGCGACCGCATCACCACCGTCAGCCCAACCTACGCCCGCGAAATCCAGACACTGGCACAGGGTGGCGGGCTAGACGGATTGCTGCGCCATCGCTCGCACGATCTGAGCGGCATCCTGAACGGCGTCGACTACTCGGTATGGAATCCCGCCACCGACGCGTTGCTCGAAGATCACTACACCGCGACCCGTCTGGCGGGCAAACTGGCCTGCAAGGAAGCGCTGCAGAAGCGCTTCGGCCTCGCGCAGAGAAGCGATGCGTTGCTATTCGGCGTGGTGAGCCGGCTGACCGAGCAGAAGGGCCTTGACCTGCTGCTCGAGGCGGCCCCGGAAATCGTCAGGCGCGGCGGCCAGCTGGTGGTGTTCGGCACCGGCGACCCGGCGCTCGAAAACGGTTTGAAACGGGTCGCGCATACGCATCCGGAAGCGGTGGCGGTCGAACTGGGTTTCGACGAGACCCTCGCGCATACGATCGTCGCGGGCAGCGACGTGATCGCGGTGCCGTCTCGCTTCGAGCCCTGCGGGCTCACGCAACTGTATGCGCTGGCCTATGGGTCGCTGCCGCTCGTGCATTGCGTGGGCGGTCTGGCGGACACGGTCGTGGATGCGTCGCTCGAAAATCTCGCCGACGATCTCGCCACCGGCTTCGTGTTCGAACGATTCGAGCCCAAAGGCATTGCCGCAGCGATCCGCCGCGCGTTTGCGCTCTATGACCGGCGCACCGAGTGGAAAGCCACGCAACGCCGCGCGATGCACCAGGATTTCGGCTGGGGCGCCTCGGCCGAGCGCTATCTGGCGCTGTATCGCGAACTCGCCTGATCTCGCCTGATTCGCGGTTGCGCACAGCCTCGGCGACCGACGAGTCGCTGAGCGCCGGTTTCGCGGGACCGGCGCCCTCGCACAGCCCTTCGTCCGGGCGCCCGCACGCCCACCCGTTTGATGGTTCGGCGCAACAACACGGGGACGGATCAACTCGCGCGTGACAAACTCATGTATTGTTTCCTGACGATGCAGATCGCGCATTTTTCTTGCACCATCTGAGACATTCACGCCGCTTCAGGCGCCCGGCCAGGGCCGGTTCGTTACCGCGGCCATCCTTCCGTTCTCATTGATCGCGCATCACGCTTGCGCGGGCCACACCATGACGAAAAACGTTCTGAGCATTCAGTCACATGTCGTCTTCGGGCACGCCGGCAACAGCGCGGCCGTCTTCCCGATGCGCCGGCTCGGCGTCAATGTCTGGCCGCTCAATACCGTGCAGTTCTCGAACCACACGCAATACGGCCATTGGACCGGTGGCGCGATCGAATCCTCGCAGATGGAGGAGCTCGTCGAAGGCATCGGCGCGATCGGCATGCTGCCGCGCTGCGACGCTGTCCTGTCCGGCTATCTGGGCACGCCCGAGCAGGCGCAGGCGGTGCTGGAGATCGTCAAGGCCGTGAAGGCCGCCAATCCGCGCGCGTGGTATTTCTGCGATCCGGTGATGGGCGCCGCGAGCGGCTGCAAGGTCGAGCCGGGCATCCAGGCGTTTCTCGTGCGCACCATGCCGCAGGTCGCCGACGCGATGGCGCCGAACCATACCGAGTTGCAGCGCCTCGTGGGTCGCGAGATCGAAACGCTCGAAGAGGCCGTGACCGCGTGCCGCGAGGTCATCGCCCGCGGGCCGAAGCTCGTGCTGGTCAAACATCTGCTCGATCGCAACAGCCCCGCCGACCGTTTCAACATGCTGGTCGTCACCGAGCGCGAGGCGTGGATGGGCCAGCGCCCGCTCTACCCGTTTGCGCGGCAGCCGGTGGGCGTCGGCGATCTGACGAGCGCGGTGTTTGTCGCACGTACGCTGCTGGGCGATTCGATCCGCGCGGCCTTCGAACACACGCTGGCCGCCGTGAACGCGGTGGTGAAAGCGACGTGGCAGGCCGGGCGCTATGAGCTCGAACTGGTGGCCGCGCAGAACGATATCGCGCAACCACGTGAATGGTTCGATGCATGGGTGGCGGAGACGGCTTAAGACCGTGTCGCGGCCTGGCGCCTGAGCGAAGCTCAACGCACACGCCTGCCTGCCGCGTCAGTTGCCGGCGAACCCATACGCGGCACGCGACCCACGTTTGTCAACTGCACGTCCTATAATGCGTGCCGCGCAGGCCTAGACCGCCAGCCGCCTGCGCCGCATTTTTTGGCGTCCGGGCATCCGGACATCCGGCATTCAGCAGACGAGGCATCGATGGACGGTTATATCCGCAGCGAGCGGGAAGAATTTTTTGAGCAGTTGTGCATCAGTGTCGACGCGGACGAAGCGCACGAGCAGGAAGCGATCGAGTACTTCGAGCACCAGTTCGACCAGGCCGACTTCGATCCCGCACAGTGGCTCGACATCGCGCTTTACTATTCGCCGGCGGTGGCGCGCGGCATCGTCGACATGGTGACGCCCGACGACAAGGCGCGCAGCAACATCGCCGAAATCATCGCCGACAACCTCGACATTTCGTACGGCGAGGACGAGTGCGAGCAGTTCGCCGAAACCATCGAATTCGCGCTGAACAACGGCGTGCCGGTGGACCTCGACCTGGTGCTCGACGGCTGCCAGCGCGCAATCGACGATCTCGACACCTGGGCCGACGAGGAAACCAAGGCGCCCCTCCTGCGTCTGCGTGAAGAGTTGCTGCGCCAGCAAGGCGAGCGTTGAAGGTGTCGTTCTAGCCCGCTGTCGACTCGGCTTCGGCCGTTCTTTCGCTTCTGTCGTTTTTCGCGGCAAGCCCGCGCAAGTGTGTTTCGCGGCTGCGCCGCGATAGTAAGGCCGGCGCGCTCGCGCCGGTTTCTCCGGCGCCCTCTCCCAACCCTATCCCCTTCGCTTCTTCAGCGGACAGCGGTCGTCCTTCTTCTTAAGCATATGCCGCAATCCGCACCCACGCGCCGCCGCTGACAGGCCGCCAGCCCAAGCGCTGCGCAGGTTATGCCGAAATCCTCATTCAAAGCGCCGCGAACTGCCAAGACGGTCGCAAATTGGCTTTCTATATTCGCGCCAGATTGACCGGCATGTGAATGCCATGGCGCGTCGATCCAGCGTTACCGCCTTACCGCTTTCACACCTGAAACTGTCGATGGAGAGAGAGACCATGAGTCTTCGAAACACGCTGAAACCGCTTGCACTGTTCGTTGGCGCTGCCTTCGCGATCGCGCCGCTGGCCAGTTTCGCCGACGACCTGCCGGTGAAGATCGGCTTCGCCGCGCCGCTGACGGGTGCCAACGCCGGCTATGGGAAGGATCTGGAAAACGGTGTCCGGCTTGCCATCGAGGAAGCCAACGCGCAGAAGATCAAGATCGGCGACAAGGTCGCGCAATTCCAGCTCGTCTCCGAGGACGACCAGGCCGACCCGCGCGTCGGCGTGCAGGCCGCGCAGAAGCTGGTCGACGCGGGCGTATCGGTGATCGTCGGCCACTTCAATTCGGGCACGACGATTCCCGCGTCGCAGGTGTACGAGCAGGCCGGCATTCCGGTGATCGACCCGGCCGCCACCAACCCGATCATCACCGGGCGCGGCTTCGCAAACACCTTCATGGTGATTTCCACCGACGCGCAGAACGCTGGCAACGCGGGCGTCTATGCCGTCGAGGTGACGAAGGCCAAACGCATTGCGATCATCGACGACCGCACCGCGTTCGGCCAGGGCGAGGCCGACGAGTTCGAGAAAGCGGTGAAGGCGCACGGCGGCAACATCGTGGCGCGCGAATACACCGACAATCACGCGGTGGACTTCAGCACGCAGATCACCAAGATCAAGGCGGCCAATGCGGATCTGATTTTCTTCGGCGGTCTGGATACGCAGGCGGCGGGCTTCGCGAAGCGGATGAAGCAACTGGGAATGAACGCGCAGCTGGTGGGTGGCGGCGGCGTGATGGACCAGGACTTCATCAAGCTCGCCGGCGACCCGGCCGAAGGCGCGATGGCCTGGGAATACGGCAGGCCGTTGGCCCAATTGCCGGGCGGCAAGGACTTTTCCGCGAAGTTCAAGAAGCGGTTCGGTGTGGATATCCTGTCGTACGCGCCGTTTGGCTATGACGGGGCATGGGCCGCGATCAAGGCGATGCAGCAGGCGAAATCCACCTCGCCGACCGTTTACCGGCCGGTTCTGAAGGCGATCGATTACGACGGCGTAACCGGAAAGATCTCCTTCGACGGCACCGGGGCGTTGAAGAGCGGCGCTTCCACGCTCTATCAGGTCAAGAGCGGCGCCTGGGTGCCTATCGTGACCAAGAGCGGAACTTAAGCGTCTCTGTTTGGCCGCGACGGCGTTGTTGTTGGTGCCGCTGTTCCTGTGGCTGTTCGTGCGGCAGTGGCGGTACTTTCTTACCGCCGCTGCCGTGGGCGCCGCCGATGCCATCCCTGCCTATTTGACCACCTTCACCACCAGCTCGGCATCGAGATCGCGCTCGATCCGGACGAGATCGTCCTTCACGCCGGCGAATTCGTCGGCCGAGCACATCTGATGGCCAAACGCGGCTCGCAGGCGTCGCCTGACCTGCAAGAGCCGCGCGGCGGGATCGAACACGTAGCGAGAAGAAAACTCGAAAAAGCGATCCTTCACCGTGGCATCCGGCGGCACATCCGTCACGCGGGCAAATCGCGGCAGCGTCATTTCCAGCGTTTCGTCGAATTCCCCGCCGATGCAGGCCCACGGCTGCGTTCTGGCGGGCTCCGCAAGCCACCCCTGCACCTGCCCGGCCATTCCGCCGGACAAGCTCGTCAGGGCCGGCACGGCGGTCGTACCGTCG
Organism: Paraburkholderia caffeinilytica; assembly: GCF_003368325.1. NCBI lineage: Bacteria > Pseudomonadati > Pseudomonadota > Betaproteobacteria > Burkholderiales > Burkholderiaceae > Paraburkholderia > Paraburkholderia caffeinilytica. The sequence goes on along the minus strand of NZ_CP031467.1, from coordinate 3,494,648 downwards.
GTCCAGACGAAGTGCGCCACCCGTCCCTGCATCGACGTGGAAAAAGGTCCGTCGGTCGACGTCAGATCGCCCGGGTGCAGCTGCGCTGTGCCATGCAGGCCCGTCAGCAACAGGCGATTCGCCGCGATCTGTTGCGTGCGCTGCCGCGTTGCCCGTCGAAACATGTTGCGTTCGAGCTCGGCGGTATAGCCGGCGTCTTCCACGCGATAGGCGTAGTTCGCCGCCCCGCTCTCGTCGACGTCGATCTGCAGGCGCGCCGCGCGCTCGCGCAACTGGGTGGCCGGCGTGCGGGCCAGCACGCCCTCGTCGACCAGCAAGACGGGCCGGTCCATCACGCTCGGCGGCAAATAGCCAAAACTCATGCCGCCTGCCGTGGTGTCGGCAAATAGCGATAGATCAGGAATCCAGATGATTGCATGATTGATCGCGCTTTCGCCGTAGCCGGGCACGTCCGGCAAACTGTAGTACGGCCCGAGATTGAGCAGCACGGCCGCGCGGTGGATGCCGACCGCGGCGAGAAGCGCGCTGTACAACGCGACGTGATCCTTGCAGTCGCCATAGCGGTTGTGCAGGATGTCGATCGCCTTATGCGGGATCGCCGCCGTCTCGCCGAGAAACAGTGCAACGTAGCGAATGTTCAGGCGCATCCAGTCGTACAGGATCTGCGCCTTCGCACGCGAGCCGCTCGCCTCGCCTGTCAGGCTCTGCGCGAGTTGAACGATCGCCGGGTCGCTCATCGTCGCGTCGGCGGCAGGACCGCGATAACGCGCGGCGAAACTCGCGAAGTCCGGCACCGTCGATACCATCAGCCGGTCACCCCAGTTCGCATAGCCCACCGCGCCCGCTTCGAGCGGTGCATATGTGCCGTGCTGGTAATCGAATGTGTAGCGGGTGCGGCCGTTTGCCGTGACCGGCGGCAGCGCGACGTAGCCGCGCGCATCGGCATAAAGCGGCACGTCGGCGGGCAGGTCGAAGATCAGGCGCTGCATCTCGACAGGCTCGCGCGTCGGTTCGACCAGATACGCGAACGTGCCGGCCTGCAGGGGCTTCGTGCGTGTCTTGCGAAACGCCAGATGCAAGCGCGAGCCAGGTTCGACACCCGGAAAGATCACCGTGCGCAACACCCCGTCTTCGAAACTCGGTGCGCCCGCCGAGCGGGGTTCCTGCACGTCGCGAATCGCCTCGGGGCCGACCGGATGCGCAACGCCGTTCGGGTCGATCGTTTCCGCCGCCAGCAATTGCAGTTGCTCGATGTCTTTGTTGAACCACACGTAACGTTGTGCGATATCGTCGACGCCGCTCGTCGTGTTGGCCCGCAGGACCGTGTCGTCCTGCTCTTCGACGGAGCCGTCTTTCTGGATCACGAAGAGGTGGACGTCGCGCTCCATCGTCGAGGGGGAGCGGTCGTCGTTGGGGGTATCGGAGGCGCCGGCTGCGCTCGAGGGGCTGGAACCGCGAGAGGCGTTGGTGGTATTGGCGGCGTTAGGTTCGCTGGCAGCGTTGGAAGCACTCGGAGCGCTCGCGGCCCGCCCCTCAGCCTGCGCGACGACTGCGCACACGACCAGCGCCCACGTGACGGCCAGCTTCATGAACATCCCATGCCGCGTCATGCGCGACGCGCCCTGCCCCTCGCGCGCCACCCACGCGGACTCGACGCAAACTCCGCGCGAAACGCGTGATTGAAATTCGACAGATCGTTGAAGCCGCAATCGAGCGCGATATCGACGATCTTCGCGCTGTCCTCGCGAAGACGCAGCGCCGCCGCTCGCAAGCGTGCCCGCAACACGTATTGATGCGGCGTCACGCCTGTCACGCGCTGGAACGTGCGCAGAAAGTAGAACTCGCTCAGGCCCGCCGCGGCCGCGAGGCTCGTGAGCGTATGCGGCGCGCCTGGCGTGTCGTCGATCAGGCGCACCGTCTGTGCGACGCGCGACCAGGCCGCGGCGCTTGCGGGCGGTTCCGCACGCGTCAACGCGCCCGCCGCCTTGAGCGTCGAGACCGCCAGTTCGACCGCGAGTTCGCCCCACACCGCGCCGCCCGCGTCCAGGGCGCCGGCACAGGCCCGCGCGATCAGCGGCGACAACACCGGTAACGACGGAATGCGCGCGCGCCTGAAGTTCAGATCGCCGCTCGCGATGCCTGCGTCCGCGGCGAGCCGCTCGAAGTAAGCCGGCGCATAGCGGAAGGCAAGGCAGCGATCGCCCGCCGCATGCCGATGGCCACATTCGAAACAGTCACCCGTGTTGCCGAGCAGCAGCGCGCCGGGGGTGAGCAACGCACGTCCCGTCGCGCTCCGGTAGCCGAACGAACCGGCGACCACCATCGCGATGCACACACCCGCGTGGCGCTCTTCGAACGGCTGGTCGCGCGGGCCGAAGGTGCAGAGGATGTCCGCGACGTCCCAGCCCCCCTCCTGGGCCAGCGGACGCGCGCTTGTGCTGCCGCGCGTGCCTTCCCGTGCGCGCTGCGCGAGCGCCTGCTGCAAAGTGACGGCAATTTTCCCCAAGATGCACCTCGGCTGAGTCCGTATCGTCGTTTTAGCACATCGGCGGCCGGCGCGGTTTTGCCCGTTCCGGCGCGGGTGCCTTCACTGAACGCCCAAAGGAGCACAGACGATGAACATGCTGGACGACACCGTCGACCGCGGCTTTCACGCCGCCTTGAGCGCCCCGGCGCGCGCCGCCGCCATCGATGCCGCCGACGACCTCTACGGCTGGCTGATCGGCAGTTGGGACATGGACGTGCTGCATTACCGCGTCGCCCTCGGCAACGCGCGCCGCAGGCGTTAAGCCGCGGCCGGACGACCGGCCGGTTCAGGTCTGCATGCAGCGACGACGCCCAGTTGCGGGCATCAATCCGTTCCCCCGATTTGCCCGAGCAAAGCCTGCAAGCGCTCCACATGCCTGAGCAGCAAATGCCGATGCTTTTCGATCTGCTCGAGCCGGCCGGCCAGGTCGGCCTGAATCGGGTCGTCGAGATCGGCGGCGGCGATCACGTCCTCCACTTTCGATCGCATTGACGCAAGGTCCACCGGCGTATGGCTCAAATGCCGCTCGAAACGCCGCACATCCTGTATCGCCAGATCGCGAACTTTGCGGAAGTGGGCCTGACGCCGATGCGCTTCGGCGTCGAGCGTCTCTTCTTCCACGCGCTTGGCCGGACTCGCCTGGCCGAAAATCGGCTCGGGTGGCCGCAACACCGTTTTCTTGCGCACCGGATGCGCCGTGCCGCGAAAACGCGCAAGCGGCTGTTCGTTGTCGATCGCTTCGCGCGCATTGGCCGGTATGTCCTGCTCGGTATGCGACGCGTTCATCCAGCCATGCGGCAAGCCGGTGACCGCCTCGATACCGCGCACGAACTCCTCGCTGAATTCGCGCTGGCCGGACAGTATCAATTTCAGGTAGCTGGCGGAAAAGGTCATCATGCGCGCGAGACGCGTCGCCGCGCCGACCTCCCGGGTCAGCAGCACCAGGTTCGCTCGCCAGACCGGGAGTAGCAATTCGTCGGAATCTTCCATCGCTGGGTCTTCCATCTTTTTGCCCGATGTAGGGACGACGCGCTCTCACACGTCATCGTTCTGAAAGGGTAGCCGCTTCAGCCCATGGGGCGCAATGCCTATGCGCATCCCGCGACTGTCGAAGTTGCGCAATGACACGCTACGGCGCGTTGCCGCCAGGGGATAAAACGCCACGAAGCTCGGCGTTCTGAGTTGACCCGTGCATTCGCTCAGCGTTCCTTCGCTATGCGCGCGATGTGTGGCATTCTTTCGAACCGTTGTGGCACGCCAGGTGCCGCAGCGTGAGCACCACCACCATGATTTAAGGATTTTGTAATGAAGAAAATTGTCCTCGCCGTCGCAGCAACCGTCGCCGCACTAAGCGCGATCGCTCCCGCTCAGGCTTATGAGCATCATCACCCCGTATGCCACAAGGTGCGCGTCCACCATCACTGGGAACGCCGCTGCCACTGATCGTCATGCAGCGCCCGATACGGCGCGCATCGGAAAGCCCCGCCAGAAGCGGGGCTTTTTTGTGGCCGCTCCGTGCCGACGAAACGCAGGCCAACACCCCGCGAGTCGACAACCTCGCGGTTCATCCTTTAACCATCCTGCGACGCTCTATACGTTCGGCGCGAAAACCGCAGCATGCAATCACGGACACATGCTGTTACACCTTTGCGGTGTCAGCCGACGCGGTCCCGGCCGCGCTAAATGCGATGCGTGGCGAGCCGCGTGGAGAAAATGAAAGGGATACCTTGGACAGCAGCGACGCCAGGCCGCCGCTGTCGAACTGCTGTCGTCGAGCCGCCGCCGTCAAGCCGCCGCCGTCAAGCCGTTTTGACGCGCTCCAGCGCCGTCGTCATCAGTTTCTCCAGCAAGGGCTCGACCTTCAAGGCCAACGCGTCGTCATACGCATACGGCATCTGCTCTTCCATATACGTAATCTGCGACAACTCGAGCTGTACCGCATGCACACCCTGCGACGGCTGCCCGTACTGCCGCGTGATATACCCGCCCTTGAACCGCCCATTGGCGACAGCGGAATACCCGCCATGCCGTTCGACCACGGCGGCCAATTCCTCGCCCAATCCAGCCACCGCGCTGGCGCCGTTCGAGGTGCCGAAGTTGAAATCCGGCAGACGTCCCTCGAAAAAACGCGGCACGTGCGAGCGAATCGAATGCGCTTCCCACAACAGCACCTTGCCGTGTTTCGCCTTCAGCGCGGCCAGTTCGCCCGTCAGCGCTTCGTGGTAGGGCTTCCAGTAAGCATCGCGCCGGCGTGCGACTTCGGCGTCGGTCGGCAGATGGCCGTCGAGGTACAAGGGTTCCTTGTCGAAGGTATCGACCGGCAGCAGGCCGGTGGTGTCCTGTCCCGGATACAGATTCGCGCCGTCGGGCGGACGGTTCAGGTCGATCACATAACGCGCGTAGGTCGGCGACAGGATCGACGCGCCCATGCGTTTCGCAAACGCGTAGAGACGGTCGAGATGCCAGTCGCAGTCGTCGGTGCGCTGCGCGACCGGCGTCATCGTTGCGGCGATATCGGCCGGGATTTGCGTGCCCAGATGCGGGATCGAAATCAGCAACGGCAGGCTTCCCTGATGCAGCGATAGAACCGGCGGAGTTGTGGCAGTAGACGAGGCAGTCATGTCAGTCCGGGGTCGATGGGGTCGATGAGATCGGTTAAGGTTGAACGCTCAGCGTGTTCAGCCATCGGCGCAAGCAGTTTGCCTCAGCACGTGGCGTCGACAGTTTACTTGAGCAAATCGGTAAGCGCCTCGCGATAACGCGCGTAAGCACCCTCTTCATCGCGATGGCGGCGGTTGTCGACGACCTTGTCGCCGCCCGCATAGACGTCGCGAATCGGCGTCTCGCCATGTTCGCAGAATACAACGCCCGAGAGCCACGCGTCCGGTGCGTGTCCGGCAATGCTCGAATGATCTGCGTCGAGCACCAGCCAGTCGGCACGACGGCCCGCTTGCAATGCCCCCACCGCACGGCCGGTGGCATGCGCGCCGCCTTCGAGCGCGGCGTCGAACAGACGGTCGGCCACGTGCGTTGCCTGCGCCGATGCCAGCACATTACGCTGACGGCGTGTCAGGCGCTGGCCGTATTCGAGCAAACGCAATTCCGCTCGCCAGTCGACGCCGATATGACTATCCGAGCCCACACCGATTCGTCCTTGCGCGTCGAGATACTCGTGCGCCGGAAAAATGCCGTCGCCGAGATTCGCTTCGGTGGTCAAACACAAACCCGCGACCGCGCCGCTTTTCGCAAGCGCCAGCGTTTCGTTCGCATCGACATGCGTGGCGTGCACGAGGCACCAGCGGCTGTCGACATCGAATCGATCGAGCAGCCATTGCACCGGGCGCGCGCCTTCGGTTTCGAGGCAGGCGTCGACTTCGGCGGTTTGCTCAGCGATATGGATGTGAACCGGCGCGCTGTTATCGATGCCATTCAGCAGTGCATGCAGCGAATCGGCCGATACCGCGCGCAGCGAATGCGGCGCCACGCCATAGCGCAACGCGGCGCTCTCGGGACGCGCGGCGCGCACCGTAGCGAGCAGCTCGAGCAGACTCTCCGGCGTGTTGATGAAGCGCCGCTGATCCTCACGCGGCGCGCGCGATCCGAAACCGCTGTACTGATACAGCACGGGCAGCATCGTCATGCCGATGCCGCTCGCCGACGCCGCATCGACCACGCGCTGCGCCAGTTCCGCCTGATTCGAATAGCGGCTGCCATCCGGCGCGTGATGCACGTAATGGAATTCACAGACCGACGTGTAGCCCGCCTTCAACATCTCGATGTACAGCCACTGCGCGACGGCAGCAAGCCCTTCCGGCGTGATCCGCGCAGCGAAGCGGTACATCAGATCGCGCCAGCTCCAGAAGTTATCGGTGGCGTTCGCCCGGTACTCGGTGAGGCCGGCCATCGCACGTTGAAATGCATGCGAGTGAAGATTCGGCATGCCAGGCAACACGGGACCGGCGGCTTTTTGCGCGCCGTCAGGAAACGCCGCCGTATCGGGCGTGACCGCTGTCAGCGTGCCGTTCGCGTCCCATTCCAGCAGCACATTGCGGCGCCAGCCGTCGGGCAGATAGGCGTGATCGGCGAATAGCGATTGTTTTGATTGCATCATCTCTCAGGCCCTAGCTCAAATCACGCCGCGTATAAACCGTCTCGCCCGCGCGCACGACTCGCGCGCACAACGGACGCCCAATCCAGTAAGCCAGCTCGGCAAGCGTTTCCACCGACCACACCGCGAAGTCCGCCGCGCGTCCGGCCGCCAGCGAGCCATGCCGGTCCGCCTTGCCGAGCGCGCGCGCCGCATGCGTGGTCACGCCTTGCAGCACTTCGGGCACGGTCATGCGGAACAAGGTGGTTGCCATGTTCATCATCAGCAACAGCGAAGTGGTGGGCGACGTGCCGGGATTGCTGTCGGTGGAAATCGCGATCGGCACCTGATAGCGCCGCAGCAGGTCCAGCGGCGGCAACTGCGTCTCGCGGATGAAGTAGTACGCGCCGGGCAGCAGCACGGCAACGGTGCCGGACGCTTTCATCGCGGCGACGCCGGCTTCGTCGAGAAATTCGAGGTGATCGGCGGATAGCGCATGGTGACGCGCGGCCAATGCCGTGCCGCCGCCGTTCGACAACTGCTCGGCGTGCATTTTCACCGGCAGTGCATGACGCTCCGCTGCGTTGAACACGCGCTCGCTTTGTTCCAGAGAAAAACCGATGCGTTCGCAGAACACGTCGACGGCGTCGATCAGTCCTTCGTCGGCGAGCGCGGGCAGCATCGTGTCGCAGACTTCGTCGATATACGCATCGGCCCTTCCCGCGAATTCAGGTGGCAAGGCGTGCGCACCGAGAAACGTCGTATAGACCGTCACCGGATAGCGTTCGCCCAACCGGCGCGCGACGCGCAGCATCTTGCGTTCGCTGGCGAGATCGAGGCCATAGCCGGATTTGATTTCGATCGCCGTCACGCCTTCGGCGAGCAGCGCTTCGAGGCGCGCGGCCGATTGACGGAACAGCGAATCTTCGTCAGCGGCTCGCGTGGCGCGCACTGTCGAGACGATGCCGCCGCCCTGCCGCGCGATTTCTTCATAGCTGACGCCCGCGAGACGCTGCGCGAATTCATCCGCGCGCTGGCCGCCGTACACCAGATGGGTATGGCAATCGACGAGACCCGGCGTCACCCACGCGCCCTGCAGATCTTCGCGCGGCCACGCGGCATAGCTGGCGGGTAATTCGGAAGCTGCGCCGAGCCACGCGATCTTGCCGTTTTCAACGGCAATCGCGGCATCGGGCAGCGTGTGCTGGGGATCGCCCTCGGGGCAGAGTTTCAGGTGATGCCAGACGGTTTGCTTCATCGCGTGCTCTTTGCAGCTCGTTGCGTGTCTGTGGTGATTCGCGGCGCGCTTTGCCTGGCATTTGTGGGGCCTTTAGCGGGCCTTTACCAAGCCGTTATCAGGACTCAAGCGCGCACGCGAATCGTCGTCATTGTTGCCGTCGTCACGTATGGCGAATACGGATCGCGAGCACTGCGCCCGCGCCCTTCACTGCGCACGACAGCGCATTCGGCGTATCGATGCGCAGTGTGTCGTCGGCTTCAAGCACGCGCGCTTGAACCTCGCCGCCGAGCGTGACCGAAACCGAACCGCTTGCGCAGAACAACAGCACGACGTCGGCAGACAAAGTGTGTTGTGAGTCGCCGCGCCACACTTCTGTTTCGCCCTCCGCCGCGCCACGGCGGACCATCAGGTTGAAGTCGCGCGTGGCGCCGTCGACGAGGCGTGCGTCGATTCGCGCTTCGCCCGCAAACCGCGCGATATCGAGCGGCTGAGTCAACGCATGCGTCTTCACGGCGTGCGCGCCGGTGTCGTCTGTTTCGTCGAGCAACATGCCCGCGCCCGACAACAACACCAGCGTGCGATCGATACCCGCGAAACGCGAGAACGGCCCCGCTTGCGCCACGTCGGCGATGCTCACGCGCCACGTGAATGCGTCAAGCCCCGCACCTTCGGGGAACGCCCCCACCTCGCGCGTGACGCCGCCACCGTTCTTCCACGGCGCCGCCACGAGGTCGGCGCCGCGAATGAGCGTCGTGCTTGCCTTGCTGCCGGCTGGCGAGCGCTGATGCGCCACGATCAACGGCCCAGCATCGGCAGATTCAGGCCCGCCTCGCGCGCCGTTTCCTGCGCGAGTTCATAGCCTGCATCCGCGTGACGCATCACACCGGTCGCCGGATCGTTGAACAGCACGCGGCCGAGGCGCTCTTTCGCGGCATCCGTGCCGTCGGCGACGATCACGACGCCCGAGTGCTGGCTGAAGCCCATGCCGACCCCGCCGCCATGATGCAGCGAGACCCACGACGCGCCGCCTGCCGTGTTCAGCAGTGCATTGAGCAACGGCCAGTCGCTGACTGCGTCCGAGCCGTCTTTCATCGATTCGGTTTCGCGATTCGGGCTGGCGACCGAACCGGTATCGAGGTGATCGCGGCCGATCACGATCGGCGCTTTCAGCTCGCCGTTGCGGACCATTTCGTTGAACGCCTGGCCCAGACGGTAACGATCCTTCACGCCGACCCAGCAGATCCGCGCCGGCAGACCCTGGAACGCAATGCGTTCGCGCGCCATGTCGAGCCAGTTGTGCAGATGCGGATCGTCGGGAATCAGTTCCTTGACCTTCGCATCGGTCTTGTAGATGTCTTCCGGGTCGCCCGAGAGCGCGACCCAGCGGAACGGACCCTTGCCTTCGCAGAACAACGGACGGATATACGCCGGCACGAAACCCGGGAAATCGAACGCGTTTTCGACGCCCATTTCCAACGCCATCTGACGAATGTTGTTGCCGTAGTCGAGCGTCGCGGCGCCACGCTCCTGCAGCGTCAGCATCGCCTGAACCTGCTTGGCCATCGACTGCTTGGCGGGCAGCACGATGCTGTCCGGTACCGTCTTCTGACGCTCGCGCCAGTCTTCGACATTCCAGCCTTGCGGCAGGTAGCCGTGAATCGGATCGTGCGCGCTGGTCTGATCGGTCACGCAATCCGGCGTGATGCCGCGCGTCACGCATTCAGCGAACACGTCCGCTGCGTTGCCGAGCAGGCCGATCGACACCGGCTTGCCTGCTTTCTTCGCTTCATCGAGCATGGCGAGCGCTTCGTCGAGCGTCGCCGCTTTCTTGTCGACGTAACGCGTCTTCAGACGGAAGTCGATACGCGTCTCGTCGCACTCCACCGCGATCATCGAGAAGCCGGCCATGGTTGCAGCCAGCGGTTGTGCGCCGCCCATGCCGCCCAGGCCGCCCGTCAGAATCCAGCGGCCCGACGGATCGCCATTGAAATGCTGGTTCGCCACCGAGAAGAACGTCTCGTAGGTGCCCTGCACGATGCCCTGGCTGCCGATGTAGATCCAGCTGCCCGCGGTCATCTGCCCGTACATCATCAGGCCCTTGCGATCGAGTTCGTGGAAGTGTTCCCACGTCGCCCAATGCGGCACCAGATTCGAATTCGCCAGCAGCACGCGCGGTGCGTCCGCATGCGTCCTGAACACGCCGACCGGCTTGCCCGATTGAATCAGCAGCGTCTCGTCTTCGTTCAGGTCCTTCAGCGAAGTCAGGATCTGATCGAAGCAATCCCAGTTACGCGCGGCACGGCCAATGCCGCCGTACACCACCAGTGCGTGCGGATGCTCGGCGACTTCCGGGTCCAGATTGTTCTGGATCATCCGGTACGCGGCTTCCGCGATCCAGGTCTTGCAGGTCTTTTCCGCGCCGCGCGGTGCGCGGATCGTGCGAGTCGGGTCCAGACGCGGGTCGATGTGTTTCGGGTTGTTCATGGTGGCCCTCGGAATGCGTGAAAAAAATTCAGGAAAATAGGTCGGAAAACGAGTCGAAAAAATGCAGCGAAATCAGAAATGTCCGGTGAAACGATAGCGGCTGCCGGGATGCCAGAGATTGGCGACCGAAGCGACCTGGCTCTGCGACCACGTGCGCCGGTGCAGCACGAGGCACGGTTCGAGTTCATCCATCATCAGCAGCGCGCGTGTATCCGCATCCGCGGCCAACGCTTCGATGCGGTACTCGACGCGCTGCAGCGGCGCGACGCGCACCAGATACTGGTTCGGCGTGGTGTTCGTGAAGTCCTGCAACGCGTACTCGGGCGCGACCGCCGGGTTGACCCAGCGCTCTTCGAGTTGCACCGGCTCATCGTTTTCGAAATGCAGCACGCGCGAATGAAACACCGGACTGCCCGCGCTCACCTGCATTTCTTCTGCGAGCGCCTCGTCGGCGATGCTCGCGCCGATGTGCAGCACCTTCGCCTGATAGCGATGACCGCGCGCGACGATTTCGTCGGAGATACTGCGGATCGCCACCAGCGTCGATTCGTACTTAGGCCGGGCTACGAAGGTGCCCGAGCCCTGCACACGTGTGAGGACCTGCTCCGAGGTCAGCTCGCGCAACGCACGGTTGACCGTCATGCGCGCGACGTTGAATTCGCGGGCGAGCTCGTTTTCGGAGGGCACCTGGTCGCCTTCAGCCCATTCGCCCGCGTGGATGCGGCCGAGGATGAAGTCCTTGATGCCCTGATAGGCCGGTGCGTTCATGGGTTTGTTGGTGTGCCTGAAACGGGGTGTTCGAGCTTACTGCTCGGACGCGAACGAGAACGGGCTCAGCTTTGCGATCGTGCCGTTCTGCACGAGACGCGTGACGGCCGCGATATCCGGTGCGAAATAGTGATCGAGCTCGTAATGCGCAACGTCCTTGCGCACCGCGTCCATCACTTTCTGCAGGCTCGGGCTGGTCTTGTGCGGCGCGCGCAGATCGACGCCTTGCGCCGCGGCGAGCAACTCGATCGACAGGATGTTCGCGACGTTTTCCGCGATGTCACCGAGCTTGCGCGCAGCGAACGTCGCCATCGAAACGTGGTCTTCCTGGTTCGCGGAGGTCGGCAGCGAATCGACCGAAGCCGGATGTGCGAGCGTCTTGTTCTCCGACGCGAGTGCCGCGGCCGTCACGTGAGCGATCATGAAGCCCGAGTTCACGCCACCGTCGCGCACGAGGAACGGCGGCAGGCCCGACAGCGTCGCGTCGATCAGAAGCGCGATGCGGCGTTCGGCCAGGGCGCCGATTTCGGCGACGGCGAGCGCGAGATTGTCTGCCGCGAATGCAACCGGCTCAGCGTGGAAATTGCCGCCCGACAGCACTTCGCCCGTGTCCGGGAAGATCAGCGGATTGTCGGAGACGGCGTTGGCTTCGATCAGCAGCAGGTCGGCCGCCTGACGCATCTGGTCCAGACACGCGCCCATTACCTGCGGCTGGCAGCGCAGGCTGTACGGGTCCTGCACCTTGTCGCAATCGGCGTGCGAAACATTGATGCCCGAGCCTTGCAACAGCGAACGGTAAGCCGCGGCCGCGTCGATCTGGCCTTGATGGCCGCGCAGTTCGTGAATACGCGCGTCGAACGGCTTGACCGAACCCGCTGCGGCATCCACCGACAGCGCGCCCGCCACCAGCGCGGTGCGGTACAGGTCTTCGATGGCGAACATGTTGTAGAGCGCGAGCGCGGTCGAGGCTTGCGTGCCGTTCAGCAGCGCGAGACCTTCCTTCGCTTGCAGCGTGAGCGGCTTCAGGCCGACCAGCGCGAGGCCTTCGGTGGCCGGCATGCGTTCACCCTTGGCGAACACTTCGCCGACACCCAGCAGGGTTGCCGACATATGCGCGAGCGGCGCGAGGTCGCCCGATGCGCCGACCGAACCCTTGACCGGAATCACCGGCAGCACGTCGGCGTTATACAGCGTGATCAGCGCTTCCATCACTTCGCGACGGATGCCCGAATGGCCGCGGCCGAGGCTCGACAGCTTCAGCGCGATCAACAGACGCACGACCGGACGCGACATCGGCTCACCCACGCCGACCGCGTGCGACAGCACCAGATTGCGCTGCAGCAGCTCAAGCTGGTCATGCGGGATGTGCGTGCTGGCGAGGCGCCCGAAACCCGTGTTGATACCGTACGCCGGCTCGCCCTTCGCGGCGATATCCGCGACGGCTTTGGCGCAGGCGTCGATAGCGGCGTGGCTGGCGGGATCGAGTTGCAGCGCGACGTGCTCGCGAGCGATCTGGCGCAGTTGCGGGAGGGTCAGGTAGCCGGGCTTCAGAGTGATCATGGTGTTGTGTCCTGTCTTGTCTATACAATTCAAGTGAAGTCTAGCTGCGCCATCTTGTATATACAACTTGTTTTTGCAGTTTCTGGCCTAGGGGTTTCCATTAGAACGGGGATGTTTGCGCAGCATGCATATCGGTTAACCCGGCGTTTCGGGTGTCAGCGCACCCCGCGCCGCGTTCGTTCGTCGCGATGACTAACTTGTATATACACGTTCAAAATGTTGGGCGGCAAGCGGACAAAAAAGCGCGCCACCCGGGATTCGCTAAAGCCTCACCCGCGTCGCCATGAAATCCAGGAAACACTGCACGCGCCCCGCCAGCGACGCGCTCTGGTAATACACCGCACTCACCGGCTGCCGCTCGTCCACCAGCACATTGCCAAGAATCGGCACCAGTCGCTCTGCTCGCACGTCGGCCGCGGTCATGAAGTCGGCGAGACAGACGATGCCCCATCCCGACAGCGCCAGCTGGCGCAGCGTCTCGCCGCTCGATGCGGTGATCGCCGGTTCGATCTTCAGCAGCTCGGCTTTGCTCTTTCCGCCCGCCCGCAACGGCCAGCGATTCAGATGCTCCGGCGCCGTAAAACCGATCAGGCGGTGCGCGCGCAATGCTTCCACCGAACGCGGCTCGCCGTATTCAGCCAGATACGCCGGACTCGCGAGCACCCTCAGCTTGCTACGGCCCAAGGCGCGCGCATGCAAGGTCGAATCCTGCAATGCACCGATGCGGATCGCGATGTCCACCTTCTGTTCGAGCAGATCGACGATCCGCTCGTTGCTCGTCAGCTCCAGACGAATCTCCGGATACAACGCCGAAAACGCTTTCATATGCGGCGCCACGCAATGGAGCATGAACGGTGACGCCGCATCGACACGCAAGCGCCCCGAGGGCCGCTCGCGTCCGCGCGTGACGGATTCCTCCGCCTCTTCCATGGCATCGAGGATCGCCCGTGCCCGCAGCAGGAAAGCCTCGCCCTCCTCGGTCAGTTGCAAACGGCGCGTGGTGCGCCTCACCAGCGCGGTGTCGAGTTTCTTTTCGAGGCGCGTGAGCGCGCGGCTCACGCCAGAGACGGTCTGCTGCAATTTCTCGGCCGCCGCGGTGATCGAACCGCAGTCGATCACCGTGACAAACACCAGCAATTCGTCGGTGGAAGTTTTCATTGTTGATTTCAAATCAAGATTGATTTGAGACTAACACGCTTTTTGCGAGAATCAAGACGGCGGATACTGCGTGCATGTCATCGTGTTTCCACCTTGGGGAGAACGTCTTGAAGATTTTCATTACCGGCGCAAGCGGTTTCATCGGCGGTTCGATCGCGGCGCACCTTGCGCGCACAGGCCATCAGGTGCGCGGGTTGATCCGTAAGCCCGAGCACAGCGCCGAGTTGCAACGCCTCGGTATCGAACCCGTCGTCGGAACACTCGACGACCGCGAACTGCTGATCGCCGAAGCAGAAGCCGCCGACGCGGTGATCAACGCCGCTAGCAGCGACCATGAAGGCGCAGTGAAAGCGTTGATCGACGGCCTCTCCGGTTCCGGCAAGCCGTTTCTGCACACGAGCGGCTCGAGCATCGTCGGCGATGCGTCGGGCGGCGAGGTGGGCTGTGAAACGGGCGAGACGCGCATCTATCACGAAGACGCCCTGCCCGAACCGACTGCGGACAAAGCGGCACGCGTCGCCATCGATCAGCGCGTGCGCGGTGCGGCGCAGCAGAATATCCGCTCGGCGGTGCTGTGCAACACGCTGATCTACGGCCACGGCGCGGTGCCGGGCAGCGCAAGCGTGCAGTTGCCACGGCTCGTGCGTCAGGCGCAAAAGAGCGGCGTGGTGCGGCATGTGGGCAGCGGCGGCAATATCTGGTCGAACGTGCATATCGACGACGTCGCCGAACTGTATCGCCTCGCGTTGGAGAAATCGCCGGCTGGCGCCTTCTACTTCGTCGAAAGCGGCGAGGCGTCGTTTCGCGACATGAGCGCCGCGATCGCCCGCGTGATGAAACTGGGCGAGCCGCAAGACTGGCCGCTCGACGAAGCGCGGGAGGAATGGGGTTACGAAATGGCTTCGTACGGACTCGGGTCGAACAGCCGCGTGCGCGGTGAGCGCGCACGCAAGCTGCTCGGCTGGCAGCCCAAACGCACCTCGGTGATCGACTGGATCGAGCACGACATGCTGTCACTCGAGGGCTGACGCTTACCCACATCTCAGCGCTGCATGGAGAAGAGTCCCGATGCAGCGCTATGTGGTTTACCGAACAGATTTTCCCTGGTTCGTTAAACGAAACGGAGTCCAAAGCAGTTTAAAAAAATGCATGACCTGTTGCGCAAATGCCGTATCTCAGGGTTCACCTCATTAGCGCTGACGCGATGGATACGCTAGGCTTTTATGGTCAGCCCTAGAGGCGATTGGCGGATAACAACAGTCTGGTATTGAGTAGAGCCGCCCATATCTCCATGCGCCTCGCCAAGCACTCCATGATGATGACGCTGGAGCCTGGTGCCTGGCCCGGATTCTCGTCCGGGTCACAGCGCACAGGGATCTGATGTCACTGTCGATGGCCCTGGTTTGTTGCGGAAAACTAACCGGGGATATTCAAGCCGGATCATGGGAGAGGGAACCATGAAGAGCCTGCCATATCGACGCATTGGTGCCATCGGCTATGCTGCGCTGCTGCTGTTCAACGCCGACGCTCACGCGCAATCGCTCGAGACACAAGCGGCGCAGGCCGATCAGGCCAGCATCAACGCATTGCGCGACGAACTCAATCAACGTATCAAGGAACTCGATGCCATCAAGCGCAAGCTCGCCGATGAAGAAGCGAACTTCGCGCGATTGAGCCGTGCGCTCGAACCGGGCAAGCTCGGCACGCAGCGCGGCACTGGCGGAGAAGATGCCAACGGGCTGCCGGTCGGAGCAACGGCACCGAACCAGGGCACCGCGACCACAGGGGCGCAGCCCGCGGCCGCCCCCGCCGGAAACGCGCAGAACGCCGGCAGTACCGCTCAGCAGCCCGCCGCGGCCGCACCGAACCAGCCGGTCGGCGAAGCACCCGTGGCGGACTCGCGTCCGCCTGCCGTCGCACCGATCTTCGACCAGCCAGGCGTGCTCACGCCACGCGGTACGCTGGTGGTCGAGCCGTACTTCCAGTTTGCGTACTCGTCGGAGAATCAGCTCTCGCTCGTCGGGTACACGATCATCCCCGCGTTGCTGATCGGGCTCATCAATGTGAGCGAGGTGAAAACAACCACGCTGACGGGCGGCCTCGCGTTTCGTTACGGGATCACGAACCGTCTGGAATTCGAGGTTCGCGTGCCTTACGTGTACCAGACCAACGATACGGTGGCGAGGCAGATCTTCACCGGCGCCGCGGCCAACAGCGTGATCAGCAGCAGCGGCAACGGCATCGGCGATGTCGAAATGACGATGCGTTATCAGCTCAACCAGGGCGGCCCCGACAAGTTCTACTATGTCGGCTGGCTGCGCTTCAAGACCGCCACCGGCAAGAGTCCGTTCGATGTCGTGACCGACTGTGTCACGACCTGTGTCGCCAATACGACCGGAACCGGTCTGCCGCTGCGTCAGCCGACCGGGTCCGGCTTCCTCGCGGTCCAGCCGGGTCTCACCTGGCTCTTCCCGACCGACCCGGTCGTGTTCTTCGGCAACTTCAGCTATCTGCACAGCTTCGGCAAAGGCGAGAGCCTCACGCTCATCAACGGTGTGCAGGAGTCCCTCGGCCACGTTCAACCGGGCGATATCTGGGGATTCAACGTCGGCATGGGCCTTGCGCTGAACGAAAAGGCGTCGGTCAGTATCGGCTACGACCAGAGCATCGTCCAGCCAACCTCGCAGAACGGCCAGACCGTGACCGGCTCGGTGCGCACGATTCTCGGCACACTGCTGATCGGCTACTCGTACCGTATCTCTCCAAAAACCACGCTCAACTTTTCGATCGGCGCCGGGCTGACACGTGACACGCCCGACCTTACCCTCACCCTGCGCGTGCCGATGTCCTTCTGAGTCGTCTTGAGTCGTCTTGAGTCGTCTTGGGTTTTCGTCTTGCGGCAAGCGCCTGCGCCCAACCGCTAACGGGGACGCACCGCGCTGAGGAGCGCGCTGTTCAGCGTCTGACCAAGATTCAATGCCTTGAACGCCCCTAGCGAATTGACGGTCGTGTTGATTGTCGTCAGCGCCTGAATCTGCTGGTTGCTCAACGTGTTCTGGATGACAGCTCCCGTCAGCCCAGGCAACGCGCCCGGCTGCACGGTGTTGTTCAGTCCGGTCTGGATCAGCGCCCCGGTATTGGCATTCGCGAGCATCTGGGCCTGCTGCGGGGTCATCTGGGCGATGTTCGGAATGTTAAAGCTCGTGGACGCGACGAGATTGCCGTTCACGAATGCCTCACGCGAGATGCCGAACGACACCACGAGGCCAGACGGCAGGTCGAACCCGCCGCGCAGGTCGTCCAAACGGTTGTCGTTGACCGCAACGAGGTCGGCGGACGCCCAGGCCGGATCCGCATCGTCCGCATGCGCTGCGTGCTGGGCGACGGGTCGATGTTCGACGGCAGCGCCAATCGCGTGAGCGTCGGTGTCTGCCGGCTGCATATGACGATCCGGCGGGATCACCAGATCGACAACCCCGCCTAGCTTCAAAGCCGCCTGGTCGCGCTGCGCTTCACCGGTTGCCGGTGTGGCCGCCACGTGCACCACATCTGCCACATCGGCCACGTGCACCACATCTGCCACATCTGCCACATCTGCCACGTGCGCCACGTGCGCCACGTGCGCGATGTTAGAAGCAAGACTTACGGTCACGGGCGCAGCATCCCCGGCAACCGAGAGTGTCGCGGTCGTCGTTTGCGCACCTTCAGACTCTGCGCTTGCGGCCATCGGCACACCAGCCTCAGCGGCCACCGCGGGCACAGTTGGCACTGTGGGCACATCCAGCGCAGACGCGGACTCAACCGCTGCATCCACCTCTACGGCGACTTCGTTTGCCGATATGATTGTCGTGCGCGCTGCGTACTCGGCGTCGAGTGCAACGGCTTGTGCAACCGGCGCCGCATCCGGCGTCTGCGCGACGTCTGGCGTGAGGTCCGGCGCAGCGTCTTGCGCAGCGTCTTGCACCACGGGTGCCGTCTCCTGCGCCGCCGCATCCATCATGCCCATCGCGGTGTCTTGCGGCGCGCTCTGCATCGGTATGATTCGCCCGGATGCGACCGTCGACGAATCGCTGCCCGTCGCACCCGCGCCCAGCGAGGACATTCCACCGCACACCATGGTGACGATGCCGGCGAGCTTGAGGTGCTCAGGTTTCATCATGGCTCTCAGAATTCACCGGGGCCGAGTTTCGGCACCACCACGCTGAACAGACCTTCGCGAGAAATGCCCGTGTAGAGCGGTGCATCCGGTGCGACATGCCAGTCCCGCAGGTCGTTGAATCTCGCCTGGTCATGCCTGTTGTGAATGACGAACACCACGCGGTCTTTCCACTTTTCCTCGAAACTCTCCTGCGACATGGCCCGCGTGCCGGTAGCCGGATCGCCGACCAGGACGCGCCCATTGCGCACGCCCTTGACGACGACGAAGTGGTGATAGCCGTGCTCGACGATCAGCACGATCGCGGGGGTCTTCGTCTGTTCAAGCTTCGCCAGCGGAGCCTCGTAACCGTCTGCCTCGAAGCCTCGCGCAATCAGATAGTTCCGTATATCGAGCAAGGAGAATCCGAGTCGGCGGATCTTCTCCTGATCGCCGTGCTCGAACATCTCCGTGAAGACCTGCTGCTCGCTCACCGGAGAATCGTACTGATACGTCAGCAGCGTCGCCAATGCCGCCGATCCGCAACTGAAGTCGAACTGCTGCCTGATGGTCCGCTTGAAGCGGGCTTCCTTCAGGCTCGTCACATGCAGTGTGTAGTCGGCGCCAGAGGGATCGCTGACGTCGATCGGATCAGCGATTGCAGCGGACGCCCAAACCCCGCACAAAAGCGCGACGCACACCGCGAAGGGTTTCATCGCTCAATCCCCGAAGCGTACGTTCAGGACCGTCGCGTTCTGGATCAGCACGTTGGCGCCGGTGTTCTGGATGACCGTCGGCAGTCCGCTGGAACTCGCGAACGATCCCTGGGTGATGGCATTCGAGCCCGTCGATACCTTGTAGGCCGTGTTATCCGCGACCGAACCGGTCAGGTTGTTCTGGCCGACCAGTGCGTCGCCGCCTCGCTGTTCGTCGAGCTGCCCTGTATTCATCGCAACCCCGAAGCTCACGCTCTCGCCCGACTGCGCGGCGGCCGTTGGGGGCGTGGCGGTTGCCGATGTTGAAGATGTTACCGATGCCCCGGGAGCCGCGGGCATGGTGAAAGTGGCGGGCACGGCGCCAACCGCGAACGCGGCCGGTGCGGCAGCAGCAACGGGTGCCGCGTCCGTCATGGCGGCCTGTACTGCTGCGGGTGGCGATTGTGGCTCGGCGACAGCCGTCTGAACTGCGAGGCCGGGCAGCGCAACCGCGAAAAGCAACACCAGCCGCGCAAACCGATTTTGCGCTTGCATGGTTGTCTCCTTGGCCTCTGCACGGTCCACACAGCCTATGCAGAAAGCTCGATGCCTGCGATCTTCGCCATACGGTTTGCAACCGTTAGCCGGAGGCCTCGTCCGCATGACGACGGAACGATTGCCGTAAGGCACAACTGCACGCCTTACGGCAATTCGCATGACTTACTTCTTCTGGCTGGTCAAACCGCCTAGTGACCGACGGTCAGGTTAGCCTGCACAGTGACAGCCTGTTGCACCAATGACGCCATACCGCTGTTCTGGTTGGCAATCATGATGCCCGCTGCGGACTGACCTACGCTCGCCATGCTGTTGGACATGTTGAACGTCCCGGCATCGACCGCGTTGGCTCCGCCTGCGCCGCCAGCACCGCCGGTTGCGCCATTGCCCACACCGCCGCTACCGGCGCCGCCCGCGCCACCCGCTGCCCCGAGTGCACCGGCTGCGCCACTGCCTGCTGTTGCGCTGCCGTTGCTAGCCATCGTCGAGGAACTGCCATTGGTGGCGCTGCCACCCGTACCCGTGCCGCCCGCACCGCCAGCACCCGCCGTGCTGGTCGCTGCGCCGCCCGCGCCGCCCGTACCGGAACCTGCACCGCCCGTTGCCGAGCCCGCACCGCCCGAAGCCGTTACAGCGCCTGCCGAACCTGCGCCGCCCGTGCCGGCACCGGCCGCGGTTGCCGTGCCAGAGCCAGAACCAGCAGCGCCTGAACCTCCGGTTGCGGCCCCACCGAGGCCTGCTACAGTACTGGCGCTGCCGCCATTACCGCCGCTACCGGTACCACTAGCCGTACCCGTGCCCGTTCCGGAGCCACCGCCGCCAACGCCAACCGACGCGCCGATCGCACCGCCGCCCTTGGCGCCTGCGATACCGCCAAGCCCGGCTGCGTCGCCGCCTTGAGTGCCGCCTGCGTGCGCGGAGCCGCCCTTGCCGCCGTTGCCACCGTAGCCGTCGCCAGCCGTCGCGCCGCCGTTGCTCGCGTAACCTGCCGAGGCGCTGCCGTTGGTCGCGCTGCCGCCGCTGCCGCCGCTGCCGCCAGCACCGCCGTTGCCGCCATTACCGCCTGCGCCAGTACCGCCATAACCCGCACCGCCCTTGCCGCCGCGACCGCCGTTGGCGTTGCCCCAGTTGGTCGCCTGGTTGCCAATGCCATACACGGAGACGTTGCTCACATAGCCCGACAGATTGCTGACAGCGACCACCTTGGTGGTATTCCAAGAGTCTTGCGTCGCTTGACCGGTTATTTCATTCGCGTTGCTGCCGGTCCCAGTGCTCTGGGTAGCCGTTGCGGATGCATCGAGGGTGTTGGAGCCGCTCTTGCCGGCCGACTGGTCGCAAGCGTCCGTAGTGCCACTACAGGGGTTTGCCATTGCGTATCCGCTGAAGCCCAGGGCCAAGGCTGCGGCGGTCGCCAGTAAAGTTCTTCGCATGAAATCCTCCTGATAGAAGGTAGAGGCGGCTGGGCCAACCGGACCAATCCGCCGCCCCAAGATGCATACGCGATGCCATGCGCGTAACACATTGAAATAAAAGGAGAATTCACCATCCAGGCGGTACTGAAGTTTTTTCTTGGGGTTTTTACCTGCATATTTTGTTTCTTGGATGCAACACCCAAAAGCCGCATCACTCAGGCATAGAGACAATGTGCGTTTGCACAAGCATTTCAATTCAATCTTTTATACGTTTTTCTTAACGTAAAGCTGTAAAAATAAAAAACGTTTCTATTCTGGAATATGCAATTGATGCAGGCGAGCTAACCCGAATGGCGCAGCGTCCCGCGAATCGGCTCCAAACCCTTACCTGTCATACCTTTACAAGATCAAACGCGGCTCCCGAAGGGGGTCGAACCACGACTTTTTGATAAGCTGAAAAACGTATCTTTTTACGTCACACGCCGTCAAAATTACTCAGCCACGACTTCATAAATCTCCTGTTTCAAACAACGCATTGCGCGAAGTATAAATCGTAAAAGATTGATGCGACCGCATTATGCGAACTCCAACCACCCTGCAATTTTCCATATTAATTATCTGCATTACGCGGATACTCTACGACAGTAATATAACTGACTTTTAATCAATCGGCTAAATTAGCCAGGACGGCCAACCAATCGCCGGCGGGCATATCGACCCGAATCGCTTTATTCGAATGCGACTTTGCTGCATCTGCTTCATGGAATCAGTTTGCCTGGCACCCCGTGCGAGTTCGGTTCGTTACGCCACACTGGAGCAGTACGCCGTTTGATCCCAGCCTGGCCAGCCGGGCAGTACGCCGTCACAACGCCGGCTTGCCGATGCTTTGCCGCGCGGCTGAGCCGCGTAATTTGTGTAAGCGCGGTCGTTGCGAATCCGTAAGCTCGACTCGCTAGAATCCGACTCACGTAATGGCGCGATTCGACGATACAGGTCGCGCGTGAGCCCGGATTTGATCGATGAACTTGGCGCTGAACTTCGACTGGCTAACCAACCTGCTAGCGATTATTTTCGTCGTGGCGTGCCTGTACGATTCACGCTACGACGAATACGGCACGTTGACGCTGTCGGCGGCCGCGATGGGCCTCATCGTGATGGCGATCGAACTGTTCCTCAAGCCCGCTTTCGACATGGCATTGTGAGTTCGACGCTGCCCGAGGCAGCGCCATCGGTGCTCACTCGCTCGCGCCTCGTCTCGCCTTGCCGCTAACGAACGACCAGGAGCACGACCACGAGTACAAGCGCGAGCGCCTGCATCAGACCGCGACTTCCGGCGGCGCCTGGCGGAAACCACGCGTGATCCAGCCGAGATAGCACAACCCCAGCACGAACCACACCGCGCCGAGCACCAGTGCGGTTTTCTCCAGGCTCACCAGCAGCCAGATATCCGCAATCGCACCGGCCAGCGGAAACAGCAGGCCGCCGATCACGCCCATCGCATTTGCACTGCCCTTCGCGTTGAAAAACTGGCGGATCACGCACAGATTGACGGCGGTGAACGCGAGAAACGCGCCGAAGTTGATGAACGAGGTCGAGGTCGCCACGTCGAGCTTCAACGCGACCAGACCGATTGCGCCCGCGATCGCGATGTTCAGCGCCGGCGTCTTGAACCTCGGATGCACGAAACCGAAGATGCGCTTAGGCAGGACTTCGTCGCGTCCCATCGCATACAGCAAACGCCCCACGCTTGCCTGCGCCGAGATGCCCGAGGCGAACTGCGCGAGAATCAGGCCGGCCAGAAACACCGTCACGAAGATGTCGCCGCCTACTTTGCGCGCGACTTCGAAGGCGGCCGAGTCCGGATCCTTGAACACCGCACCCGGATGCGCGAGTTGCACCGTGTACGCGGCGATCACGAAGATCGCGCCGCCGATCAGCGCGATCAGCACGATCGCGCGCGGTATGGTCTTTTCGGGTGCGATGGTTTCTTCAGTCAACGTCGACACCGCGTCGAAGCCGAGATACGAATAGGCGGCAATCGCGGCGCCTGCCATCGTTGCCGAGAGCGGCACATGCGGCTTGAAGAACGGCTCAGCCGAAATCAGACCGCCTGGGCCGACCGCCGCGGTCACATAGTGGCAGCACAGCGCGACGAACAACGCGACGATCGCGAGTTGCACGACCATCAGCACGATGTTGAAGCGGTTCGCGAGTTCGATGCCGAGAATATTCAGCACGCTCGTCAACACGATGAACGCGACGATCCAGATCCAGCTCGGAATGTGCGGAAACGCGGCGCTGAGATACGCCGCGCCGATTAGCCAGATCACCATCGGCAGGAAAAAGTAATCGAGCAAGGTAGCCCAGCCGATCATGAAGCCAAGATGCGGATTGAAGCTTCTGCGCGTGTACGTATACGCCGACCCTGCCACTGGGAAAAGCCGTGCGAGCTTGCCGTAACTCAACGCGGTAAACACGATCGCGACCAGGGCGATCAGATACGCGAGCGCGGCAGTGTCGTTACTGGCGCTCGCCAGCACACCGTAGGTTCCGTAGACGATCAGCGGCGCCATATAGGCGAGGCCGAACAGCAAGACCGAAGGCAGGCCGAGTGTGCGCTTCAGATGCGCGCTTTGGGGCGCGGCGGATGCGCCGGCGCGCTCAGTGGGGGATGTTGGGGTCATGCGGTGTCTCCTCTTGCGAATGGGCGAGCCCCACCGGGGGGCGGCGTTGAACGCGCCCCGGCCGGGTTGTGTCGATCAGTCTTGCTGGATGCGCGGATGTCGCGCCGATGATTCTTTGCCTGACGGAATGCGCGCCGGTGCGTAGGCGCGCTTATGCGCGCTGGCACCCGCGCGCACCTTAACGCGTGCGGATCACACGCGCTCGCTGCCCGTGCTCGCCGTCCAGCGTCGCGAGGTCGAGCGCAATGCGCGCGTCATGCAGATAACGATAGTGTTCGCGCGCGCCTTCGAGCAGCGCCGGATCGAGCGTGGCGCGCAGGACTCGCTCTTCGTGGCCCGCATCGTGCACCACGTTGCCGAATGGATCGATCAGCGCCGATTCACCAGGGAACGTGAGATTGTCGTCACCCGACCCGATGCGATTCACGAGCGCCGCGAACATCTGATTCTCCATCGCACGCGCCACGATCGCGCGGCGATGCACCGGCCCGAACGGCTCCATATTGCCGTTCGTCACGATCAGCAGATCGGCGCCGAGCGAGGCAACCGCACGCGCCGTTTCGGGGAATTCAATGTCGTAGCAGATCAGGAGGCCAACGGTCAGACCTTTGAAGCTGCACACTTCATAACGGTCGCCGGGTTCGAATACACCGACGTCCGACGCCCACAGATGGGTCTTGCGATAGCGCAGCGCGATCTCGCCACGTTCGTCGACCAGCACCGTGGTATTGAAAAAGCGGTTGCCGTCACGCTCGGCGAAACCCACCGCCACCGCGACGCGTGCTTCGCGCGCCGCATTGCGTACGGCGGTAAGCGACGGCCCGTCGATCGTTTCGGCCACCTCGCCGATGGTGTCCCGTGTCGGAAAGCCCGACAGCGTGGTCTCCGGAAACACGATCAGATCGGTTCCGGCCGCGCGTTGATCGATGGTTTGCAGCACGCGCTGCACGTTTCTACCACCCACGCCCACCGCGCCGTCCACGATTGGGATCTGTGCCAGTTCGAGTTGAAGCATCTTGTCTCCTGTCGACCAGAGTTAGTGCTTTAGCTGTCGACTAGAGTTGGCGCTTTAGCGCTTACTCTAGTCCCATGCAAAGCCCTTACTCTGGTCCCATGCACTAGCGGTCGACCAGAGTTGGCGCTTTAGCGCTTACTCTGGTCCCATGCAAATTGATTGCTGTCCTTGCCGGTCTGCTTCGCGTTAAATAGCGCCTGTCATCAGGCGCCCGCGTTTCAGGTTGGGCCTATTATTACCAGACATATTTTTGTCCGTAATCACCCGGCTGGGTTACCCTCAACGGAGCACGCATGGAACTGGAATGGCACGATCTGGCCTTTCATCGCGAGATCGGCTCGGTTATCGAAGCACTCGACAGCGCGCAATTCTGGACTCGCCTCACGCGTGCGCTCGAACGCTATGTCGTGTTCGACAACTGGGTCGCCCTGCGCTTCGCACCTGGCGTTGCACCGCTCGTCTGCGCCGAATCGCCCACACCGGACGGAACCGTGGATGCGATGTTCCAGGACTATCTCGCCGCGCTGTATCAACTCGACCCGTTTTACATCGCCGCGACCGGGAAGCCCGCATCGGGCTTCGTCACGTTGGCGGACGTCGCGCCCGACAACTTCTCGATGACCGACTACTACCAGCGGTACTTCAGGAAAAACATCGTCGGCGATGAAGTGCACTTCAACTACATGATCGACGCGAGACATACGCTGGCGTTCTCGCTGGGCGCGACGCAGCGCTATGGCGAGCGCGATCTGGCGGTGCTCGCGCTCTGTGCGCCATGGGTCATCGCGCTGCTGCGGCAGCGCTTGCCCTATGAGGCATTCGACGCGCCGCAAACGGCCTCGAGCGAAACAGCGATGCGAACAGCGACGGACACGGACGCCCCGGCGGACACGCCTGCGTATGCCGCGCGTTTCGAGCAGGTGTCGTCGGTGAGCGGCCGCTCGCCACTCACCGCACGCGAAGTCGAAGTGGCGATGCTGACCTTGAGCGGATTTTCGACGCGCGCCATCGCGGAGAAACTGACCATCTCGTTCGAGACGGTGCGCGCGCACAAGAAGCACATCTATACGAAACTCAACGTCAACTCGCAATCGGAATTGTTCGCGCTGTTTTATGAAGCGGGACGCAAAGGGGCATGACGTCCCGCTGTTTTCCGCGAGCACCCGCTACTGACGCGCACGGACACCACGCACTTCGCCGTCACGAGCCGCACGCGGCGCAACCGCTCGCCTTCTCTTCGTAGCGATCGTGATGCTTGAGCCACTCGCCCATATTCTTCTTCTCGTCGCGGCCTTTCGGCGTGACGTCGAAATGCGCATACGCGCCGAGAAACTGCTCGCCGCCGCGGCCGTAGGTGGAGTACGTGTGATAGACGTCGCCCGCTTCGTCCTTGTAGAACACGCTGTGGCCAGGTAGCTCGTCGATGCCGACATCCTGCTCGGTGAAGTTGTAGAACGCCTTCTTGCTGGCGATCTCCTCCGGCGTGAACGACACGTGATAGTCGAAATTGAAGTCGCTCTCATTCGACGACACCCACGGAAACTTCCAGCCCATCCGTTTCCTGAACGCCTCGATCTTCGCGAGTGGCCCACGCGAGACCGCCACATACGATACGTCGTGATGTTCAAGATGCGTCAGGATGCCGTCCATATGATCCGAGACGAACGAGCAGCCGAAACAGCCTTCTTCCCAATCCGGGCCCAGCATGAAGTGATAGACGATCAACTGGCTACGGCCGTCGAACAGATCCGGGAGTGTCTTGCGGCCCTGCGGCGTGTCGAATACATAGGTCTTGTCGACCTTCACCCAGGGCAGCGCCCGGCGTTTGCGGGCGAGTTCATCGCCGGCGCGTGTGTACGCTTTCTCTTCGATCAATAGCGCCTTGCTGGCGGCCAGCCATTCTTCCCGGGTGCCGATACGGTGTTGCGGGTCCATGTGTACCTCCTTCTCTGCGTCTACAGGTTCGATAGAGCAAAATCAGGGAATTCAGGCGAGGTAGCGTTCCAGCGCATCGAGGCCGTGGCCCCAGCCGGACTGATGCAGGTCACGCATTTCTTCGTCGATGAACTGTTCATGGGTGAGCGTCAGCAACGTGCCGTTACCGTCCGCGCGCAACAGCACCGTGACGAGCGATTCCTGCTCCGGGTTCGAACGCCATGTCCAGGTGAACACCAGTTTGGCGTCGGGCACCACGTCCCGATACTGACCGTAGATTTCGAGCTGCTGGCCGTCCGGCTTGCGAAACCCGACGGCGAAGCGCCCGTCGACGCGCGCGTCCACTTCCGCGCGGATCACCTCGGCGCCGGTCGGATGCATCCATTTCACGAATTGCGCCGCTTCCGTCCAGGCGCGAAAGACTTTGGCGGGCGCGGCGTTGAATCGGCGCTGGAGGGTAAGGCAGGGTTTGGCGGACATGGGGGTTCCTCTTCGACGAAAGCGGCAAGACGATCGAGTGATTCGGACCAGAAGCGCTGATAGCGGGTGAGCCACTCCATGGCTTCCTCCATCGGTCCGGCGGACAGGCGGCACGCCACCGTGCGGCCGGTTTTGCTGCGCGTGATGAGACCGGCCTCGGACAACACGTCGAGGTGCTTCATCACCGCGGGCAACGACATCGCAAACGGCTCGGCGAGCTCGCTGACCGACAGATCGTTCAGTTTGGACAGACGCGCGAGCAACGCACGCCGCGTGGGATCGGACAGCGCGGCGAAGGTGCGATCGAGCAGCATTTCATTAAACTTAACCATGAGGTTAAGTATAGAAACACGCATGAGGATGTCAAGGACAGGTGCGCGCTTTTCTCGAAGCGCGCAGGCAGAGGACGACGCGAAAGGGACACTGAAAAAAGATACGCGGCGCATCGCAGATCGAACCCTGCAACACGCCGCGTCAAGGTGGAGAACAACCGACTACACAGTCGAGCGAAGCGGCAGAGAAAAACCGCCCCACTCTCGCGTCACAACACGTCGCGCAAAACGCAATGCGGGAGGATCAGATCGCCCAACCGCCGAGATAGAAGCCGACCAGCACGACAGCGATGACAACCGTGCCCACGTTCAGCTTGCGATACTCGCCGCTCACCACTCGGCCGATCACCAGCGTCGCGAAGCCGAGCATGATGCCCGTCACGATGTTCGCGGTCAGCACGATGAACACGGCGCACATTAGGCCCGACATTGCGTCGACCATGTCGTCCATGTGCAGCTTGCTCACGTTCGAGAGCATCAGCAGACCGACGTACATCAGCGCCGGTGCCGTTGCATACGAGGGCACCAGGCTGGCCAATGGCGAGAAGAACATCACCACCAGGAACAGCAGGCCGACGACCGCTGCGGCCATCCCCGTCTTCGCACCGGCGGCAACGCCGACCGTCGATTCGATATACGCAGCCGCCGGTGCGCCACCGAGCAGGCCCGAGAAAATCGAGCTCAGCGAATCCGCCGTCAACGCGCGGCCGCCGTTGATGATGCGGCCGTTTGCGTCGAGCTGACCGGCTTGTCCGGCGACTGCGCGAATCGTGCCGGTTGCGTCGAACACGGCCGTCATCACGAGTGCCAGCACGCTGGGCAGAACCGCCATCGACAACGCGCCCTTGATGTCCATCGCGCCGATCAGCGAAGCGTGACCCGGTGCGCTCAAAGACGGCAGAGCGAACACGCCGTGATAGGCCACCGCCGGATCGATCGCGAGCGAAATCGCCGAGATCGCGATGATCACGATCAGGATCGAACCCGGCACGCGACGGCGCACCAGACCGAAGATCGCAGCCAGCCCCGCCACCGACATGATCGCCGGCAACGCCGTGATATTGCCGAGCGACACCGGCAGGCCGGCGCCCGGATTCTTGACGACCAGACCCACGTCGTTCGCGGCGATCAGCAGCAGGAACAGGCCGATGCCGATGCCCGTACCGTGCGCGATGCCGGTCGGCAGATTGCGCAGGATCCACGAACGCACGCCCGTCACCGAGATCGCGGTGAAGACGACCCCCATCAGGAACACCGCGCCGAGCGCGACGTTCGGATGCAGACCTTTACCGAGCACGAGGCCGAAGGCGGTGAATGCCGTCAGCGAGATCGCGCAGCCGATCGCGATCGGCAGACGCGCCCACACGCCCATCAGCAGCGAGCCGAACGCAGTGGTCAGGCACACGGCAACGAACACCGCGCTGGTGTCGAAGCCCGCTCTGCCGAACATGCCCGGCACGACGAATACGGAATAGACCATCGCGAGGAAGGTCGTGATGCCCGCGACAATTTCCGTACGCTGCGAACTGCCGCGTGAAGATATTTCGAAGTAGCGGTCGAGAAAGCCCTTTCCGTCGAATGATTCGGCGCCGACTTCAGAAATCGGTTGGGCGTGGGGTTCCATCATGATGAGTGCCTCCTTTATCAGCGTGCTGAAACGGCCCTATTCCGGCCGCCATCAGGTTCGTCTCGTTGCGTTGATCTAATGTGGTGTGGCAAGGTTTGAACGTCGGCTTGCAATGCGTCCGGACAACCCGCCTTCCGTTCTTCTTTTGCTGTCTCGAAATGTAGGGCAACACAAATATATCTCCCATCGCATGGATGGCATGCTCGACATGTCGCGATGCTTATATCGTTTAAGGGACGGCAAACCGCACAGGTCCTCCACGTGTTTACACCTACGGTTTGTCATGAAGGTGTGAAAGGGTATTGAGGGGTTCGGCGCGCAAAAACGGGCGTGGATCGCGGCCGGAAGCGCGCAACGCGGCATGAATCGTGCGCCGGCGACACCTGTCGGAAAGCCTGCAAAAGCGGGCCGCCCCCGCGCCGCGGGTTACACTCTGGCCCTTACCTGACGCAACTGAGTGTCTTAACGGCGGCGGTCCACAGCGCCCGTCCGCACCGGTCCATGGAGTCCTTCTTGATGAGCGGCGGTTTTTCGCGTCCTGCCTGGCGTCTTCTGATTCTTGCTGTGTTCGCGCTGTTCGCGCTGTCCGGTTGCAGCCTGCTGTGGGGCCCGCAGCAGGCGCCGATTGTCGATGCCACGGTGATGCCGGTCGAACCCGCGAGCGCGCCCGTAGCCGCCTCCGCGCCGGAACCCGCCGAGACTGAGGCGGCCGAGCCCGAACAGCCGAAGAAGCCAAAGAAACCGGTCGTCAAGCCGCGCAAGGTCGAACCTCCGCCGCCGGTCGTCACGCCCGCGCCGCCGCCGCCCGCCCCCCCGCCGCTGATCGTGTTGCGCACGATCGAGCGCAGCGAGGCGCGCGCCCTGCTCGATAGCGAAGTGCAGAAGTCCGACGGCAAAGTGGTGGGCCGCGCGGTCGATCTGATTGCCGATGCGAGCGGCAAGCCGCGCGAAATGGTCGTCAATCTGCAGGGTTTCCTCGGCGTCGGCGACCGCAAGGTCAATTTCCCGTGGAACGCGTTCCGCTTCACGCCGACCGCCAAGACCGCGCCGATCACGCTCAACGCGACGGCCGCGCCGACGCCCGCGGCGAAATCCACCGCTGTGCAATTGCCGCTGATCGACGCCGATGTCGAGCGTTCGAACGGCGCCAAGGTCGGCCGCGTGATCGACGTGCTGATCGACGCCAACGCGCAGCCGCAGGCGGTTGTGCTCGACGTCAACGGCATGGTCAGCACCGAGCGGCGCACGATCGCCGCCAACTGGTCGGCGCTGCGTTTCGTCGCGAAAGACAAGGCGCTGCATCCGCTGATCGATCTGAGCGATGCGCAGATCAACGCGACGCCGCCGTACGCCAGCGACAAGCCGATCCGCGCGGTGTCGCCGGCGCCGCCGCCCGCTCCCGCACCTGCACCGGTTCCTGCCGCCGCTGCGGCTTCCGCCGCGCCGGCTACCGTCACAGCGGCGTCCAACGCACGGGCGGCCCGATGACAGGCCGCACTTTAGTCACCGCACGCAGCCTGCGGGCACTCGACTGGCTGAATTTTTTCGTCGCCAACGTGCAGACGGGTTTCGGGCCGTTCATTGCGTCGTACCTCGCCTCGCACAAGTGGACCCAGGGCGAGATCGGCATGGCGCTGTCCGTCGGCACGATCAGTGCGATGGTGAGCCAGGTGCCGGGCGGCGCGGCCGTGGATGCGCTGCGCAACAAGAAAGGCGCGGCCGCATGGGCGATCTTCGCGATCATCTTCAGTGCGGTGCTGCTGGCCGCGAGCCCGACCGTGCTGCCGGTGATAGCCGCCGAGGTGTTTCACGGCTTTGCCAGCTGCATGCTGACGCCGGCGTTGGCCGCGATTTCGTTTGCCCTCGTGGGACGCGCGAATCTGGGCGACCGGCTGGGGCGCAATGCGCGCTGGGCGTCGATCGGCAGCGCCGTCGCGGCCGGGCTGATGGGGCTGTTCGGCGAATACTATTCGCCCCGCGCGGTGTTCTGGCTGACTGCCGCGCTGGCCATCCCCGCGCTGTTTGCACTGACGATGATTCAGCGCACCGACACCGTCGAACTCCCGAAAGCCGGGCCGACACCGGAACAGATCGAACGGCGCGAGAGTTTGCGCGAGTTGTTGCGTGACAAGCGGATGCTGCTGTTTGCTGCGTGTATCGTGCTGTTCCACCTGTCGAATGCGGCGATGCTGAATCTCGCCGCTGGCGAAGTGACGGCCGGCATGGGCGACAACGTGCAGCTCGTGATTGCCGCGTGCATCATCGTGCCGCAGGCGATCGTCGCGATGATGTCGCCATGGGTTGGGCGCTCTGCCGAGCGGTGGGGACGCAGGCCGATTTTGCTGCTTGGTTTTTCGGCGCTGCCGATACGGGCGTTGTTGTTTGCCGGGATCAGCAGCCCTTATTTGCTGGTGCCGGTGCAGGTGCTGGACGGCCTGAGCGCCGCCGTGTTCGGCGTGATGCTGCCGTTGATTGCCGCCGATGTCGCCGGCGGGAAGGGGCGATATAACCTTTGTATTGGGT
Source organism: Paraburkholderia caffeinilytica (assembly GCF_003368325.1). Taxonomy (NCBI): domain Bacteria; kingdom Pseudomonadati; phylum Pseudomonadota; class Betaproteobacteria; order Burkholderiales; family Burkholderiaceae; genus Paraburkholderia; species Paraburkholderia caffeinilytica. Next base: position 3,463,431 of record NZ_CP031467.1, on the reverse strand, counting down.
TATTTGGGTTGGCGGCCGGGATTGGGGCTACTTTGAGCACGACGGCTGCCGGGTTCGTGGCGGATCATTTTGGCAATGCCGTGAGTTTCTTTGGGCTTGCCGCTGCGGGCGCGCTCGCTGTTTTGCTGGTGTGGGCCGCGATGCCCGAGACGCGGGATGCAGGGGATGCGGATGAGGCTGCGCCTTTGGCTGATGGGAAGTCGGCTGTCAGGTGAGCTTTGGGGTTTTGCCTTTGCGGCGCTTGTTGTTTGTTTGCCTGCGGCAGTGGGCTTTCTTTGAGCTGTTTGCCTGCGCGGTGCTTGTTTCTGTGTGCTTACGGTGTTGGCCTTTCCTTGAATTGCTAGTGGTCCATTAGCGTTCGCCCCTGTGCGGGGCAGGCACCTACTTTCTTTGCCGCCGCAAAGAAAGTAGGCAAAGAAAGCGGCTCACACCGCCAATGCTAAGTGGGCACCGCAGCTCGCACACGGTAGTGGTGCATCTGGAATCCGTGCCCTCGCACCTTCACGCGCCAGTGACAAAGGACTCATCAGCTCCCACTCCGCACTGCGTGCGTCGCGGACGGGTCTGCATGGGAAACCAGTGGCTTCGTTTGAGTTCGGTGGGAGCCATCGGCTTCGCCTCGGCGACGCGCCAAAGCGATAGAGGCGAAATGCCAGGCCACTGCGCCGAAGGAGGCGTGAGCCCTAAAACGCAGCGATCGGTTTTCGGAAGTACGCTTCGGCGCGCGCAGCGCCGCCGGAAGTATGACGCCCTTGTCACTAGCCTATGCAGGGGCACGAACACAGATTCCAGATGCACCACTACCCGTTGCAAACCACGGTGCCCACTTAGCAAGATCGGTGTGAGCCGCTTTCTTTGCCTACTTTCTTTGCGGCGGCAAAGAAAGTAGGTGCCTGCCCCGCACAGGGGCGAACGCTAATAGACCACTAGCAATTCAAGGAAAGGCAACACCGCAGGCAGACTGACAAGAAGCACAAAACAGGCAAACAATTCAAAGAAAGCCCAACACCGTAAACACACAGAAACAGGCGCCGAGCAGGCAAAAAACCCAACCTTAATCAATACTCTTCCCAGCAGTCTCCCGCATAAACGGCAACGGCAACAACGACACCACCCCACATCCAATCAAATACCACGCCGGCGCCAAATTACTCCCCGAAATCTGAATCAGCCAGGTAGCAAAAAACTGCGCAAACCCACCAAAAATAGAGACCCCTAAACAATAAACAATCGACATCCCGGTAGCGCGAATCTCGCGCGGAAACATCTCGGGCAACATGACGATATTAGGCACCGCGGTAAACGCGACAAAGACAGCCAGCACAGCGACGACAGACAACAAAACAAGCACCGTGGGCGTTGCATTGATAATCATGAAAGCCGGATACACGGCAACAATCAGCAACACACGAGAGATCCACAAAACACGCTTACGTCCCACGCGATCGGATAACGCGCCCGCAAACGGCGAGCAGATCACCGTCACCACCGCGGCAGTCCACGCGGCCCACAGCGCCGACGACATCGGCAAATGCAAAATCCGAATTGCGTAGGTGGACAGATAAAACAGCACGATGTAGTTCGCCGCGGTGCCGCCAATGGTCGTCAACACACCCGTCGTAATCACACGCGAATGCTCGCGAAACAACTTGCGAACCGGCTGTGCATCAGGTGCCTGCGCCGCCGAAACGGTACCGTCCTCGACGCCCGGCAACGTTTCGTCCAGATGCCGCCGGATGTAAATACCAATCGGCCCCATCGCCATGCCGATCACAAACGGCACACGCCAGCCCCAGCTCTCCAGCGCGGCAGTGGACAACGCCGCTGCCAGCGCAACACCCAGCAGCGAGCCACATACGGTGTTCAACCCCTGACTCACGAATTGCCAGCTTCCATAGAATCCACGCGTCTTGTCGCTGCCATATTCAAGCAGCAAGGAGGTCGACGCGCCGACCTCGCCGCCCAGCGCGAAGCCCTGAATCAATCGCGCAAGGATCACCAGTAACGGCGCGGCGATGCCGATCGCCGCGTAGGTCGGCGCGAACGCGATGATCGCCGAGCCGAGCGTCATCAACCACAGCGTCAGACTCATCGCGGCCTTGCGTCCGGCGCGATCGGCATACGCGCCGAGCACAATGCCGCCCACCGGTCGCATGATGAAACCCACGCCGAAGGTGCCGACCGCCAGCATCAGTTGCGCAAGCTGCCCTTCCACCGGGAAATACAGCTTGCCGATGATCGTCGCGAAGAAACTGTAGATCGTGAAATCGAAAAACTCGAGGCCGTTGCCAAGGGTGATCGCCGCAATCGCTTTGGCGTGGCCTGTGCGTTTGGCGGGCTGCAGGGCCGACGCGTCAGCGAGATTCAGCGCGTCGGTGCCTGCTGGTTGCGGTGTAGCGGAATAGTCCATCTGTGTCTCCATGGTGTCCTTCCTGCCGATGCGCGGTCTGCGGCTCTGCGGCTCGCGGCCCTGTGCGCCCGATAGCAATGGGCGGTCTGACGGGCTCCAGCGCAGCCTTGATGCCCCGCTGGCCCTCGTGCCCCTCGAAGCGTGGCACGGCCCCGGTTCAAGCCGATGCCACCTGCTTCAGACGAGGAACGTCTGCGCGAGCCGCACCCAGTAGGCCGCGCCTGTCGCGAGGCAGTCGTCGTTGAAGTCGTAGCCCGGGTTGTGGACCATGCAACCGCCCTCGCCGTCGCCATTGCCGATGATCAGGTAGCTGCCCGGGCAACGCTCCAGCAGGAACGCGAAGTCTTCACTGCCGGTCAACGGTTGCATGTCGGCGATCAAACCGTCTTCGCCGAGCCAGTCGAGCGCGACCTGCCGTGCGAGACTGGTCATCTGCGCATCGTTGACGAGCACCGGATAACGCCGTTGATAGTCCACATGCGCCCGCGCGCCGAACACCGCCGCCTGCCCGCACGCGACCGCCGTAATGCGCTCCTGCAAATAGTTGCGAACCTCGGGCTTCAGCGCGCGCACGGACAGGCGCATCTCCGCGGTTTCAGGAATCACGTTCGGCGCTTCGCCGGCGTGAATCGCGCCGACGGTGATGATCGCCATGTCGAGCGGCGCAATGTTGCGCGACACGATCGACTGCAGGGCCAGCACGATCTGCGCGCACACCACCACGGGATCGACCGCCTTGTGCGGCACCGCGCCATGACCGCCGCGGCCGGTCACCTTGATGATCACCGTATCGGACGACGCCATGAACGAGCCCGGCAGGAAGCCGAACTTACCCGTCGGAAAACCCGGCATGTTATGCATCGCAAAGACCGCGTCGCACGGAAACTTGTCGAACAGGCCGTCTTCGAGCATTTTCTTCGCGCCGGCCTGACCTTCTTCAGCCGGCTGGAAAATCAGGTTCAACGTGCCGTCGAACGCTTTCTCCTGCGCCAGATGCTTGGCGGCCGCCAGCAGCATTGCCGTGTGGCCGTCGTGGCCGCATGCGTGCATCTTGCCGGGCACCGTGCTCGCATAAGGCAGGCCGGTCGTCTCGTGGATCGGCAGTGCGTCCATGTCGGCGCGCAGGCCGAGTTTGCGTGTGCCGCCGCCCACTTTCAGTTGCCCTACAACGCCGGTCTGACCCAGCCCGCGATGCACGGTGTAGCCCCACTCCTGCAAGCGCTCGGCGACCAGGTCGCCGGTGGCGAACTCTTCGTAAGCCAGTTCGGGCTGCGCGTGGATACGGCGGCGCAGCGCGATCATTTCGTCTTCGAGTTCGGCGATGCCCGCCGGGATGGCCATGGTGTTCACGATGTCGTCTCCGTCTATGAAAGCGTGAACCCAGCATAACCACGCCGATTTTCCAGCGGCAGGCGTAGAATCGTTGCGGCGGCAACCAATGGTTGCCACGTATCTACGGGTTTTCCAGATGAAACTGCATCAACTCAGCACCTTAGCGGCCATCGCGGATACCGGCAGTATCCGGGCCGCCGCCCGTTCACTCGACCTTTCGCCGGCCGCCGTGACCAAGGCGATGCGCGAACTGGAGGCCGATCTGCACGCGCCGCTACTGGTGCGGGGCGCGAGCGGCGTCGCGTTCACGGAGTTCGGCCGCGCGCTGGTCGTGCATGCTCGGCTGGTGCTTGGCCAGTTGCAGCGCGCGGAAGCGGAGATCGAGGCGATGCGCGGCGCGGCGGCCGGCAAACTGTCGATCGGTGTCACGCCGTGGGTGGCGCTGACTTTTCTGCCGCCCACGGTGCAGCGGTTCCGGCAGCGCATGCCGGAAGTCCAATTGGAATTCTTCGAAGGTCTGTTGGCGGTCGTGCAACCGCGCTTGCGCGACGGCAGCCTCGATTTCTCGATTGGCCGCCCCCCGCCTGCTTCCCCGCAATCGGAGTTTCACAACGTACCGCTGTTTTCGACGCATTCGGCGGTGGTCGCGCGCCGCGATCATCCCAAGGCGGGTTGCCGCACGCTGCTCGAGCTGGAAGACGCCGAGTGGGTGTTGAACTGGGACCCGGCGAGCCGCGAGTCGATCTCGGACAACCTGTTCCGCAAGCGCGGCATGAGGGTGCCGCACACGATCCATCTCGCGCATTCGCTCGCGGTCGTGCTCGGCCTGCTCGCGCGGACGGACATGCTCAGCATTTTTCCGTGGCCGCTCGTCGAGGTGAGTATCGCAAAGGAGAATCTGTGGGCGCTGCCCTTGCGCGAGACGGTGGATGAAACCATCGTCAGCATCACGTCACGCCGCGGCGCGCCGACGAGTCCGGCGGCCACGTGCTTTCTGGCGTGTTTGCGTGAAGTCGTCGACGAAGGCGCGCGCTCGCAAGACCCCGAACTGCGCCGCCTGTTTCATTCGATCGAACTGTTGCTGTAGCGACGTGAGCGAGTGGCGCATGCGGGCGGCAGTGCGTCGCTCGATCCGTTCCGTTAGCGGCGCTCCCGCCCTCGCCCACAAGAATCCGTACGTGCTGTGTAGTGTCGATGCATTCGAACGGATGTTGCCACGTCGCCTCGCGACCTGAAGACAGGCTCGTTACTGGCTGGACAGATGCTGGTTCAGAAACGGCACGAAGCCGTTTTGCGTCGGACCGATCTGCTTCACGCAATCGTCGTAGTCGGAGCCCTCCGCGCGATCCGGGCCATACATGCCGCGGCACTGCGCATACAGCGTGATCGTCGCCCCGCCGCCCTTGGCCACGCGTGTGGCCGAATAGACCGCATGCCCCGAGCGGCCCGGTACGTCGGTCTCGATCGCTACCGCGTCCGCGCGAACGATCGACGTGTAGGAATGCGCCGCCACGTAGTCCTTGGTGAGCGACCAGGCTTTGTCGCACTGCGTCTGATCCGCGCATCCGACAGCGGCGTTACGCTGCGCGGCATCGAGCAGGTTCTCGGAGCGGGTGAAGTCGCGCGCCTGCGCCTCCTCTTTTTCAGCAGACGCACAGGCGCTCAGGGCAAGCGCGGCAAGCACAATGGCGATAGTCGTTTTCACAGGTTCAAGATCCGATGGCGAATTCCGGCAAAGATTATAGACGCCCGCAAACGGCGCTCGCAGATTGGAATGGCCATCGGACAACTGCCGGCGCGGCGCAAGGTACGTCAATGAAGCACGCCACTGAAGCACGCCATTGAGTCACATCACCGGCCGGCCGTCACGCAGACTCAACTCGCGTAACCCACCACGCCCTTGATCTCCAGAAAATCCTCGAGGCCGAATTCGCCATACTCGCGGCCATTGCCCGATTGCTTGAAGCCGCCGAACGGCGCATCGGGGCTGTAGTCCGCATAGTTCAGATAGATCGTGCCGGTGCGCAGGCGCTTCGCCACGGCGTGCGCGTGCTCGATCGAAGCGGATTGCACATAGCCCGCGAGGCCGTAGAGGCTGTCGTTGGCCATCGCGATCGCTTCGTCTTCGGAGTCGTAGCCGAGGATCGACAGCACCGGTCCGAAAATCTCTTCACGCGCGATCGTCATGTTCGGCGTGACGTTGCCGAACACTGTCGGGCGCACGAAGTAGCCGTCCTTCAATCCCTCGGGACGGCCTGGGCCGCCTGCCACCAGCGTGGCGCCCTCTTCGACGCCCACGCCGATCAGCCGCTGGATCTTGTCGAACTGCTGCTCGCTGATGACCGGTCCGAGATCGATGCCCTTCGCGTCCGCGGGACCGACGACCAGCACTTCAGCCGCTTCCTTCGCGTACGCCAAGGCCTCGGCAAGGCGTGCGCGCGGCACGAACATGCGCGTGGGCGCATCGCACGACTGGCCGCTGTTGTCGAAACACGCACGGACACCGCGCATCACAGCGTGTTTCAGATCGGCATCTTCGAGAATCAGGTTGGCCGATTTGCCGCCCAGTTCCTGATGCACGCGCTTGACCGTATCCGCCGCGGCCTTGGCGACCTGCACGCCCGCACGCGTCGAACCGGTGAACGACATCATGTCGATGTCCGGATGACGCGACATCGCCTCGCCCACCGTTGCGCCTTCGCCGTTGACGAGGTTGAACACGCCGGGCGGCACGCCCGCTTCGTCGAGGATCTCGGCGAAGACGATGCCCGAGAGCGGCGCCAGTTCCGAAGGCTTGAGCACCATCGTGCAGCCGGCCGCGAGCGCGGGCACGACCTTGGTGGCGATCTGCAAGGCCGGCCAGTTCCACGGCGTAATCAGCCCGCACACGCCAACCGCTTCCTTGCGGATCACAATGCTGCTCTTCACGTACTCGAACTCGAACGTGTCGAGCGTGCGGATCATCGTCTCCAGATGCGCGACGCCGGTCCACGCCTGCGCATCGTTCGCATATTGCAGCGGCGCGCCCATCTCCCGGCTGATCGCATGCACCATGTCGTCGTAACGCTTGCGGTAGACGTCGAGGATCGCCTGCAGCAGATCGATTCGCTGCGCGATCGTGGTCTCGCTGTAGGCAGGAAAGGCACGCTTCGCCGCCGTCACGGCACGGTCGACATCGGCCGCGCTGCCGAGCGAAATCTGCGCGAACGCGGTGGCCGTCGACGGATCGATCACGTCGAGCGTGGCGGCCTTGGCCGCGTCTTGCGGGTTGACCGGGCCGACCGGGTCGACCCACTGGCCGTCGATATAAAACTGTTTGGCGTGTTGCATGGGCTTGTCCTTTACATGAATGGTTGGGTCAGACGTCGGGCCGACACAACGGCCGAGAGCGGTATCGAATGCTTTACATCGACGCCGCTCAATCTGAATGTCTTCAAATCGAAATTCATCGTTACGCAGCTTTGGCTCAGACTCCGGTTCTGCTTCGATGCCGTCATCGAAACCCTCGGCTTCGAATCGCACTAACCAGGAGAGACACATGAGCACCATCACTTTCACCCGCATCGACGCCAAAGGCCCCGGCGCTTCCGGCCTGAACCCCGCCCTGCACGATCCCGCCGACGTCATTCTCGAAGGCGCCAAGGCACCGCACGCCCTCAACGCCTTCTCCGACGCGACCAATATGCTCTCCGCAGGCGTGTGGCAATGCGATGCGGGCACGCTGAAGCTGGCCGACCTGCCGATCCACGAAGTCTGCGTGCTGATCGAAGGCGAAGTCGTCATCACCAGCGACGACGGCCGCAGCGAACGCTATGCCGCCGGCGACGCCTTCATCCTGCACAAGGGCTTCTCGGGCACGTGGCATATGCCGGTCGCGACCAAGAAGTACAGCATCGTGTACTGCGGTTGATTCATACTGCATCGCACCGTTGCTTCAACAAGAACCGCACCCCCGCACCTTAAGGTGCGGTACCCCCTAAGGTGCGGTTTTTTTATTCTGGCGGCAACCAATAAAAACCGCCAGGCACATCGATCACTACGGCAGCAGCGACAACGGCGACTACATCGGAAAGCCCAGCGCCTTGATCGAATTGATCCAGAGACGCCGCCAGCCGCCGCGATCGTCGGCGCCGTCGAACGCGTTGAAGGTAATCTTCGCGGCGATCCAGCGCAGCGGTTCCGGCGGAATGTACGACGGCCCCTTGCGCGAAATATCCAGCGACGTAATCAGCGTCTCGCGATTCCACAGCATGTCGAGACCCATCTTCGCACCGAAGCGGCTGCCCGCCACGCCGAAACCCGTATAGCCCGCGACAAACACGCTCTTGCCGCCGTGATAGCGGCGCGCGAACACGGCGCCGCGTGAGCAGTAGTCGATCGGGCCACCCCATGCATGCGTGAAGCGCACGTCGTCGAGTTGCGGGAACGTGCGGTAGAACGCTTCAGCGAGCTTGTAGTAGGTGCGCTCGTCACGATCCGCAGCCGGATTCGGATCGCCGCCGAAGTGATAGCTCACACGGCCGCCGAAGATGATCCGGTTGTCTCTGGTGAGACGGAAATAGTTGAGCTGCGTACGCGTATCGTAGATGCCCTGGCGATTGTTCCAGCCGATGCGCGCCATCTGCTCGTCGCTCAAAGGCGCGGTCGCGATGATGTGATCGCGCACCTGCATCACGCGCCGCCTGATATCGGTCACGCCCACATCCGCGGTGCCCGTGCCGAGCAGCACGCGTGGCGTGTCGATACGGCCCGCCTGCGTATGCACGATCATCGTCGCGCCGAGATCTTCGAGGCGCGTGATCGGCGAGTGTTCATGCAAACGCACGCCGAGCTTCAACGCGGCGGCCTTCAGGCCCCACGCGAGCTTCGCCGGATGAATCGTGCCGCTGCGATTGCGCGACCACATCGCGCCTGCGAACAGCGGTGAATCGAGTTGTTCGCGCGCGCCCTTGCTGTCGAGCAGAACGACATCGTGCCCATGCGCCACGTGCAGCTCGTAGTCGCCTTTCAGATGATCGAGATGCCCCGGATCGACCGCAACCGTCATCTCGCCGTTCCATTCGACGTCCGCTTCAATGCCGTAACGCGTCAACGACTCCTTGAAACCGTCGAGATTCTCCTGGCCCAGCTTTTCCAGCACGTCGAGATCTTGTGGAAAGACCCGCGTCGCATTCGGCAGGCCATGCATCACCGAGGTGGAAATGATTCCGCCCGGACGGCCCGACGCGCCGTAAGCCACCTTCCCCGCCTCGACCAGCACGACGTCGAGCGACGGGTCCGCTTCTTTTGCCTGAATCGCGGCCCACAATCCGGTAAACCCACCGCCAACGATCACCAGATCCGCTGAGGTCGGACCGATCAATTCCCGTTCGACTGCCGGTGCACGCGGATTGTCCAGCCAGAACGGAAACAGCTTTACACCTTCAAACGCGCGCTTTACTGACTCGCTCATCTTGTTTGCCTACTCAACTTGAATACCATTGCATTGACTGCTTGCCTGCATGATTGCTGCCTCGGTGCGGCCTCAGTGTCGCCGCGATACAGCTTGTCATGCCACCTCGACGCCGCCTCCGCGAAGTCCAACCGCACCTGCCCTGAGCGCCCTGGTCAATACGGCTCAACCCGCGTCCTGCGTGTCCAGCACGTCTTCGCGTTCGCGCCGCACGGCGCGCTGCTGCGTTTGCGTCCTCATGTGCGGCCCGCCAGCCTTAAGCTTGGTCGCCGGCACTACCGGATGCACGGTCACATTGCGCTGCGCCCCGCTACGCAACCAACGGCGGCCAAGCGGTCCATACACGCCATCCGGTTCGGGAAAGCACTGCAGCAACGCGATATACAACGCGCAGGCCAGCGTCAGCGAAACCGGCATGCTGATGTCGAGACCGCCGGCGAGCTGCCCGAGCGGGCCGACGAACTGATCCGGCAGATTGACGAAGCACAGGCCGACCACCGCGCTCGGAATCCACGCGCCCATCGCACGCCAGTTCCAGCCGTGCGTGAACCAGTAGTGGCCGCCACGGCCGCCGCGATTGAACACCTGCAGATCGTCGGACAGATAGAAACCGCGCCGCGTCACGAAGCCGATGATCATGATCACCATCCACGGGCAACTGCAGACGTTGATCAGCACCGAGAACGTCGACACGCTTTCGACCAGATTGAACGCGAAGCGGCCAAGAAAGATGAAGCCGATGGCGAGGCTGCCGATCAGCAGCGTGGCGCGCACGCGATTCAGAAACTTCGGGAACATGCTCGACATGTCGAGCCCGGTGCCGTACAGCGCGGTGGTGCCCGTCGACATCCCGCCGATGATCGCGATCAGACACACCGGCAGAAAGAACCAGTTCGGCGAGATCGCCAGCAGCCCGCCCACATAGTTATTCGATGCGATGAAATCCGGCGCCTTGCTGGCGATGATCGTCGCGGTGGCGAGACCAAAGAAGAACGGCACGAAGGTGGCCAGTTGCGCGAGCATCACCGCGAGGATCGTGCGCTTCTTCGGCGTGTTCTGCGGAATATAGCGAGCCCAGTCGCCGAGCGTGCAGGCAAACGACACCGGATTGCTCATCGCGACCAGCACGGCGCTCACGAACGCCGGCCAGAAACCCACCGAGCCGAATGCCACCTTGCCAGCGTACGCGCTATTGAACGGCCCGGCGAACGCCACGATGCCGACCACGAACAAGAGACTTGCCGCCCACACGGCGATCTTGTTGACCCACAGCATGAAGCGGAAACCGTAGACGCACACGGTCAGCACCAGCACCGCAAAAAGACCGTACGCGAAGCTCAGCGTCATCCAGTTGACCGGCAGGCCGAGCAGATGATTCGCGCCGCCCACGAGCGCGTCGCCCGAACTCCACACCGCCAGCGAGAAGAACGCGACGGCGGTCAACACCGCCAGAAAGGAGCCGACGATCCGGCCATGGATACCGAAATGCGCGCCCGACGAAACCGGATCGCTCGTGCCGTTGCGCGGACCGAACAGGCCCATCGGCGCGAGGATGCAGGAACCGATCACCACGCCGAGCACGATCGAATAGACGCCCGCCTTGAACGACAGACCGAGCAGCACCGGAAAACTGCCGAGCACGGAGGTGGAAAAGGTATTGCAACCGCCAAACAGCAAGCGGAACAGATCGATCGGCCGCGCATAACGCGAACGGTCCGGAATGCGTTCAAAACCGAATGTTTCGACTTGGGTGATGCTGCTACTGCTCATTGTCTCCAGCTCCTGTGACGGCCAGGTCGTTCACGATGGCTCGCCACGAAGATGCGGCGTCCACTTTTCTCAGATGTCTGGACGTCACTGTAAAGACAATCGGCGCGGGCAAAAATATCGCCCGCCCAACCTTTACTTCGATCGCGGGCGATGTAAGCGCAAATGACCGCCGCACAAGGCTCTACGGATGCAACCAAAGGCCGCGCGGGGACCTCATTCGGGTCCGCTCTCGCGCAAACGTCGAAGCAAATAGCGAGAATCCACCCTTCAAACCGGGCTTGCCTCACGCGCCTGACGGCGCCGCTTCGCCGCGGCGACAGTCGGCAGCGGCACCGGTACCGCGCCGGACATGCCGTGCTCGATCAGAAAATCGCGGAACAGGCCGGCGACATGCGGCAGACGTTTGTCGGATACATGCATCACGTACCAGTCGCGCTCGATCGGATTCGCGGGCAAGGGCAGCAACGCCAGCAAGCCCGCCTGAAATTCCAGCGAGCACGCATGCAGCGACAGAAACGCGATGCCCAGACCCGCCTCGACCAGTTGCTTGATTGCCTCGTTGCTCGAGAGTTCGGAACCGATATGCAGCTTGTGGCCGGCGAGTCGAAACAGATTCTCGACAGTCGAGCGCGTGCCCGAGCCTCGCTCCCGCACGAACAGATTCGCGGTTTGCAGATCGTCCAGCGACAGGCGCTTTTTCTTCATCAGCGCATGGGCGGGCGAGGCGACGAACGCCATCGGATGCCTGGCGAACGCCGTGGCCACCGTGCGCAATTCGCGCGGCGCGCTGCCCATCACCGCGAGATCGATCTCGTGCGTGGCGAGCATGCGGATGATGTCGGCGCGATTGCCGACCTTGAACTGCACCTTCACTTGCGGGCGCGATTCGGTGAAACGCACCAGGAACGGCGGAATCAGATATTCGGCGGTCGTGATCGCGCCAATGCGCAGCGTGCCGCCCTGCTCGCCTTGCAAGGCGGCGAGATCGTCCGCCGCGCCGTTCCATAGATCGAGGATTTCCAGCGCATAGCGCGCGAGGATTTCACCCGCCGCGGTCAACTGCACGCCACGGCCCACCCGCTGCAACAGCGGCGCGCCCGCGGCCTCCTCGAGCAGACGCACCTGAAGCGACACTGCCGGCTGCGTGAGCTTCAATTCCTCGGCGGCGCGCGACACGCTGCCGAGCTTCGCGACCGTATGCAAGGCTTTCAATTGACGAAACGTGGCAGCTTTTAACATAAGTTAAAACCTATATATCGTGCATAAACATTAAATTGTGCTGCGGTTTCTGCCGATTCTATACTGGCCCTGACAGATGGGGCCGGTGAATATCGGACATAGCCCCGAAATGCCTTCACCGGCTCAGCACGAATAACTTCAGGAGGATACGGATCATGGCAGCGATCGATCAGCAGGGAACCTCTACCGCGCAACGCAGGCAGCAACGGCAGCAAAAGACACAAGCAGCGCAAGCGGCGGCGCATCGCGTCGTGATCGTCGGCGGCGGAGTCGGCGGCCTTGGGCTCGCCACGCGGTTGTCGGAAACGCTGGGACGCGCCGGGCTCGCACAGATCGTGCTGGTGGATCGCTGGCCAACGCATTTCTGGAAGCCCTTGCTGCATGAAGCCGCGTCGGGCCAGCTCGATCCGGCCACACACCAACTGCAATATGCGGTGCAGGCGCAACGGCATGGTTTCGAATTCGAACAGGGTGAACTCGCCGCGCTCGATCGTACGAACCGGCACATCACACTGAATGCGCTCCACGATGCTGACGGCCGCGAAATTCTGCCGTCACGGCAGCTTGCATTCGATACGCTGGTGCTGGCCATGGGTAGCGTCACGCAATATTTCGGCGTGCCCGGCGCCGCCGAACACGCGTTGCCGCTCGAATCGGTTGCGCATGCGGAAGCATTTCGCCGCAAGCTGCTCGACGCCTGTCTGCGGGCGAACCATGCGCGCCGCGCGCGAACCGCGCAAGCCGACACGCCGGTATCGATCAACATCATCGGCGCTGGAGCGACGGGCGTTGAACTCGCCGCTGCGTTGCGCGATACGGTGCGCCTGCTGAACCGCTATAGCCAGTTTTCACTCGACCCCGTGCGTGATTTCCGCATCCGTCTGATCGAAAGCGGCGAGCGCGTGCTGCCCGCATTGTCCGAAACGATCTCGGCGCGGGCGCACAAGATGCTCGGCAGTCTCGGTGTCGACGTGTTGAACGCCACGCGCGTCACCGAAGTGCGCGCCGATGCCGTGCTGACCAACGCAGGCGCGCCGCTCGCCAGCGACATCGCGATCTGGACCGCCGGCATCGCCGGGCCGCCGGTGTTGCGCACGCTGGACGGTATCGCGGTGAATCGCAATGCACAGATGCAGGTGAACCGCACACTGCAATGCACGAACGACGCGAACATATTCGGACTCGGCGACTGCGCGGCCTGCCCCTCTTCTGAAAACGCGGACGCATTTCTTGCGCCGCGCGCACAAGTCGCGCATCAACAGGCGCTGTTTCTGGCGCGTGCGCTGAAGTGCAGGATCGAAGGTGAGCCCTTGCCGGAGTTCGTCTATCGCGATGCCGGCACGTTAGTCGGCTTCGGCCGCGAAGGCACGATCGGCAGCCTGAGCAACAGCCTGCTGACGCAGCCGGTGTTCGTCGACGGCTGGCTGGCGACCGCCGTCTACAAGCTGATCTATCGCCGTCACGTGATGACGTTGACCGGTTTCGCACGCATGGCGCTCGATTCGGCGAGCCACTGGTTGCGCCGGCGCGTGCATCCGGTGATCCGGCTGCACTGAAATTGGCGAGCGCGGGTGGCGTCCTGCAGAAACGCCGTCCGCGCGGCCGTCAATCGAGAAACTCCGCTGCCCGCTTGCGCAGCATCGCGCCGAAATCGTCGAGCCAGCCTATCGACAGGCGCCAGCTCTGCCAGTAAAGATCCACGTCGATATGCTTGCCGGGCGCCATGTCGACCAGCTCACCGCTGGCCAGATGCGGCGCGATCATCCGTTCGGGACACATGCCCCAGCCCATTCCCGTCACGCAGGCGCGCAAAAAACCGGCGACGTGTGGAATCCAGTGCAACGGCGGATCCAGTTCCGCCCGCGTGATGCGGCGCATGAAGCGTTTCTGCAATTGATCCTTCGGGTTGAAATCGACGCACGGCGCGCGCCGCAATGACTCGCGCGTGACGCCGTCGGCAAAATGGCGCTCGCGGAACGCCGGCGTGCATACCGCCAGATAACGCATCCGCCCGAGGCGGGTCGAGCGGCAGCCCTGCACCGGCTCCGCTTGCGTGGTGACCGCGCCTTGCACGCTGCCGTCGCGAATCCGCTGCGCCGTGTGGTCCTGATCGTCGATCACGAGATCAAGCAGCATTTCCCGGTCCACGCAGAACTGCGCCACCGCGTCGATGAACCAGGTGCCCACGCTGTCGTCGTTGACGGCCACACGCAGTGCCGGCCACGGTTCGACCAGCGCGCCGGGCAGCGCCGGCAGCCGGCCGGTCAGTTCCGCTTCCAGCAATTGCACGCGCTCGGTATGACGGCACAACAGCGCGCCCGAGGTGGTTGCGACACATGGCTGACCGCGCTTCACGAGCACGCTGCCCACCCGTTCCTCCAGCAGCTTGACCCGCTGGGAGACGGCTGAGGGCGTCACATTCAGTTCGCTGGCTGCACGGTCGAACGAGCCGTGCCGCACCACGGCGGCCAGCGCGTCGAGCAACGCATAGTCGAGCATTAGCGTTCCTTAATCGGCATTAAGTAAATTAGCTTCTCTTACGAGCAACAAAACTGCAGACTAGCCTCGTTCGCTTTCCCCGTCTACTGGATCGATTATGAATTGGCTGTCTTTTTCCCACGGTGCCGCCCTGTGCGCGTCGCTGATCGTGACGATCGGCGCGCAGAATGCCTTTGTGCTTCGGCAGGGCATCATGCGCTCGCACGTCGGCAAGATCGTCGCGCTGTGTGCACTGTCGGACTTCATCCTGATCGGCGCGGGCGTCGGTGGCGCGTCGGTTCTCGTGGAACGCTATCCGGTGTTCGTCCACGCGATGCTGTATGTGGGGCTCGCCTATCTGGCGTGGTTCGGCATCAACGCGCTGCGCCGCGCGATGCGACCGGGTCATGCGGTACTGGACGCCAATGCGGGCGGCACAGCGCCAGGCACGAGCGCGACAGCACCCGTGCAACGTGCGATGCCGATCGTCCTGATGACGTTGGCCTTCACGTGGCTCAATCCGCACGTGTATCTCGACACCTTCCTGCTGATCGGCACGGCCGGCGCACGCGAACCGGACGGCGCACGAGTGGCGTTCGCGCTCGGCGCGATGGCGGTGAGCGGCGTCTGGTTCATCGGTCTGGGTTATGGCGCCCGCGCGCTGGCGCCGCTGTTTCGCCGCGCGACGGCGTGGCGCGTGCTGGACGGCGCGATCGGCAGCATGGTGTTGCTGCTGGCGGTGACGCAGTTGCGCTGATCGCCGGCGAGCGCCCTACTTCTGCACCTGCTGCATGCCGAGCAGATCCTGCACGAGTTGCGCCGATACATAGTGCGGCCCGTCGAACAGATAGGTCCTATAGCCGCGATACGCGCGCAATTGCGGCAACAGTTCAGCAGCGGTCGCCGCGCGGAACGCGCCGCCCTGGGCGGGACGGAATGCCTCGGCAATGATCCGCACGCGGTCCTTGCCGAGCCGCGCCGCCAGTGCATCCGCATACTCGCGCGCGGCCGCCGGGCCACGCGCATAGACACCGCAGCCATCCTGCAGAAATACGCCGACATCGTGCGGCAGCCAGCCGTCCAGCCACGCGGCCAGCGCGGCGCCGCCGATATTCGAGTTGTCGTAGACGCTGATCCACAGCGGTCGCGGCAGCGTGTCGAGCAAAGGCGCGAGCGCGGCGGCATCCTTCCAGGTCGGATCGACTTCAACCGGAAAATAATAGCCATCGATGCGAACCGCGGGACGCACGGCCGCCAGTTGCTTCGATTGCTCGACCAGTCGCGCCGCCTGCGCACGCGCCGTGGGTTCGTCGAAACGTCCGGCGAGACCGACGATCACAGTGCGCGCCCACGGTTCGCCGGCAATCCGCGTCCAGTCCGGCAGACGTCGAGCCGTTTGCATGTCGGTGCCGGGCAGAAACGACGTGCCGTCCACCGCCGTCCATTGCACCAGCAGATCCGTCACGCCGAGGCGGTTCCAGTCGCCGTGCGGGTCGACATGATCGTCGTCGGGCTGCCAGACCACGCCCTGCGCCAACGCGCCGGCGTCGCCCGAACCTGGCGCCGAGCAGCCGTACACGAGCGCCGCGCACGCGCTCGCCGCGAGCAACGCGCGACGGCGTGGCGAAGCCGGCTCGCCCCCCCGGGTCTGAACCTCGTACGAATTACGCATTGTGCCGGCGCTGTGCTTTGAGATGAACGTCACGATAATCCTGAGCAAGTTGCACGCGATCCATCCGGAGTCAATACGAGTAGATCGCGCCAAAGAACACGCCGCGCGCACGGTCGTCGCCGGTGATCTTCAGGCGGTACTGCACCGACAGATCGACATACGAGCGCGGCGCGTCGTATTTGCTGTCGCGGAACCAGTAACGCGTCGAGATCCCGACGCCCGCACCGAGCGGAATGCTGTGGTCGACGCTCGAGTCGTAGTCCGCGCCGATCACCGCATACGGGAACACGGTCCACTTCGGACTGTAACGGTCCATGCGGAAGGTGCGGCCCAGTTCGAGATTGCTGGTCGCGTAGACCGATCCCGCGTTCAGATAGGCACCCGTTTCGGCGTAGATCTGCGCGGTCCACCATGACGGCACGTCCACCCGGCGCTCGATACCATAGCCGCCCGAGTACGCGAGCCGCGCGAGCCAGTCGGGCCTGGCCTGCGAGCCGATCGGAATGATCCGTTCGAAGGCGACGATCGCATCGATCTGCGAGAGCGGCTTGGCGCGCGCACCGACAGTGGCCTGCAAGGTATCGATGCCGCTCGCGCCGCCGTTCTTCACGCCGAAACTCTCATAGCCGCGTGCGTAGAGCTCGAACATCCGCTCGCCGAGGCTGCCGAATGGACGCCAGTAGGCCTCCACGCCGGCCTGCCAGTTGTTCGACGTCCCAGGCGTCGGCGACGACGCGTAGCCCGGCTGCATGCCCGCGCCGCGATAGTTCAGCGACGCGTCGAAGCCCCAGTCGCGGGTTGCCTCGGCGTGCGCGCTGCGCATTTCGTTCAGTTGCGCCGGTGTCGCCGGCGGCGTGTCGTCGGTCGGCCTGGTGCTCGCGTCGATCGCGCGCTCGAAGTACTGCGCGGCTTCGCGATTGCGGTGCGCGTGGACTGCTGCATAGCCTGCGTCGGCAGCGGCGCCGGCCGGCAGGGTGCCGGCCTTGTCGGCCGTGCTGAAGCGTTGGTATGCAAGCTTGTTGCTGCCGGCGCGTTGCGCGATATAGGCAGCCGTCATGTCGGGCATTGCGTCGAGCATGCCGGCATCGACCATCTTTTGCGCTTCGCGTGTCGCGGCGGCGGCATCACCGGCCGTGCTCAGCGCATTGATCAGTTCCAGGCGATGCTGTGGATCGTCCGGGGCTGCCCTGACCGCTTCGCGTGCATAGCCGAGCGCGCCGGCTTTGTCGTTCGCGGCGGCGGCGCTCGCCGTGGCACGCGCCGCGGTGAAACCCGGATCGGCTGCATAGACATCGCAGCTTGCGCCGAACTGATCCACTACGCAGTCGATCACCGGGCGCCGGGCAGGATCCAGCGAAGACATTGGGGCGACTGCGGCGTTGGTCGCGTTGGTCGCGTTGGTCGCGTTGGTTGCGTTGGTTGCGTTGGTTGCGTTGGTTGCGTTGGTTGCGTTCGCAGCGTTCGACTCCACCGCCCCATGCGCCAACAATTGCCGCGCCTGATACCGGCGCAGCGCAATGGGCGGATCGGTGTCGTCGCGATTCGTCTTCAGCGGCGCGAGCAGATCGAGCGCGCGCTGCGGCTGTCCTTCGGCGATCCACACGTCGGCGATGATCACGCGCGCCACGCGCTGGTTGCGCTGGGTTATGTCATTGGCATGCAGCGCTTTGGCGAAGTCCGCCTCGGCGTCGGTGCTGTTGCCCTGCGCGGCCCGCGTGTAGCCACGCAGCGTGAGCGGCATGATGTCCGTATCGTCGGCGGCGATAGCGGCGCTTGCCGCCGCTTGCACGCCCGCCAGATCGTTGGCGGCGAACAGCGCATCGATCAGCTGGATGCGGTAGCCGGCCCGATCCGGCGCATAGGCGACTGCCTCACGCGCGAGCGCAACGGCCTCTACGTAGTCGCCCTTCCTGCGCGCCGCAAACGACTCGCCGGACGACTTCGGCGCCAGACGGCCGCCGATGAAGCTGCGTCTCACGCGCAGTTCGTCGTTGTCGCCGAAACGTTGGATGGCATCGAGATCGGCGTTCCACGCCTCGGTGTCCTGACCCGCCGCGCTCGCCGCGTCGATCAGCAACAAGCGCAGGCGCAGCAGGTCGGGACGCAGCGAGATCGCTTCGTTCGCATACCTGACGGTGGCCGAAAAATCCTGCGCCGCATATGCCTTGTAGGCCTGCTGTGCGACCTTCAAGGCCGCGCCGGTCAGCGCGTCCGGGTTGCCCGGCTGCTGGCGGCCGGCGCGTGCGACCGCGCGGGTCGACACGTTCAGCGCGTCGATCTGCTTGCGACGCGAGACCAGCGCCGGATCGCGGCCGATCTGCGCGATCGCGTCGCCGAGCGAGCGGCTTGCTTCGCTATAACGGCGAAGCGCGGCGAGTGCGTTGGCGAGCAGCACCCGCAACGACACGACATCGGGGCGTTGGCGAATCGCCTCGCGCACCCGCGTGATCGCACCGGTGTAGTCGCCGCGTCCATAGGCGGCGTACGCTTCCTGCGCCACCCGATAGGCGGCGCCGCTCAACGGCAACGCATTGTGTTCGGATGGGACCGGCTGAGGTGCGGCCGCCGTGCTCTGCGCATACGCCGCTGCGCTGCTCAAGCACAACGCGCCGGCCACCATGGCCGCGATGGTACGCAGCGTCAATGCAGACACCGTAGTCGAAGTCCTGGTTGCGTCGCACCCGGAAGCGGCCGCCGTAATCGAAGTCGTAGTTGCAGTACACCGGTAAGCGGAAGCCGCAATCGAAGCCGTAGTTGCAGCGCACCGGTAAGCGGAAGCCGTAATCGAAGTCGTAGTTGCAGCGCACGGGTAAGCGGAAGCCGTGGTCGTAGCGCCCCCTGAAGCGGAAACGGCCGTTGAAGCCGAAGCCGCCAAAGAAGCGTGCACCATCCACGCACGCCGGGTAAAAAAAGAATCGCTCATTCGGATGCCGCCAGAGCGCCCTGAAGACGGCGCTGTTGCTGGATTACGTTCTCGAGTGCGGCACGCGAGATCACGCCGCGCGCCACCATGTAGTCGCCGATCCGGCCATGGCGGTCCGGGCGGTAATCCTGCATCGCCGCTTCGAAAGCCTCGCGGCGCACGTGGCCATACTCGATCAGCAGATCGCCGATCAGCGGCACGCTGCGTACCGGCACAGGCTCGGCGCCGCCGGCCGACGACGCGCCCGCCGACGCACCTTCCACCGTGCCCGCCTGCTCGCCCTCGGCCGCCGGCGCCGCGACCCCGACGCCGCGCAACACGCGCAGTCCCGCGGCGATCTCGCCCTCACGAACGATCTCCTGCGCGACCGGTCCCCCGACCAGCGCGCTCAGTTCCGCGAGCATCGGTTCGGCGAGCGGACTCGCGGTCAGCAGAATCGTGCGGCCACCCGCGGCGTCGGCCTGCGGCAGCACGCGGTGGCGCACGATCGCGTCGAGTGGCAGGCGCGCTGCGTCGTCCTTGATGCGTTCGAGCGCCACGCGGCCACGCGGCAAGTCGGACTGGAAGGCAATCGCTTCCGCGAGGGTTTCCTCGTCGAGCCAGCCCTTGGCCATCAGCACGCGCCCGAGCGGCGCCTCACGCGCATGGCTTTCGCCGAGCGCCTGTTCGAGCTTGTCCGGATCGATGGCTTGCCACGACAGCAGCAGCTCCCCCAGACGCTGACGGCGATTGTTAAAGCCGTCGGCGGACGGGAAGTCATGCATGGTCTTGTCCCATGCGAGCCGCTTGCCGGTCACGAGGTGCATGAGGAACATCTTCCACGCACGCGAGACAGCCATGAAGTTGATGAAGTTGCCCACCACCATGCGCGGCACCGACAGCACGCCGTGCTCCCAACCGTACAAAAGGGTCACGAAATAGATTCGCTGCACCACGCGCAACAGCAACGCGCAGCCGTTGGCCCACAGCAGCGCTTGCAGCCACGGCGAATCGGCGAATGGCGATGCAATCAACTCCGGCATCCAGCCGAGCAGATCGGCGCCGGCAAAAAGCAGAAACTGGATTACGAGCCCATACGCGATGATGCCGACGAACGCGGTAACGATGCCTTTGCGGTCCCGGAACAGCAGATAGCGATTGGCGAACGAACCGCTCCAGCCGGTCTGCTTCCACCCTTGCAAGCCGATGCCGAGTGTCCAGCGCGCACGCTGCCGGTAAGCGGTGCGAAACGTATCGGGGAAAAATTCGCGCACGCAGAGCGGCATCGTCACGGTGATGTCGCGCTCGCGGCCGAGGCCGAACCACGACTTGCGGCGCGTCGCGAATTGCACAGGAAAGCGCGCAAAAATCGACTGCATGCCCATCTTGCCCAGGCGCGCACCCACGTCGTAGTCCTCGGTCAGACTTTCGGTGTTGAACGGCTGGCTATCGGTCTCGGCGATCAACGCGAGCAGCGCGCGCCGCGAGAAGCACGTGCCCACCCCCGCGGACGGCACCGAACCCACCAGGCTCTCGCGCACCACCAGATCCTTCGCGTGCCATTCGGCGAACTCGTCCATGTAGGTGCCGGCCACGAGTTCGAACCAGTTGCGCTCGAGCGAGGCCACCGGCAACTGGATCATGTCCTTGCGCGGCAACAGGTAGTTGAAGAAGCGCAGCTCGACCGGATGCAGCACGTCTTCGCTATCGTGCAGCACGACGCCCGCGAACTCGATGCCGGCTTCCTGCTCGTGCCTGAAAATCGCCTGGATCACCCAGTTCAGACAGTCGGCCTTGCAGGTCGGACCGTCGTGCGGCACTTCCACGCGACGCAGCTGCTTATAACGGCGGCGCATCCGTTCGACTTCGGCAATGGTCTGCGGGTCGTTCTGATAAGTGCCGACAAACACCACATAGTTGCGGTAATCCAGCACCCGCACCATGTCCTCGATCATCGCCGCGACCACGTCGTACTCGTGCCACGCCGGCACCATGATCGCGAGCGGCTGTTCGGCTCGCTGATACAGTTGCGTGCTGGTGAGCGGCTTGTAGGCGCGCTGCACGGTGAAGCGGCGATAGAGCGTGCGGGTCCAGTACCAGAGGTCGATGAACAGATCGTCGAGGCTGGACAGCAGGATGACGAACGCCACCAGCGCCGCGACGTATTCGAGCCCGTGGTAGTAGTGGGCGACCGCGTAGCCCACATACCATTTGATCGACGCGAAGCTCACGGCTTGTCCCGATTCCTGCGGCGCGCCACGTTGGCGAGCAGCAGCAACACGATCAGCAAACCGACGAGGCCGGCCGGGATGCTCCAGCGCACCCAGCTCTGCATGAACCACGGACCCTGCACGTCGTCCGTGTCGACCACTTCGCCCGGATGTCGCGAATCGAACTGGCGCAGCGTGCCGCTGGCGTCGACGATCGCGACGTCGCCGCGCGACAGTTGCAACGACGCCGGCAGGATCGCCGCCGTGTCGCCCACCGTGCGATACACAATGCCCGACACGCTGCCCGACTTGACCGCTTCGATCACGCCGACGCGGTTCAACCCCGATATATCCGCCAACACCTTGCCGGATGCATCGGTGAGCGACAGACGGTCTTTCGACAGATGGGCGAGGCTCTTCTCATCGGCGAGCGCGACGTCGGCCGCGAGGAAGGCGCCCTTCGGGCTCACCGCCTCGCCGTCACGCGCGACGCCGAAGCTCGCACGGGTCGGCGCGATGCCGCTCGCGTTCGCCAGTCGCGCGACGCGCGGCAGCACCTGCGTGGCGTCGTTCAGATACGAGGCCGGCACGATCACGTTCGCTTCGGACGCGAACCGCGCCACCATGCCGGTGAAGTCGTCGCCGACCTTCGCATCCGCGAGCGTCAGATGACTGCTCGGCAGCACCGCAATCGGATGACCCTGGCCGCGCGCCTGGCAGCCGCCGTCCGGCTGACGCTGGAATACCACGCGCAGCAGGTTGTTCGGGGCGAGCACGTAATGCGGCACGCGCGCGCTGATGCGCTGCGGCTTGCCGTTGGCGGTCAGCAGTTGCGAGCCGATCAGCACGTCGTTGAAATAGATCGAGGCGGTTTGCGCGGTGTTGTTCGGCGTCGGCGACGCAGCCACGTCGAGCACCACGGTGCCCGGCAACTTGCCGTTGCCGGATGCCGCACCCAGATCGAAACTCGCGTCCCAGGTGGCGCGGCCCTGCACGTCGAGCGTGCGCGGTTGGCCGCCCAGCAGCGACAGGGCGATTTCGTCGCCGCGCGTGTTCGGTGCGGTGTCGATCTGATGGACCACGAGACGGTTCGTCACGTCGATCGGGCGCCACGTGCGCGCAAGGGCCGCCACGCCGTCCTTATCGCCGACCACGATTGCGGTCTGGCCGCCGAGGTGAGCAAGGCGCACTTCGCCCGAGGCGAGCGGCCTCGCGATCGGCTCGACGGCGCGGGCACGCCATGCGTCGAACGCATCGCTTGCGCCCGGCGCGGTGCTGACGACCTGTTCGCGCAACGCATCGAGCGCGGTCTTCAGCGAGTTGCGCACCGTGTCGTCGGCGACGATCACGTCCGGCGCGAACGCCGAACGCGGCGTGAGTGCGATCAAGGCGCCCGCTTCCGCCGGATTGGCCAGCTTGTGCAAACCGCCCGCGGCCAGCGCCGCAAAAGCGGGAATCGCGCGCAGCGGCGCCGGCACATCGATATCGCCCAGATCGACCGTGTCGCCCGCCGCCGGCCACGTCCGCGTCGACGGATTGCGGCCTTCGCGCTGCAGCAGCGCCTCGACGCGCCAGCCCGCATCGAACGCCGGTGCCGCGAGCGTGCTCGCGCCGAGCATCACGACCGGCTTTTGCGGCAAGGCGCTCCACACGCTGCGCAGATCGACGATCGCGTCCGGATCGTAGCGATAGGTCAGGCGCGATGTCGGCGCGATGCGCCAGACGTTGCCGATCGCGGTTTGATCGGCGCAGACGTTATCGCTGAGCACAGACGACCAGTCGAGGCCCACGCGCACAAAACCGGCCGGCCGCGCCGCGCCGTCCACGCCCAGACTCGCCGATGCATCGCCCTGGTCCTGCGTCGGGCTGCGCGAGAGCACCGGTGCGCCGTCGAGCGACACCAGCATGGTCGTGCGGCCGCCGTTGCCGCGCAGATAGTTGCCGTCGATCTGCAAAGCCGCATCGCTCAATGGCACGCCGGCCGGCACCGGCAGATAGAGTTCCTCACGGCCGTCCGGCGCATGCAGCACGACCGGATCGCGCATGCCCAGGTCGGCCAGCGTCACGGTGCGCGTCGCGAGACGGCCGCTGCCGAGTTGTGCAAAGCTGCCGGCGACGTCGGCCGGCTGTTGAGCATGGGCCCTCGTGGCGAGCAACAGCAGCGCGGCAAGAGCGATCAGGCAGGGGCGGGCCAGGCGGCGCATTAGCGTATCGGAGGTCACGTTGTCTTATCTCGTCATTAGCGCGCAAACCGTGAAGCTGATTCGCGCTACATGGATTGTGTGGAACTGCGATCCCGCTATGGCGGGCGACGGTGCCGGTGGTTCTGCCGGTGGCTTTGCCAGGGGATTGCCAGGGGATTGCCAGGGGATTGCCATTGGCAAAGCCTAGTCGCTATCCGAGGCGGCCGGTGAGCGTTCGCGGTACTGTCCGCGTCTGCCCGACATGCTCAGGTCTTGATCTCCGATAGCCACGCACCGCGGCACTACCACCACGAAATGCAGCCACTTCAACGCGCATTGGCCATGCGGCAGACCAGCGGCCTGCGCCGCGCTACAGGACAACTTCTACGCGTTGCGTCCGTGGAGCCTGACCCGTTGCACCGATGCCGCCGCTCGCGAACTCGTCGAACGGACGCCCCGTAAGCGCCGCGACGATCCGTTGCGACGCATGGCCGTCGCCGTACGGATTGACGCGATGCGCGAAATCGTCGCGCCCGCCCGCGTCGTCGAGTAAGCCCGTCACCGCGCGCACGATCGCGGCGCGCTCCGTGCCGACGAGGCGCACCGTGCCGGCCGCCACCGCTTCCGGACGCTCGGTCACATCGCGCATCACCAGCACCGGCTTGCCGAGCGCGGGCGCTTCTTCCTGCACGCCGCCCGAGTCGGTGAGAATGATCGACGCGCGCTGCATCAGACGCACGAAGCCCAGGTAATCGAGCGGATCGATCAGATGCACGTTGCGCGCGCTGCCGAGAGCTTCCTGCACCGGGCCGCGCACGTTCGGATTCAAATGCACCGGATAGACGATCTGGACCCGGTTGGTTCTGGCCAGGTCCGCGAGCGCCGCGCAGATGTTCGCGAAGCCCGCACCGAAGCTCTCACGGCGATGGCCGGTGACGAGCAACACCGGCAACACACCGTCGAGGAACGGCAGACGCGCATCGAGTTCGGCGCGCAGGGCCGCGTCGTTGCCGATGCGCGCGGTGGTGAGGTTCAGCGCGTCGATCACCGTATTGCCGGTCACGACGATCCTGCCGTGCAGCGCTTCGTGCGCGAGGTTCGCCTTCGAACTCGCGGTGGGCGCGAACATCAGATCGCTCATTACGTCGACCACGCGGCGGTTCATTTCCTCAGGCCACGGTTGCATCAGGTTGCCGGTACGCAGCCCCGCCTCGACGTGACCGATTGGAATCCGCCGATGAAACGAGGCCAGCGCCGCCGCGGCTGCCGTGGTCGTATCGCCGTGCACCAGCACGCGATCCGGCTGAACGGTTGCGAGCACGTCGTCGAGCGACGCGATGAGGCGCGAAGCCAGACCATTGAGCGTCTGGTTGCCGGTCATCAGCGCGAGATCGTGGTGCGGCTCGATCTGGAACAGATCGAGTACCTGATCGAGCATCTGCTGATGCTGTCCTGTCACGCAGACCACCGACTCGATGCCGGCGTCAGCTTCCAGTTGTTTGACCAGCGGCGCCATTTTGATGGCTTCCGGCCGCGTGCCGAAAATCGACAGAACCCTCGTTGGCATATGTTCTCGGTCTTTTTTTGAATGTTTTATTGGCGGCAGGCAATGCGGAGCACGCGTTTATATCGCCTCCTATTTACCGGTCCGACTTGCCCGTCGCCGATAATCATCGGCAATCCCCAATACGCCGGGAACAAATCGATCGGATGCAATAACTGCCGACTGGACTCACACGAGCGTCGTTTGAACGAGCGGCACATTGATGGTGAATCGATGCGCATTCTAGCGCGTATTTCCGTCCATCTCACAATGGATTTTTCCTATGCGCCGCGCGCCAGGCAGGGGCCCGCCGAGGTGAAACGGGATTTTCACTGGTGAAGCAGGATGATTAAACCGGCGCAAACGTTTTCCGAATGTTTATGAAAATACAAAATTCATGTCAATCATTTTCAAAATCCTAAAACGTTAAATCATAATTAACAATTTCCCGGCTCCATTCGCTTCACGCTCTCGAGTGAAATTGTCTGCCAATTGAGACTGCGCAAACGTTATCGGCGGATTCGCCCGGCTCTGGGCACATCGATTGCTGAATATCGCTCACCGGCAAAAACCCGTCAAAGCACGCAGTGCCCGCAACGAGTAGCCATTATCAACTTCGATCCAGCAATCTATCGGCGGGAGGCCCTATGCTTCGATACGCTGCAATCTTCTTCATCATCGCGATCATCGCGGCGGTATTCGGCTTCGGCGGCATTGCCGCGGGCGCAGCGGAAATCGCCAAGGTCCTGTTCTTCATCTTCCTGGTGATCTTCCTCGTCACCTTGCTGATGGGCGTGGTGCGGCGCTGACGCCATTTCGACCAGGCCAGCAAGGCAACGCTCGCCCCCGGCGCGCGGACTCGAAGCTCGTTGCAATACTTGCCGCGCGGCATTGCAATAGTTGCTTCCCGCACCGGGGGTTACCCATGAAATGTGCGTGCCGAAGTGCCTGCTGACGTGCGGGCGGGTGATCCACACGCTAGGCCGTCGGCACCACGAGCGGCTCGTTCTCCCGCAAGCCAAGATGCAATTCCTCGCAGAGGAACGTCTGCAATGTCTGCACGGCGGCCGCCTGCGCACCGGACACCGGCCGCATGAAAAGCCCAAAATCGGCGGTTGGCGCATCGGGCAATCCATCGGCCTGACCGAGCACGCGCATCGACTCCGGGCGGATATTGCCATCGAGCAGGACCGATACGCCGAGTCCCGCTTCCACGGCCGACTGCACCGCCGGCAAACTGGTGCTGGTGCACACAATACGCCACGCAATGCCCGCGCGCCGCAGCGCGGTCAACACCTGTTGCTGCCACAGGCACGCGCCGCCGAATGCAACCACTGGCAACGCCGCGTCGTCGTCGCGGCTAAACCCGCGGGCGCCGACCCAGAAGAGCGGCTGTGTCCAGGTCAGCAGCGGCGCCGAATCGACCAAGGCCGGGTCCCCCACCACCACGTCGAGGCTGCCGTCCGCAAGCCGGTTCGACAACGCGGGACTGGTATCGACAACGATCTCCAGCGCAACCTGCGGATAAGCAATCGAAAAGCGCCGCAGCGCGCGCGGCAAGCGACCGACCGCGATGTCTTCCAGCATGCCGAGGCGCACCGTGCCGGACACTTGCCCGGCGCTCAACGCCCGCCGCGCATCGGCACCCGCGCCGAGGATCGTATGCGCGAACGGCAGCAGCAGATGTCCCGCTTCGGTGAGCTGCACGCCACGCGGCGAGCGGTCGAGCAAACGCTGCCCCAACTCCTCTTCGAGCCGGCGCAATTGCATGCTCACCGCCGCCTGGGTGCGCGCGAGGCGCGCCGCCGCCACGCCCACGGCGCCGGTCTCCGCAACAGTGACGAACGCGCGCAGGAGACTGCTGTCGAGATCTCGGGTCATCACGTTTCTTGAAGTTGCCATAAGAAATATCAACTTATCTTAATACCGCTCGCACCGATAAGATAGCGTCCAACCCACCCGAAGAGCGGCAACGAGGCCACGATGCAGGACACCACCATCAAACCGGCGCTGACTCCCGTGCCAACGCCCGCGAAGGCCGCCAGTGCAGCGGCCGGCGCAGCGCTCCTGTGCGTGCTGTCGATGTCGAGCGTGCAGTTCGGCGCCGCGCTCTCGGCGCCGACAATGGCCGAGTACGGGTCGCTCAGCACCACCTGGTTGCGTCTTTGCTGGGCGGCCGCGGTGCTCGCGTTGCTGGTGCGCCCGCGCCTCTTCGCCTACTCGCGCTCGCATTGGCTCGCAGCCGGCGCACTGGGGGCGGCGATGGCCGGCATGACGCTGTGCTTTTTCGCGGCGCTTCAGCGGATTCCATTGGGGCTCGCCGTCGCGATCGATTTTCTCGGGCCGCTCGCCGTGGCGACTTTCGCGGTGCGTCGCGGGCGAGCCTTACTGTGGCCGGCGCTGGCGATTGCCGGCGTGCTGCTGCTTTCGCGCGATCGCGCGGGCTGGATCGGCGAACCGCTCGGCGTGTTGCTCGCGCTCGGGGCCGCGCTCGGCTGGGGCAGCTATATCGTGCTGATGAAAAAGATCGGCACGGTGTTCGCCGGCCTCGAAGGATTGTCGGTATCGTTGATTGCAGCGGCGCTGGTTGCCACGCCGTTCGGCTTCGCGCAAAGCGGCATGCACATCGCCGCGGGACAGATCGCCGCAACCGCGGGCCTCGCGTTGCTGGTCCCGTTGTTACCCTACGCACTGGAAATGGTGGCGTTGCGGCACATGCCCGCCGCATCGTTCGGGATCCTGATGAGTGTCGAGCCCGCGATCGGCGCGCTGGCCGGTTTCGTGGTGCTGCATCAACCGATGAGCGTCCCGCAGATCGCCGGCACACTGCTGGTGGTTGCCGCGAGCGTGGGCGCCGTGGTGGCGACCCGCTGAACGCCGAACCGCTGCATATGCGGCGTTCAGGCGAAATTTTCCGCTTCGTAAAGACGGCGGCCCGCTGCGTCCTTCGCGCCCAGGATCGGCTCGATGTCGATCGGCCACTCGATGCCGATGTCAGGATCGCTCCACAAGATGCAGCGCTCGAGTTCGGGGAACCAGTATTCGGTGGTCTTCCACAGGCATTCGGCGACGTCGGACAGCACGACGAAACCGTGCGCGAAACCCGGCGGCACCCACACCTGCCGATGATTGGCCGCGCTCAGGCAGGCGCCGCTCCACTTGCCGAAGTTCGGCGAATTGAGCCGCACGTCCACGGCGACGTCGAACACTTCCCCCACCACCACGCGCACGAGCCGGCCTTGCGGCCGCTGCACCTGATAGTGCAAGCCGCGCAACACGCCACGCACTGCCCGTAAATGACGGTCCTGCACAAAATTGAAACCGTGCGAGACGTCGTCGGTAAACTCATCCGCGCTGAAGCTCTCGAAGCAGAAGCCAAATTCGTCGCAAAACACCTCGGGCTCGATGAGTTTCACCTCCGGCAATGCCGTCGCCACTACCTTGTTGCCCATGGCCACTGTGCTCGTAAGAAGCCTGCCAGCAGAAAGCACGGCTGCCGACGCATGCGCCGCTGTGCATACTGTTGCACACGCCGCCGCGCACGCGCCTTTCCGCTCTGAGTTGCGCGCTGAGTTGCACGTGAGTCGCACCGTCTGCACGGCGCCTGCCCAAGCTTAGGCCTCGGTCGCCACCCGGCTGCGCGCGCGATATTCGGTGGGCGACAGCGCCATACGCTTGCGGAATATCTTCGCGAGACGATCGCCGTTGCCGGTGCCGCTGCGGCGCGCGATCTTGTCGACCGGTAGTTCGGTTTCGGTCAGGAAGTTGCAGGCGATACGCAACCGCACCTGTAGCAGATAGTCGGAAGGCGTCACCTGCATTTCATGCTTGAAGCGCCGCAGAAAATTGCGCTCGCTCATCGCCGCGACTTGCGCGGCGTCGGCAACCGACACCGGACGATCGCAATTCGCCTCCATCCAGCGCGCGGCGGCACGGATTTTCTCGGCGACGCTGAGTGTGCCGCCTTCAGCCGGCAGCGGCACCCAGGTAGCTGCCATGCCCGGCATCACCCGATCGGCGACGCTGCGCGCGAGCTCCGCGCCGAGATCGCGCTTGATGAACATCAGCGCGCTGCGCGCGCAGTCGTTACGATCGTTGGCGGCACTGCGCGCGGCATCGGTCGCGGCGGCGCCGAGATAGCGATTCACCTGCAGCCCCCCGTGCTCCACGGGACCTGCGGCTTCCAGCACGAGACGGCCTTCGCCGATCGTCTCGATCGCACGAGTTCGCGCTTGCACCGATCGCAACCAGCCCAGCACCCGTTCGTCGAGGGCGGCCTCATGCGCGCCGTAGCCGCCTGCGATGAACAACACGTCGAAACCGCTGCCATAACGCGTGTCGATACGGTCAGTCCAGATCCGCACCGACGAAGAACTCGCAACGCTGCCGCCATCCATCGACAGAAACTGCACTTCGTAAGGCGGATCTTCGCCGCCCCGCGAACCGGAAAGTTCGTTGGCGGTCTGGAACATCTCGACCACTGTGCCGGGCCCGAGCAGCCAGAAGCCGTCGAACAGCAACACGCCAATTCGCCGCGCTGCACTACGCACGTTTAGCGTCGGCGTATGTAACCAGGTAATCCTCGCAGTATCCAGATGAAGGTGCGGCATGATCTTTCCCCAAACTGTCGTACATTGTGGACCCCGCTGTCCCGTCGGCCGGTTGATATAGACGAATTGAATTACGGCGGATGAAGAGCGCCGGCAACGCCACTTAACGGATTATGCGTGATGTTAGCCGAATGCCGCGCTATAGTAAATTTGAAAACAAATCCATATTGAGAAATTCAACGTATGAGGAAAATTGCTATCCCATGTTTCATATGAATGCCGGCATATGACCCGGATTAGCGCTGGACCATTCCCGATAGCCAGCCGCCCCGAGGGCCGGAAAACCTTGTGCAGACTCGCGCTCAGGCGTGCCACATCAGCGGGTCCGCTTATCGCGAATCACCGGATTCGCCGCGGCCACTCGCCACAATCGCATACAAAAATGTTTCAAACATGAACTCGAAACCTCGCAAACAATGAACAGTCAATCAGTCTTTTATTCGCAAATCTGGAATTTATCGACGGCGGCAGTGTGACGAACAGCACGTTCACTGAAATAGTGCCAATTAAGCGTTTCTCGGCCGGATTCTCAACCGATTAAAAATGTTTCTATATTGAAACATCCGGCTTCTTTTACATATGATCAAATGCGCCGGCCGTCGGTCCCATGCCGAAAAACATCAGACAATTCTGCGCTGCTGCGCAAATCGTGCCAGGCGGTTTCCTTAAACCAGGTTTCATCCGTGGATCGTGCTCTTTAAGACCTGGTTAAGAGAGGTGGCGCCATAATTTACGTGCCGTGAGAGCACCAAGGAGCAGCGACATGTCACGCCCCATGAACATCGAGAGAGTCAACGAATACGGACAGAACGCGGTTCGCATCGCCATCGAGGACCGTGCGGTATTGCTCGACGCGCCCGATCTGGATGCCGTGATCGAACACCTCAGCGCGCTGCGCGCCACGATGCGTCCGGAAGTGCCGAAAAAACCGCTGCGCACGCATCAGTACGTGATTGAGATCGATCCGTGCTGGCACACAGAAAAGCATCCGCTGCACGGCGGCGCCGTGCTGTTCCTGCGGCACTCGGGTCTGGGCTGGGCCGGCTTCGCGCTCCCCACCGAGAGCCTCGCCAGGCTGCATCATGCGTTGACGCAGCAACTGGAAGCTTCGCTTGAAGTACACGGCATGCTCAACTGAGCAAGCTCGGCACCTGGCGGGACAACATGCGCGATCGACCTTCTGGCTCGCAACCTCGCTAAACTCGCTGAATTCGCCTCGAAACAGGCAACTTTGCTGAATGACCGACATTTCGAAGTACGAAACCGGTAACACGTTACGTAACGTGTTACCGCGCTCAACTCACCCCGCGGCCGGATTCACGCGCGACGGGGCGACGGGGCGCCGTCGCCTCATCGGCCATTCGTCAACCGGCCGCCTTCGCTCGTCTCCCGCTGCGCGCGCCGCTCGTCACGCTTGCGCCGCAGCGCGGCGAGCCGCCGCCTGCTGTACGTTAGCGAGGCGACCGCATGAAACGCGACTGGCGCGAACACGAGGCCGAACAGCGTGGCCGCCAGCACCCCGCCGAACACACCGGTGCCGATCGAGCGACGGCTCTCCGCGCCCGCGCCACTCGACACCACCAACGGCACGACGCCCAGCAGGAACGCCGCCGAGGTCATCACGATCGGACGGAAACGCGCGGCGGCCGCGTCGCTCACGGCGCGCGTCAACGGCAGGCCCTGGCGATACAGGTCGCGTGCGAACTGCACGATCAGAATCGCGTTTTTCGCCGCGAGGCCGATGACGGTAATCATGCCGACCTTGAAGTAGACGTCGTTTGGCATGCCCCGCAGCAGCATCGCGGCGATTGCGCCGATCACGCCGAGCGGCACGACCATCAGCACGGCAAGCGGGATCGTCCAGCTTTCGTACAAGGCCGCCAGCGCCATGAACACGGCCAGCAGCGACAAACCGATCAGCAACGGCGTAAGCCGTGCCGCGGCGGTTTCTTCGCGCGCCGCGTCGACCCAGTCATACGAGATTCCGACCGGCAACGAAGCGGCGAGCCGCTCCATCTCCGCCATCGCCGCGCCCGAGCTGTAGCCAGGCGCAGCGTGGCCGCTCACGTCGAGCGACGGATAGCCGTTGTAGCGCGTCAGCATCACCGGGCCGATGCTCCAGTGGCGTTCCGCAATCGCGGATAGCGGCACCATGCCGCCCGTCGAGTTCGGCACGGCGAGCGCCATCAGATCGTCGTCGGTCATCCGCGTGGTGGCGTCGGCGGAGATCATCACGCGGCGCATCCGGCCACCGGCAGGAAAGTCGTCGATATACAAGGATCCAAAGGTGCTGCCCAGCACATCGGCAATGCGGTCGAACGGCACGCCAAGCGCGTACGCTTTCGCACGATCGATGACGAGTTCGACGCGCGGCGCATCCGGCAGATCCTCCGAACGCACCGAAGCCAGCGCGGGGTTCGTCTTGGCTTGCGCGAACAGCCGCTCGCGCGCCGCCTTCAGCGCGTCCAGTCCGACTCCGCCGCGATCTTCGAGCCGGAACACGAAGCCGTCCGAGTGCCCGAGTCCCGGCACGGAAGGCGGCAATTGCGCCTCCACGTTACCGTCGAGGATCTTGTCGAACTTCTCGTTGAGGCGGTCGCGCAACGTCATTGCGTCGGTGTCGCGTGTGCCCCAGTCTTTCAGTTCGACAAAACCCATCGCCACGTTCTGACCGCTGCCGCTGAAACTCCAGCCGATCACACTGGTGACGTGTGCGACCGCGGGCTCGGCATGCAGGATCTTTTCCATCCGCTGGACCACCGCGAGCGTACGCGCCTGCGTCGCACCGGCCGGCAGTTGCACCATCACCTGCAACTGGCCTTCGTCCTCGCTGGGCAAAAAGCCACCGGGCATTTGCCAGTAGAGCGCGGCGCACAGGCCGACCAGCACGGCATAGATTGCCAGCATCGGCCCGATACGGCGCAGGGTCCGCGCGGTCAGCCCGCGATAGCCGCTCGCGGCCCGGTCGAAACCGGACGTGAACCGGCTCGCCGCCCGCGCCGCGAAGCCTGGCAGGCCACGGCGGGCGTCGCGCTGGCTCACCGGGTGCTTGTGCGCTTTCAGCAGATTCGCGCACAGCGCGGGCGTCAACGACAAGGCCATGAACGACGACACCAGCATCGACGCAATCATCGACACCGCGAATTGCCGGTAAATCCCGCCGACACCGCCCGGGAAGAACGCCATCGGCACGAACACGGCCGTCAGCACCGCAGTCACGCCGACGATCGCGCCGCCGATCTGTGTCATCGCCTTACGGGTCGCCTCACGCGGCGGCAGGCCTTCTTCTTCCATCACGCGATGCACGCTCTCCACCACCACGATCGCATCGTCGACGAGAATACCGATGGCCAGCACGAGGCCAAACATCGTGAACACGTTGATCGACAGGCCGCAGGCATACATCGCGAGAAACGCGCCCATCAACGTGACCGGAATCACCACCGTGGGCACGAGCGTGTAGCGCAGATCGCGCAGGAACAGCCACATCACGAAGAACACCAGCACCACCGCTTCCGCCAGCGTGACGAGCACTTCACGAATCGCAATCTGCACGAAATGCGCGTTGTCGAATGGGATTTCGACGGCGACACCGGACGGCAAGCTTTTCGATAACTCGGCGAGTCGCGTGCGAATCGCATTCGACGTTTCGAGCGCATTGCCGCGCGGCCCAAGTTGAATGCCGACGGTTGCCGCAGCCTTGCCGTTCAGACGCGAATAGAACGAGTAATTGTCACGCCCAAGCTCGACCCGCGCGACGTCGCGCAGGCGCACCGCCGAGCCGTCGGGCAACGCCTTCAGCACGATCTGTCCGAATTCGGCGGGCGAGATCAGTTGCCCCTTCACGTTCACCGAGGCCGTCAATTGCTGCCCCGGAACGAACGGCGCGTCGCCCAGCGTGCCGGCCGTTACCGTGGCGTTCTGCGCGGCGATGGCGGCGTTTACTTCAGCGGCGCCAAGGCCGTACTCGCGCAGCTTCATCGGATCGAGCCAGATGCGCAACGCTTCGTCGGAGTCCCACAACTCCGCCGCGCCCACGCCCGGTGCGCGCTTCAGTTCGCGCAACACGTAGCGGCTCAGGTAGTCGCTCAATTGCACGGAATCGCGCGAGCCGTCCGTGGAAGTCAGCGCGACCAGCATCAGAAACGTATTGGCCGCCTTGAATACGCTGATGCCCTGCTGCACGACCTGTTGCGGCAAGCGCGACTCGACCTGCTTGAGACGGTTCTGGATGTCGACCATCGCGAGATCCGGATTGGTCCCCGGCGCAAAGGTCGCGTCGATCTCGAGATTGCCGAGGTTGTCGCTGGTCGTTTCGTAGTACAGCATATTGTCGGCGCCATCGAGACTCTCCTCGATGATGCTGCCGACATTGGCATCGACTACTTCGGTGGCAGCTCCCGGATAGACGGCGCTGATCACGATGCGCGGCGGCGCAAGACGCGGATACTGCGCGACCGGCAGTTGCGGTATGGCAAGCGCGCCCGCCACGACAATGGCGAGCGCGACAATCCATGCGAAGACCGGGCGGTCGATGAAGAAAAATGGCACGCAGGAAATCCGTTCAGATTGTCTGGAGACGCGGTGCGTCGACAAGGCGGGCCATATGCAGCACGTCGGCCAGTACGCCGTCGCGCATCGCGAAACCGCGCGATCGGCCTTCTTCGACAAAGCCGAACTTGCGGTACAGCGCGATCGCCGGCGCGTTGTCGACAAACACGGTGAGGTCGATGCGGCGCAAACCGAGCGACGCATCCGCGCAGTCGATCAACCCCTGCAGAAGCGCCGAGCCGACACCGCGCCCATGATACGCGTCGTGCACGGCCAATCCTAAATGTGCGCAATGCGCGCGGCTGGGCCGGTGAACGTCCAACCCGGCGTGGCCGACCACGCGCCCGCCGATGGTCGCGCATATGTTTACGCCGCTTTCGAGGCGCCGCTCGTACCACGCCTTCAGCTGTTCAGGGCTGCGATAGCCGACCGATAGCGTGCCGCGCCGCGCGCCCGGCAGGCTCATGATGTCGGCGAACGCGTCCATGTCGGACGATTCGAGCGCTCGAACCGTAATGCGATCGTCGAGTGCGGCCTCGCCTGGTAACGTTTCTTCTTTCATAGTCTCATTCCGCTGCGGTGTTGGCGGCTGACGGTGTCGACATCCACGGCGCCGCCTCACGCAGGCGCGCCATGAAATAGCAGTCGATCAGCACGCCACGGCGCAACACGGCGCCACGCTGATGCGCTTCGATCTCGAAGCCGAACTTGCGATAGAGCGCAAGGGCCGCATGGTTATCGGCGAAGACATGCAACTCGAGGCGACGCAGACCGAGCCAGTTATCGGCCAGATCGAGCAGCTCGGTCATCAGCGCGTTGCCGATGCCGCGCCGATGCCATGCGTCGTGTACGCCAATACCGAGCGACGCGGCATGCGCGCGGCGGCCCTTGAAAGGCGTGAGCTCTGCTTCACCGACCAGCGTGTCGCCGACCATTGCCGCGATCAGGATCTCGGGCGCTGCGAGTTTTTCGAGGTATTCGCGCGTGCTGGCCAGCGTTCGAAACGGCGCATGAGGATTGCCGTTCATCACGACCGGCAACTGCTGCATGGCATGAAATTGTTCCGCATCGGCCACGCGCAATGCGCGCAGCGTCAGGCCCTCAGGCAAGCTCCCAGAATTGGATTTTGTTCTTATTTCTTGATTCATAGGCTCATAACGTCAATTCGAACGACCTCGTCAGGATGCCGGGCAATTGCATGCCGCCCGTGGCGCGCTCGCCCCATGTCGAATCGCTCAATAGCAGCTCCGCTTGCGCGCCGAGTTGCTCGAGTTCGCTGCCGAGCAGACGGTATAGGCTGTCGTCGAAACGCATGGCTTCGAGCGGTGCGACGATCTGCCCGTTTTCGACCCAGAAGGTCGCGAAGCGCGTCATGCCGGTCAGGCGGCAATTCATCCGGTCCGAGAAATTCACGTACCAGAGATTGCCGATGTAGAGACCGCTATCGAGCTTCGCCAGCACGTCCTCTTCCCGCAGGTCGCCCGCTTGCATCGAGAGCGCCGCCGGCGACTCGCTCGCCAGCGCACCGTTGGGCGTCAGCCCGTACTCGCGCGCGCTGCGCGCATTGGTCAGGCGTTCGGCGCTGCGGCCACCCTGAATCAACGGGACGCTTTCGCGCAAATAGCCGTCGTCGTTGAAGCCGGGTGTAATGCCGAGATTCAGATCTTCGCTGATCGTGACGCGCGGGTCGACTACGATTTCTCCCACATGCAGCTTGTACAACTCGCTGCGCGACGTCGCCTGAGCGCGTGCGGAAAAACCGCTCCATGCCGCCACGCCGAGCAATTCGGCGAGTGCTTCAGGCGCCAGATATGAGCGATAGCGCCCCGGCGCCAAGCTGCGCGGCGTGCGCGCGAGCACGGACAGGCGCGCCGCGGCCTGCTCGACCTTGCGCGCGAAAACAGCGTCGCTCCAGTCGTCGCCGGCGTACGTGGTTTTGATCGCGCGACCGCTCGGATCGTAGAGCGACCAGCTGAAATTGAAGTTATCGACTTCGTACCAGCCGCGGCTGCCGCCCGTGGACGCAAAGCCGCGCACAATCGTGCCGCCCGCGTAAAAGCCCACGAAATCCAGTCCTTGCGCGCATTCGGCGACGATGCGCAACAAGCCGCCCGGCGCCGGCAGCTTGCCCGAACGTTGCGTGGCGCGTTGCCATTGCGAGGTGTCGAACAACAGATGCGGATCGTCCGCCGCTCCGCGCAGGCTTTCACGCAAGGTGGCGAGCGCGGCGCTCACATCGTCCAGATCCTGTTTCAGGTCGCCGCATACCGTCAGCGTCGAATAAGCCTGGCGTGCGCCGTCGATCAGGCGCAAAGTCAGCTTGCCTTGCGACACGCTGCCGATCTGCCGCACCTTGCCCGAGTTGAAACGGATAAAGTCGGACTGTTCGCCGGCAAATGAACTCAGCGTGGTTTCAGCGCCTTGCTGCAAGCGTTCGATGGCGTCGGCCAACGACGTGAAATGCTGCTGCCAGTCGATCGACGAAGCGGAACGCGCGGACATGAATTGACTCATCAGGCGCCTCCGAACACGTCGATGCCGCTGAACACGCAGGCCGGCGAGGCATGGCCGACGCGAATGATCTGCGCCGGTTCGCCCTTGCCGCACATGGACGTGCCGTACACCTCGCGCGTATCCGCGTTCCCCACCGCGCTCAGGCTGCGCCAGAAATTCGCCGAAATGCCGCGGTAATTCGGCTGTTTGACGACCTGGGTCAGCTTGCCGTTTTCGATCAGTTGACCGAACTCGCAGCCGAACTGGAATTTGTTGCGATGGTCGTCGATCGACCAGGACGTGTTGGTGCGCATCAGAATGCCGTGTTCGATATTGCCGATCATCTGCTCCAGCGACTGCTCGCCGGGTTCGATGTTCAGATTCGCCATGCGGTCGATCGGCGCGCGGTTCCAGTTCGACGCGCGCGAATTCGCCACGCCCGCCATCTGCGCGCGTTGCTGCGAAAGCGCGCCGCCGAGCGGACGTTCGAGCACGCCGTCGCGGATCAGATAGTGCTTTTTCGCTTCGGTGCCGTCGTCGTCGAATGCATACGCGGCGGCTTCCTCGCACAGTTCCGGGTCGAAGGTGACGTTCAGCAGTTCCGAACCGTAGCGATACGAGCCGAACATGTCTTTCTTGACGAAACTCCAGCCGGCAAAGTTGCGCTCGTCGCCGAGAATGCGATCGAGTTCGAGCGGATGGCCGATCGACTCGTGAATCTGCAGCATCATCTGATCGGGCATCAGCAACAAATCGCGCTTGCCTGAAGGGCAATTCGGCGCGGCCAGCAATTGCAGCGCTTCATTGGCGACACGCGCCCCCGAGCCGTCGAAGCCGAAGCGTGCGAGCACTTCCATGCCGCCCTGCCCCAAGGTGCCGTAGTTTCCGCCGAGGGTGCGCACCTGCGTATCGCCGTCCGCGTGCGCGGCCACGCTCAACTGCGGCATCACGAACTGGAACTGCTGATCGATCCGCACGCCGTCGCTGGTGATGTAGAGCTGATCGGTATGCGTGATCTGCACGGCCGCGACGCGTTCGACAATGCGTGCATCGAGATTCGCGCCCGCGCATTCCACGCTCAGGCGCTCCAGCCATTCGGCGCGGCGCGGCAACGCAAGCTGCGCGTTCGGCGACACATAGCGGCCGCTCACCGCGGGGCGCGCCACCTCGCGATGATCGATCAGCGACAATGCCGCGCTCGCTTCCGCGCGGGCCGTGGCGAGATCCAGCGCCTGCTGCAGGCCGGCGGCGCTCAGATTCGCGGTGGCCGCGTAGCCGGCGCCCGCGCCCGCCCATGCGATCAGCATCGCGCCACGATCGCGCACCGTTCGCATGGGTTGCGCGATGTCGTTGCGAATCTCGTGATCGTCGATCTGTTCGTCGACAATGCGCAGCGACCAGAACGCCGCGCGGCTCGTAAGCGATCGGGCGGCCTGCGCCCAACGTTCGTCAATCATTCGTGGTTCCCGTATGAGTCCCCGCTGCGCCCGCCGGCGACACGATCAGCGACGACGCGAGCAGCGACTGGGTATAAGGATGCGACGGCGCATGCAACACATCGAGTGTGTCGCCGGCTTCGACGATGCGTCCCGACTTCATCACGATCACGCGATGCGCCATGGCTCGCATCACCGCCAGATCGTGCGTAATGAACAAATAGCTTAGCTTGTACTTTTTCTGCAGATTTGTCAGCAGATTCAGCACCTGTTTCTGGATGGATACATCGAGTGCGCTGGTCGGTTCATCGAGCACCAGCAATTCCGGCTCGACCGCGAGGGCTCGCGCAATCGCAATACGCTGGCGCTGGCCGCCGGAAAACTCATGCGGATAGCGCAGCATGGCGTCCGCGGGCATCCCCACTTCTTCCAGCAGGCTGCCCACGCGTGCACGCCGCGCCTTGGCGTCCATGTCGGGCTGATGCATCGTCAGGCCCTCGCCGACGATCTGCTCCACCGTCATGCGCGGCGACAACGAGCCGAACGGGTCCTGAAACACGACTTGCATACGCGAATACAACGCCCGGCGCGAGCGCGCGGTTTTCAGCGTGTCAAGCGGCAAGCCGTCGATATGAATATGGCCGGCGGCGGGTTGTTGCAAGCCAAGCACGGTGGCCGCCAGCGTCGATTTTCCCGACCCCGACTCGCCGACGATGCCGAGCGTTTCACCGCGCCGCACGCTCAGGTCGACGTCGTGCACTGCGCGGAACGTGGAGCGCCCGAACATGGAGCGCCAGCCTTTCGCGGAGGTGCGGTAGTCGACGGCGAGTCCCTGCACGTCGAGCAAACGCGGCGCGCCCGGCTCGACCGGCTCCACCGCGCGACGCGGCTCGCTGTCCAGCAGGCGTTGGGTGTAGGGATGCTGCGGGTTGGAGAACAGCGCTTCGGTCGTATTGGTTTCGACCAGTACGCCCTTCTCCATCACCGCGACACGCTGCGCGAAACGCTTCACCAGATTCAGGTCGTGCGTGATGAGCAGCACGGCCATGCCACGCTCGGCCGCTTCCTGCTCCTGCAATGCGATCAACAGATCGACGATCTGCTGACGCACGGTGACGTCGAGCGCGGTGGTCGGTTCGTCGGCAAGCAGCAGACGTGGCCGGCACGCGAGCGCCATGGCGATCATCGCGCGCTGCCGCTGGCCGCCGGACAGCTGATGTGGAAAGCTGTCGATACGCCGCTCCGGTTCGGGAATACCGGTGCGCCTGAGCAACTCGATACCGCGCTGGCGCGCCGCGTTCGGCCGCAAGCCTTCATGCAGGCGCAAACTTTCGGCGATCTGCTTGCCGATCGTGAAGAGCGGATTGAGCGCCGTCATCGGTTCCTGAAACACCATCGCCACGTCGGCGCCGCGCAGACCGCGCATCTGCTGCTCGGTTTTCTGCAGCAGATCTTCGCCGTCGAGCAGCATGCGGCCGCTCAGGTCGGCGTGCTCCACAAGACGCAGAATCGACAACGCGGTGACGCTTTTGCCGGAACCCGATTCGCCGACCAGGGCAACACGCTCGCCGCGCGCAATCGAGAGACTCAGTTCATGCACCGCGATCTTGTCGCCGAAACGCACGGAGAAGCGATCGATCTCGAGCAACGGCCGGTTCGGTTTGGCTTCGCTCATCGCGGACCTCCGCCGAACGCCGAACCGCGTTTGCGCGTGTCGAGCGCATTGCGCAATGCGTCGCCCATGAAGGTCAACAGCAGCAGCGTAATCACCAGGGCGGCGAAAGCCGAGATCGAAATCCACCAGGCGTCGAGGTTGTTCTTGCCTTCCTGAAGCAGTTCGCCGAGGCTCGGCGTGGGCGGCGGCACGCCCAGTCCGAGGAAGTCGAGACTGGTCAGCGACAGAATCGCCGCGCTCATGCGGAAGGGCAGAAACGTGATCACCGGCGTCAGGCTATTCGGCAGCACGTGGCGCCACATGATCTGCCAGTTCGAGAGGCCCATGGTGCGCGCCGCTCTCACGTAATCCAGCGAGCGGTTACGCAGGAATTCGGCGCGCACGTAGTCGGAGAGCACGAGCCAGCCGAACATCGACAGAAGAATAAACAGCAGCCATAGCGTGGGCTCGAAGATCGAGGCGAAGATGATCAGCAGGTACAGGTCCGGCATGGAACTCCAGATCTCGATCAGACGCTGGCCGATCAGATCGGTGCGTCCGCCATAGAAGCCCTGCACCGCGCCGGTCAATACGCCGATCAGGACGCCGGAAACCGTGAGCGCAAGCGCCATCAGCACCGAAAGCCGGAAACCGTACAGTAGCCGCGCTAGCACGTCGCGGCCGTACTGATCCGTGCCGAGCCAGTTGCTTCGGGTGGGCGGTGCCGGGTACGGATGGGCCGCGAAGTAGTCGATCGTGTCGTAATGGAAATGATTCGGCGGATAGATCGCAAAGTTGCCGTTCGATTCGAGCCGCGAGCGGATATACGGATCGAGGTAATTCGCCCGCGCCGGAAAATCGCCGCCGAAAATCTTCTCCGAATAGTCCTTGACGATGGGGAAGTAGTACTGCCCCTCATAACGGACAACCAATGGACGATCGTTGGACAGCACCTCGCCTAGCAGGCTGATGGCGAACAGCG
The DNA here is from genome assembly GCF_003368325.1 of Paraburkholderia caffeinilytica. Taxonomy (NCBI): domain Bacteria; kingdom Pseudomonadati; phylum Pseudomonadota; class Betaproteobacteria; order Burkholderiales; family Burkholderiaceae; genus Paraburkholderia; species Paraburkholderia caffeinilytica. Next base: position 3,422,514 of record NZ_CP031467.1, on the reverse strand, counting down.
ATACGAAGATCACGAGGCTCCAGTAACCGAGCCGTTGCCGCCTGAAGCGCAGCCAGGTGCGCCGCCACGGAGACGGCGACGCCACGTGCGCCGCACCGGACTGATCAGCGGTCCAGGCGGTTGAATTGGATGCGGGGGTCGACGAGGACATAGCAGACGTCAGCAATGAGTTTGGTTATGAGGGCGATCAGCGTGAACAGAAACAGCGAGCCGAGCACGACCGGATAGTCACGGCGAATCACCGAGTCATACGAAAGTTGACCCATGCCGTCGAGCGAAAACAGGGTTTCAATCAGTAGATTGCCGTTGAGGAAGGCGCCGACGAAAGCCGCCGGCAAACCGGTCAGCAGCGGAATCGCGGCATTGCGCAGTACGTGCTTCCACAGTACGTCGCGCTCCGGCGCCCCTTTGGCGCGAGCCGTCAATACATATTGACGGCCGATCTCCTCGAGAAAGGTGTTCTTGGTCAGGATCGTGACGATTGCGAAGTTGCCGACCACCGAAGCGGTGACCGGCAGCGCGATGTGCCACAAATAATCGAGCAGCTTGCCGAACGTGCTGAGGTCGTGGAAGTTGTCCGAGGTCAGGCCGCGCATCGGAAACACCTGCCAGAACGTGCCGCCGCCGAACAGCATCAGCAGCAGCACGCCCAGCACGAAGCCAGGAATCGCATAGCCGGCGAGCACCAGCACACTGGTCACCGTATCGAAGCGCGAGCCGTTGCGCACCGCTTTCGCAATGCCCAACGGCACCGATATCAGATACGTGAGTAGCACTGTCCATAAGCCGAGCGTGATCGATACCGGCAGTTTCGATTTGATGACCTCCCACACGCTGTCATGCTGATAGTAGGACTGGCCGAGATCGAAGGTCGCATAGCGCTTGAGCATCAGCACGTATCGCTCGAGCGGCGGCTTGTCGAAGCCGAACTGTTTCTTGATCTGCTCGATCTGCTGCGGATCGACACCCTGGCTGCCGTGATAGCCTCCGCCGCCCGCCCCCGCCTCTCCGCCACGGCCAGCGCCGTGGCGGAGTTGCGTCATCACCTGTTCGACCGGCCCACCCGGTACGAACTGCGTGACGACAAAGGTCAGGGTGACCACGCCGAGCAGCGTCGGCACCATCAACAGCAATCGTCTGAGAATGTAGGCAAGCATGCTGTTCCTCAGTGGGCCGCGGCCGTGGTTGAACCCGCGGATTGCGTGGCCTGGGGTTTCTGTGTCGCTTGTGCGCCTGGCGCCTTCACGTACCAGTAGTTGACGACCCAGTCTTCGTACAGGTACGAATTCGGTACCGTCTTTGGAAAGCCGAGGGTGGTCTTGTAGCCGATGCGCGCGCCCGGTGCGTAGTACTCCGGCACGAGGTAAAACGAATAGATCAGCACTCGATCCAGCGCGCGGGTCGCCGCCTCCAGATCCTCGATATTGGTGGCGGTGAGCGCGGAGTGAATCAGCGAGTCGACCGCCTTCGAACGGATGCCCGGATAGTTTTCGGAGCCGACTTCGGATGCGGCCGCACTGCCGAAGCGGCGCGTCAGTTCGGCGCCCGGAATGGTGACCGGCGGATAGATGAAGGTGGTCATGTCGTACTCGAAATTATCCAGACGCTTCTCGTACAGGGCGCTGTCGATTTCGCGCATGTGGGCCTGAATCCCGAGCATCTCGAGCGCCTGCATATATGGCAGGATCAGACGATCCATGCCGGGCTGATCGTCCATGATTTCGATCGTCATCGGCGTACCGTTGACGTCGCGCAATGCGCCGTCGCGATAGTGCCAGCCGGCCTGCGCCAGCAGATCGCGAGCGACGCGCAAATTGCCGCGCAAGGAATTCGGCGCAATCGTGTCGGGTTGCTTGAGCATCGGACCGAACACTTCAGGTGGCACGCTGCCGCGCAGCGGTTCGAGCAGCGCCAGCTCCTTCTCGCCCGGCATACCGGTTGCCCCGAACGGGCTGGCTTCGAAATAGCTGCTGGTGCGCCGGTATTGACCGTAGAACATCATCCGGTTCATCCAGTCGTAGTCGAACGCCAGCGTCAGCGCGTGACGCACGCGTGGGTCCTGGAACATCGGCTTGCGCAGATTCATCAGCATGCCCTGCATCTGCGCGGGACCGTCGGCGAATTCGCCCTTCTTCAGCAACCCGTTGTCGAAGTTCTTGCCGACATATTTGCGCGCCCACTGCGTCGCGCTGTATTCGACGATGACGTCCGCATCGCCCGCCTTGAAGGCTTCGAGCTGCGTGTAGTGGTCGCGGTACAGATTGAAGGCAATCCGCTCGAAGCGGAACATGCCGCGTCGCGACGGAAGGTTCGCCGCCCAATAGTCAGGATTGCGGCGATACGTGATCTGTTTGTCGTTTTTGCGTCCTTCGATCAGATAGGCGCCGCTGCTGATCGGCGGCGCGGAAGAGATCTGATCGAAGGGCGGACGTTTGCCGTTGGGCTGCATGCCCCATTTCGGCGAGAAGATCGGCAGGTCGCCGGCAATCAGCGGCGCATCGCGTTCAGAATGCTTGAAATCGAAGCGGATCGTGCTCCTGTCGATCACCGTCGCGCTTTTGATAATCGAGAACTGCGCGTTGAAAAGCGGCGACGCCTGCGGACTCGTCAACGTCTCGAACGAATACTTGACGTCGGCGGCGGTGATCGGGTCGCCGTTCGAAAAGCGCGCGGCCGGATTGATATGAAACGTCGCCGACGTCAGGTCCGGCGCGACGTCGACATCGTCGGCGATCAGCGGATATTCGGAGGCCAGTTCGTCCCAGCTGCGCTGCATCAGCGTGTCGAACATCAGATTGAGGACGTCGGGCGCGGGCGCGCCACGCACCAGAAACGGATTCAGCGAATCGTAAGTCTGCAGCTCGTTATAGTTTTCGAAACTGAGCGAGCCGTTGGCGGGCGCGTCGGGATTCGCATAGTCGAAGTGCGTGAAACCGGCGGGATATTTCGGCTGGTCGTACTGTGAAATCGACGGCTTCGCCTCCACCGCCGTCGGGATCGCCCCGCATATCGCCAACACGCCAGGCGCCGCGGCAATGGCAAACCCGATGTTCGCGGCACGGCGCACTGCGCCGAGCAAACATCCCATCGCGTCGTGCAGGCGCAGCAGTCCGGAATTCATCATTCTTTTCATCAGCCCATACGGTGCGCACCGGCTCGTGACCCGCGCGCGATTCGTCCTGCGGCCGTGCGACACGCCGCACGCACAGCGCTCATGGAGACGCTTCATATACACGCCTCATGCGCCCGTCTCACGTGATCGTCCGCGCACGCCGGTTCATTGCAACGGCAGTCGGCCTGCACTACCGCCCTATGATGCTTCGCCAAAAAAACACCGCTCCGGTTCCCACAGTATATGGAACCGGAGCGGCGCACTCTTCAGCCCAATCAAGCGGACCTTAGAACTTGTAGGTTGCGCCGATCTGGGCGAAACGGCCGATGTACGAGTACAGCGACTCGTCGTAGCCGGTCTGATTCAGCGTACCGTTCGCGAAGATCGGATCGTACGGCGGCGTGCGGTTGAAGATATTGTTGATGCCGCCATAGATCGTCCAGTTCTTGATGCCCGTGTACGTCATCATCAGATTGAACTGGCTGTACGACCCCACTTTGTTCGGCTCAGGCAACAGATTCTGGGCGTACGGCCCCGTGAACTGCCACGTCAGCGCTGCGTCAAACTTGTGGTACGTCCAGTCCAGCGTGGTGTTGCCTCTCCAGCGCGGGAAGCTGCCGCCGAACGGCTGCGTGATGGTGAAGTTGTTACCCGCGCCGTTCACAGGCGATGCACCCGGGAAACCGATCTTGAAGCTGTTCACGTATGCCCAGTCAGCCGACAGGGTGAACGTACCGGCGGTCTTCGTCGGCAGTGCCTGACGGAACGTGCCTTCGAAACCGTTTGTGTCGAGGTAGCCCAGATTCGAATACGGGATCACCTTGTACAGGAGGTTGCCGTTGGCGTCGGTGACAACCTGCGAAGGCGTGCCCTGGCCGATCACGTGATCCACGCGAATCTTGTACCAGTCGAGGCCCACATCGGTCGTACGCGTCGGCGACAGTTCGAAGCCGATGTTGAAGTTCTTCGTGCGTTCCGGCGACAGGTTCGGATTGCCCTCCGTGATCGACGTGTAGTTCTGGCCGGTGGCCGGGTCCACCTGCAGACCGATCGTTTGCGACTTGCTGTTCTCCACGAACGTCGGCGCACGGAAGCCGCGGCTGTACGACGTGTACATCGTCAGCGCCTGAACCGGTTGATAGCGCAGCGCGAAGCGCGGCGAGAACGCGCCGCCGACATCGCTATAGTGGTCGTAACGGCCCGACTGGCTGAACGTCAGGTTGTGGACAATCGGAATATCCACCTGGTAGTACACCGCCGCAACGTTACGCTGGCCGTCCACCGTCTGGAGATTCGGGTTGATGACCAGGCCGTCTTCGAACGCCCCACCCGGATTCATCGTTTCGCTCTGGTGCGTGAACTGCGCACCGAACCCCAGGCCTACGTCACCTGCCGGCAGATGGAAGAGTTCCGGTGTCGAAAGCGTTGCGTCGACCGTATCGAGCTTCGAGATACCCAGGTTGTTCGCGTCCATGTACAGCCCGTTGAACGCGTTCGGCGTGGCCGCCGGATTTGCGAAATTCAGCGTGCCGTTCTGGTAAATGTTATTCAGTACGGAGGAGTTCAGCTGGTTCGTATAGGTGTTCGAAACCGTGCTTTGCGAATGACTGATCGACGACGCCCAATCCCATTCACCGTTCGGCAGGTTGAACGACCCCTTGACGCCCGTAGACGCGCGCCAGTACACGGAATCCGTCTTCTCCGCGATCGTGTTCGGGAAAGCATAGGTGAGCGGCGTGGCGACGCCGAACGGGTTGTACGGATTGCTCGCCGGCACCGTGAAGTTGAACGGGGTAAGCAGCTTCGTCTGCGGGTTCCACACGAGTGCGGGGGCCTGCGGATTGCCGACAACGTTGCCCCACAGACCGTCGTTCGTGGTGGTGTGGTTGCTGCTGACCAGGAAGTCCGCGAACGCGGTGGTCTGATCGTTGATCTTGAAGTCAGCGTGAAGCTTCGCGTTCAAACGCTCCATCATCGGTGCGATGGACGTGCCTTCGGCGGTGTTCAAGCCGCAGACCGTGCCGGCCGATCCCGCCGTCAGCGAGTTGGTGGCTGCGGGACGCACCGAGCCGCCGAACGGACAGTTGCTCAGCGCCTGCACGCCCCCACCGGGTAGGTTCCAGTACGACGGCCCGAGCAGCGAGAAGCCACCCGCCTGATTCGTGAAGTCCTGATTACGAGTCGAGTCGCGGTCCGCGAGCGTGATGCCATTCGACTTGTAGTAGCTGGCTGCCGCCGTCACGTTGAAGCGATCGGAGTTGAGGTCGCCGAAGCCACCCAGCGCGCTGAACTTGGTCGTGCCCGCGCCGCCACCGCCGTTGATGGCGCTGCCGTAGCTGCCGTCGAGCGTCAGTCCCTGATAGTTGTGTTTCGTGATGATATTGACCACGCCCGCGACGGCATCCGAGCCGTACTGCGACACTGCGCCGGTCTTCACGATTTCGATGCGATCGATCGAGTTCAGCGGCAGCGTGTTCAGGTCGAAGAAGGAGTCAACGCTGTTCGAAAAGAACGCGAACGGCGCCGCACGCTGTCCATCCACCAGCACCAGTGTGTACTTTTCGCTGAGGCCGCGCAGGGCGATACCCGCCGCGCCCGCGGCAAAGTTGCCGGCCTGACCTTCGCTCCAGCTATTGGCGGAGTTGGCGGCGGTATCGCGCAGAAAATCTGCGACAGTCGTGGCGCCGCTATTCTGAATTTCTTTCTGCGAAACCGTCTGAACCTGGTTGAAGCCGACTTTGTCGGAGCTACGGATCAGCGACCCGGTCACTTCGAACTTCTTCAATTGCTGAACGCCCTTGCCACTCGGCGTCGCGGTGTTGTTGTCCGCGGACGGTGTCGCGGCGGTGCCCGATGCCGGAGCTGGCGCCGCAGCGGGCGTGCTCTCCGTCGTCGCGCCTGCCGCGGTTCCGGTGGCGGCCGGCTGGCTCTGTGCAAACGCCGGTACGACGATTGCGGCCGACAATGCCAGTTCAGCCCAGATTATTCTTTTGATGGCCAACGCCAATGCCCTCTGTTTCATTTTTCCCCTTCCCGCTCGTCAATAAGGCCACTGCTGTTTGTGTGAAGAGAGGTCTTGTGAACCTCTCCACTCGATATACGGCGATCGTGCGCCGCGCTCCGTTAAAGCTGCCCGCCTCCCATTGCCCGTCAAACCGGTCAACAGCGCACCAGATTGCAAATACAGACAGGAAGACGAGACACTTCTGATACTTCAATATCGGACTACTTATTTATTACAAACGAAATGCGCAGCGCTTTCTAATTGTTTTCACTTCTACTACTTCGGGCTCTGGATATCGAGGCAATACACTCCAATCCCTGTCAATTCCCGATCGAACTTTAAGTAATACTTACAAATACAGAATGACCGCTTTCAACGAAAGCATCGAGCAAAGGCATCTAAAACAATCGTGGCGTGCCCACCCAGACGACCACCGCTTCTTCGCGGGCGGTATTGCACCAGGCGTGAGGCACAGTGGACTCGTAATGCGCGGTGTCACCTGCCTGCAATACGAACGTTGTACCTTCTAACGTGAGCGATATCTGGCCGCTCATCACGTACAAGAACTCTTCCCCTGCATGCGTCGTGACTTCCGACGGGTTTTGCCCCACCGGCATTCTGACGAGAATCACTTCCAGCTTGCTGCCAACCGACAGGTTCGTCAGCCGTCCAAACAGATTCGCGGTTCCATCGAACCCGAAGTACTTCAGCTCACTTCCTCTTTGCACCGATTTGTCTTCGGTGGGCGTATCGACGAAGTACTGCACCGTCACACCTAAAGCTCGAGCAATGCCAACTAGCGATGTGATCGAAGGCGTTGCATGACCTCGTTCCACCTGCGACAGAAAAGGCTTGGAGATTCCCGCCGTGGTTGCCACTTCATCCAGTGTGCGCTTGAGCCGTTGGCGAAGCGCGCGGATTTTGCTTCCTATAGAAACTGCGACCTGTGCCTTGTTATCGAGTGGCAAAACCATAGCAAGACAGAATCCCGTAGTCAAAATTAGTTTGATAAAACCAAACTATGTTTCATTGAGTGCAACATCCTCCCTAAGACATGCGCGAAATGCCTGGTTAGTTGCCGCGGTAAGTGACTCAATCAAGGCGACCGTCATGACATGTTCGTTCTTGCCGCGAACCTGGCGATGGTTGCGCACGCAACCACATCCGAGTATCCGCGACGATCCGTGCCCCGTACGGCGAGAATGTGCCTCCCGGTTCGATGCACGGATACCTTGAAGGCACTTCGCAGAATGAAACATGTCGGTACCGGGATGCCGCTACTTCGACGCCACCAGCACCCACAACCGGGCGAGGTCGGCCGAACCGTCGGTACCCTTCACTGCACGGAAGGCTTGCACTGCGCGCGCCTTATCGCCCGCCATGTAGTACGCCTCGCCGAGATGCAGTTGCGCCTGATCCGGGTGATCGATTCCGCCCTTCGCAATCGCGGCGTCCATGGCGGTCAGACCCTGCTTGGCCTGCCCTGCGAAGACCTGGTTGAAGCCGAGGTCGACCGGCGCGACGGGGTTCGCAGGATCGGCCGGCGCCTGCGCCCGTTTCGCGGCGAGCGCCTGCAACCGCTTCTCGCGATCTGCCTGCGCATCGTGACCCAGAACGCCCGACGCAAAGCCTTGATCGATGACCTGTTTCCCTTCGGCCGTGGTGCCGGCCACGATCGCGAGCTGCGTCATCTCCATATAATCGTCGGCTGTACTGAGCGAGCCGGTTGCACGGCGCAGGCGGAAGGTGTCGATATCCAGCGCCGACGAATAGCCGGGCTTGCTGCGAATCGCGTTGAACAGATCGTCCCAGTAAGCCTGCTTCGGATGATAGGCAACCAGCTTTTCGAGCGTGCTGCGGTACGTTGCGTCGTCTTTCACCCGTTGCGCGCACGTGCCGAGCAATTGCAGTTGCGACTCGTCCGGTGCGTGACCGGCGCGCACTTGCGCATCGATGCTCGGCTTGAGCAGACTCACCACGCTGCCGCAATCGTTTGACAGGTAATAAGACTGAACCAGCAAAGTGCGCATGTCAGGATCGCCGCCGCCCGACTTCAGGTAGCGCTGCGCAACCTTCACGGCCTGCGCATAATTTCTCTGCTGGAAGTAGATGCCTGCGAGCGCCGCGGTGGTGCGCTGCTCGTCTGCACCGGTCAAGCGCCCTGAACCTAGCAAGGTTTCGTAGGCCTGGGCGGCCACACCCGATTCACCGGCCGCCGCCGCAGCAGCGCCGCGCATCTCCTGAATCATGTAGCTTTCGTAGGGCGTTTTGCCCGGCACCGCGTCGGCCTGATCGATCTTCGTCAACGCGTCCTTGTACTTGTGCGCGCGATACAGATCCTGCGCGGCATTCAGCGGCTTTGCCACATCCGGCCGCAAAGTGTCGGCGGCTTGAGACGTGAGCGGCAGCACGACGAGCGCGGACAGCCCTCCGATAGCGGCCGCAATGACCGCGCGCTTGAACCGATGATGGATCGTTAGCATTCCACTTTCCTATTGCATGTACTGCTCGTTGCCGATCAGGCCGATTTTCGTCGCGCCCAGTCGTTGCGCGGACGCCATCACCTCCGCGACATCCTTGTACGGCACCAGCTTGTTAGGCCGCAGATGGATTTCCGCCTGAACCGGCTCGGCCGCCACCTGCGCAAGTCTCGACTCGAGCGCCGCGCGGTTCGGCACCGGCTGGCCGTTCCAGGTCGTAGTGCCGTCGAAGTCGATATCGATCTGCACGACTTCCGGCTGCGTGATCGGCGGCGGCGGATTGCCGACCGGCAAGTTCATCTTGATGGCGTGCGTCTGGATCGGAATCGTGATGATCAACATGATCAGCAACACCAGCATCACGTCGATCAACGGCGTGGTGTTGATATCGACCATCACATCCGGTTCGGAACTGCCACCACCCGAAGATACGTTCATTCCCATGATCATCTCCTGTCGATCGTACTTAGCGCTTTAGCGCTTAGTACGATCCCATGCAAAGCTGTCGATCGTACTTAGCGCTTTAGCTGTCGACCTGAGTTGGCGCTTTAGCGCCTACTCAGGTCCCATGCAAAGCACTTAGTCCAATCCCATGCAAGGCTAGCCACCACGCGCGGGTGGCTCGGTAATAAACGAAACCTTGGCGATACCGGCACGCTCGCACGCGGTAATAACCCGGCCGATGAATTCATAACGCGCGCTCTGGTCGCCGCGAACGTGTACTTCCGGTTGCGGCGTCACGGCCGAGACGGTTTTCAGGCGTGCCAGCAACGTAGGCGCATCCACCTGCTTCTCGTTCCAGAAGAAATCGCCGTCGCGGTTAACCGCAATGACAATACTTTTGGGCGTGGTCTGCAGCGGCTGGATCGTCTCCTTCGGCAATTGCACCGGCACCGTATGCGTCACCACCGGAATCGTGATCAGAAAGATGATCAGCAGAACCAGCATCACATCGACGAGCGGCGTGGTGTTGATACTGGAGATGACCTCGTCGTTATCATCCTGCCCAACGCTCATAGCCATGACGGACTCCGCTTATTGGACCAGCGATGCTTGACGAGCCGAAGCGCGCGCCGAGCGCCGGCTGCCGGCGAGCAGGACGGTGTGCAGTTGCGCGCCGAACGCACGAACACGCTCCATCACCGACTTGTTGCGGCGAACCAGGAAGTTGTAGCCAAGCACCGCCGGCACGGCGACGGCAAGGCCGATCGCGGTCATGATCAGCGCCTCGCCCACCGGACCCGCGACCTTGTCGATCGAAGCCTGGCCCGCGATACCGATTGCCGTCAGCGCGTGATAAATGCCCCACACCGTACCGAACAGACCAACGAACGGCGCTGTCGAGCCGACCGTGCCGAGGAAAGCCAGACCGTCTTGCAAACGGTTCGACACGTTGGTAATCGCACGCTCGACCGACGTATCGATCCACGTATTGCGGTCGACGGCTTCGAGCAATGCTTCGTCGTGGTGCTCGCCTGCCTCGATGGCCGTTTCGGCGATGAAGCGGAACGGCGACGCTTCGTCGAGCAGCTTCGTGCCTTCGGCCAGCGACGGCGCAGTCCACAGTTGTTCGTCGGCGCTCTTCGCACGACGGTTCGCACGGAACTGCTCGAAGAACTTGGTGATCATGATGTACCAGCTGCCCATCGACATGAGCACCAGCAGAATCAGCACGAAGCGTGCAACGAAGTCACCGTTCTTCCAGAGCGCGCTGAGACCGTACGGGTTATTCACGGTTTCAGACGTGGCCGGCGCCGGCGGCGGTGTCGCTTCGTCTGCGGCCGGGGCGGCCGTTTGCGGTGCAGCGGTGGCTGTGGTGGCGGCGGCAGCCGACGCGGTCGCGTCGCTCGCTTGCGCGTGGGCCATTTGCGGTGCCACAAAGGTATCCACCGTGGTTACGGCGAACAACATGGTTGCCGCCAATGCGGCGAGAGTACGCTTCTTCATGCCTGCTCCAAGTTCATTAGTACAACTTCTAAACCAAGACTGATAAATCGCTACCGGTACCGAACGGCCCGTGGGGTTTCAGTTCAGGTTAAACGAGAACGGAACTTGCACACGGACAGCCTGGCCTTGGGAAACGCACGTGAACTGCTTGACCGCGTTGAAGGCCGCGCGGTCGAGTGAGGAATCGTCTGCCGACTTGGCAACACGTTCATTCGTAATATGGCCTTGCGGGTCGACTACAAATTCAATCAGCACGTCGCCCGTCACGTTGTTCTCCTGCGCTTCCTTCGGGTAGCGAATCGACGAACGGATCTGATCCGAGTTCGGGCACACGACCCCTACTTCGGCGCTCACGGGCTTGCTCGGCGCGGGAGGCGCCGGCGGTGCTGGCGCCACGGCGGGTGCCGACACGACCGGTGCGGCCTGGTGCGTGATGCTCGGCTGCGGCGGCGTTTGCACCTGCACTTCCGGCGGCGGCACGAACGGCGGCGGCGGCGGTGCGAACTTCGGCGGCGGCAATTGCACGGTGGGCAACGGCGGCGGCGGAGGCGGCTTCACCGGCTCGATGATTTTGGTCTCGATTGGATGCTGGATGACCTGCACGACCTTGGTGGCAAGGCCATTGATAAGTGCATAGATCAGCACGATATGCAGGAGCAGAACAACTGCGATGCCGCCGAAGCGGCGCACTGGGTTTTGCTGCTTACGCCCAAACTCACGTGGACGCCCTGGCCTCTCCATACGGGCCGTTGCTGCCGGAAATTGCCCTTCGACTTTCGTACCCACCTTTACTCCTCCGGCGTGAGCCGTCCATTTCTGTAACTGCAGTGCGCTTACATACGGCAAACAACGTTCACTTTGGACAATCGCCCCAGTCTTCGATTTGTAGTCCAAAATTTATGGCGTAGGGCCCAACCCTGATGCAGTGTCACGGGTATAGCTGTGAGACGTCGCGACGGCACTTCAGATCAGTCGATCTACAATCTAGGTAGAACTACTAATAGATTAAATTCGACAAGCTCATTTCCGTCTGGCATGAACATGCTGAAGACAATTTGGTCGAAGCGCGCTGCGGCTCATGAACTTTTTGCGCGTTTGTCACCTGCATTTCATGGGAGGCAACAATAGCAGGACAAAAAATGCGGGGTCAAACTTTTTTTGATGGCAGCATACTAAGTTTAGAGAGAACACTCTAACTAATGCCGTATTCGCGTCGCTTTAAAAGAATAAGCGTGCGTCGAACAGAGACGAGCGAGCCTTTCGCGGCTCGCCAATTGGGATGCAGCCGCTCGCGCGGCCTTCCATAGCACGCCATGAGCTGCCGACGGATCGCGAATGGTAAGTGGCGCAAAAGCCCGCTGGGTGGGCCTTTCGTTGGGATTGCTCGCAACCGGGGCGGATCGCGGACAGGCCGTCTAACGTGATGGTTGAGCGTCGGCCAAGGGGCGACGTCGACGGCGAAAAGATAGCAGAAGGAAAACAGCGTTTGAAAATCTTTTTAGCGGTATTTACGACACTCTAAATGCAAATTTCAATTACGCCGATTTTACAATTACAAAATCATTCCAAAAATTACATAATCCCGACGATATTGAAGAGGTTGGCAAAACGCATACGCGGATGGCTTGCGCGCCGCTCCGCGCATGCGACTCTCCTGCCCAAGCGGGTAAACCGGGAGCGGCGCAAATCTGATTGCGCCGCTCCTTTGTCTCACCCGTTCGTTCCCTCGCTCGCAACGACTGTCGCGTCGTTCCGCGTACGCGCGAGCACGGGGCGCAGCGCCGCGCCGGTGTGACTTGCGGCGACGCGAGACAATCCTTCGGGATCCGTAGCAGCGACAATGGTGCCGCCACCCACACCGCCCTCCGGGCCGAGATCGATGATCCAGTCCGCTTCGGCAATCACATCGAGATCGTGCTCAATGACGACGACACTATGACCACCGTCCGCGAGACGATGCAGCACGCGAATCAGCTTTGCGACGTCGGCCATGTGCAGGCCGACCGTCGGTTCGTCCAGCACATACAGCGTGTGTGGCGGCTTCTGACCGCGCCGCGTGATGTCGTCGCGCACCTTGCTTAGCTCGGTGACGAGCTTGATACGCTGCGCTTCGCCACCCGACAGGGTAGGTGACGGCTGGCCGAGCGTGAGGTAACCGAGTCCGACATCTTTCATCAATTGCAATGGATGCGCGATGTTCGAAATCGGTGCGAAAAACTCGACGGCTTCGTCGATTTCCATGGTCAGCACGTCGCCGATATTCTTGCCGCGCCACGTGACCGCCAGCGTCTCCGGGTTGAAGCGTTGCCCGTGGCACACGTCGCACGGCACCTTCACGTCGGGCAGGAAACTCATGCCGATGGTGCGCACGCCCTGTCCTTCACAGGCGGGGCAACGGCCTTCGCCAGTGTTGAACGAGAAACGCGATGCCGTATAGCCACGCGCGCGCGCTTCGAGCGTGCCGGCGAACAGCTTGCGGATCGCATCCCACACGCCAATGTACGTTGCCGGACACGACCGCGGCGTTTTGCCGATCGGCGTCTGGTCGACTTCGAGCACGCGGTCGATGGCTTCCCAGCCGGTGATCGAATCGCACCCTTGCCAGGCATGCGTGACGTTCAGCGGCGCACGCGGCGCCGTACGCGCCAACACGCTCGAACGCCGGTTCGCCTCCGGCCGGGTCTCGGCGGCCGCACGCGCACGCCGCGTGGCCGGCGACGACAGCACCGAGCGCCCCACCGCATCCAGCAAATTGGCCATCAGCACGTCACGGGCGAGCGTCGACTTGCCCGAACCGCTCACCCCCGTCACCGCCACCAGCCGTGAAAGCGGAATGCCGACGGTAACGTTCTGCAAGTTGTGCAGCTTGCCGCCGTGCACCGTCAACCAATTCTTCGGCACCGCAGCTGTGCGTTTGGTCGGCGTGACCACTTCCCGGCGCGGCTGCAACGGATGCACGATCGGACGAGCGAGAAACTGCCCGGTCAGCGAATCGGGCTGCGCCGACAAATCAGCCACGCTACCCTGCGCGATCAGCGTGCCGCCGCGCTTGCCCGCGCCCGGCCCGATATCGATGATGTGATCGGCACGCCGAATCGTGTCTTCGTCATGCTCGACCACCACCAGCGTATTGCCCTTCTCGCCCAGCTTGCGCAAGGCGTTGAGCAGAATCTGGTTGTCGCGCGGATGCAGGCCGATGGTCGGCTCGTCGAGCACGTAGCACACGCCTTGCAGGTTGCTGCCCAGTTGCGCGGCGAGCCGGATGCGCTGGGCTTCGCCGCCCGACAGGCTCGGCGCCGCGCGATCGAGACTCAGATAACCGAGCCCGACTTCTTCCAGAAATTGCAGGCGGCTGCCGATTTCGCTGATCACGTCGCGCGCGATTTCCGCGTCCCGGCCGCTCATCTCCAGCGTGTCGATCCACGCGCGCGTGTCGGACACGGTCCATTGCGCGACGTCGACGATGGCCTGCTCGCCGAACGTGACCGCGCGTGCAGTTTGATTCAGACGCGTACCGGCGCAATCCGCACACGGTTCGTCGACGAGACCTTCCGGTTCCTGTTCCTCGGAAGGCAAGCTCTGCTCGCGGCCGCGATTGTCGTCCACGATCACCGTGTCGTCGTATGCCGCGCGTTGTTCGCGCGTCAAGGCGAGGCCAGTGCCGACGCATGTCGTACACCAGCCATGCTTGCTGTTGTACGAGAACATGCGCGGGTCGAGTTCGGGATAGCTCGTGCCGCACACCGGGCAGGCGCGCTTGGTGGACAGCACCTTCACCGCGCCGAGTTTCGCCGTGGGCTGGCCGCCGCTGATCGCGTCGTGCAATCCGTCGAGCGGCGCCAGCAGATGCATGATGCCCTTGCCGATTTCCAGCGTCTGATCGAGCGCGAGGCGCAGCTCCGCCTCCTTATCCGGCGAGACGACGAGGTCGGTCACGGGCAATTCGATGGTGTGCTCGCGGAAACGATCGAGCTTCGGCCATGGATCCACCGGCACGAACTCGCCGTCCACGCGCAGATGCGTATTGCCGCGCGCTTTCGCCCACTTGGCGAGATCGGTGTAGACACCCTTGCGGTTCACGACCAGCGGCGCGAGGAACCCGACATGCTGCCCTTTGTGATCGCGCAGCAATTGCGCCGCAATCGATTCGACGCTTTGCGACGTGACCGGTGTACCGTCGTGGATGCAATGCTGCAGACCGAGCTTCACATACAAGAGACGCAGGAAGTGCCATACCTCCGACGTGGTCGCCACCGTACTCTTGCGACCGCCGCGCGACAAACGCTGCTCGATCGCAACGGTGGGCGGAATGCCATACACCGCGTCGACCTCGGGCCGCCCGGCCGGCTGCACGATAGACCGTGCGTATGCGTTCAGCGATTCGAGGTAACGGCGCTGCCCTTCATGGAACAGAATGTCGAAAGCCAGTGTGGACTTGCCCGACCCGGATACACCGGTAATCACGTTGAATTTTCCGTGCGGAATATCCACGTCCAGCGATTTCAGATTGTGCTCGCGCGCATTGACGATGCGCACCACGTCCTCGCCTTCGATCACCCGCCGCGCACGCGCCGCGCTTAGTGCCTTTTGCAGCGGGATACCTTGCGACGCCGGTTCGCTCGCCGCGCTCATGGCGCGGTCGTACTGCAGCAGCGCCTCGCCGGTATGCGATTCCGGACAGCGCTTGACGTCTTCCGGCGTCCCCGCGCAGAGCACCCTGCCACCACCGTCACCCCCTTCGGGACCGAGGTCGATCAGCCAGTCGGCCGCACGGATCACGTCGAGATTGTGTTCGATCACGATCAGCGAATGTCCGCTTGCCAGCAGTTTGCCGAACGCCTGCATCAGCTTGGCGATGTCGTCGAAATGCAGGCCGGTGGTCGGCTCGTCGAACATGAACAGGCGTTTTGCGACCGGCTGCTTCGCGCTGCGCGCGGTGCGCGCCTGTGCCGATTCCGCGAGGAAACCGGCCAGCTTGAGCCGCTGCGCTTCGCCGCCGGACAACGTGGGCACCGGCTGGCCGAGCTTCACGTATTCGAGCCCCACGTCGACGATGGGCTGCAGCACGCGCAACACTTCGGCATCCCTGGCGAAGTAGGCCGTGGCTTCGCTTACCGTCAGTTCCAGCACGTCGGCAATGCTCAAAGCACGCGGCGACTCGCCACGCTCGATTTTGACTTCGAGCAGTTCCGCGCGATAGCGGCGCCCATCGCAATCCGGGCAGCGCAGGTAGACGTCGCTCAGGAACTGCATTTCGATGTGTTCGAAGCCCGAGCCGCCGCAAGTCGGGCAGCGCCCTTCACCGGAGTTGAAGCTGAACATGCCGGGGCCGTAACCGCGTTGCTGCGCGAGCGGCGCCTTGGCAAAGAGCTTGCGGATTTCGTCGAAAGCGCCCACATAGCTGGCTGGATTCGAGCGCGCGGTCTTGCCGATCGGCGACTGGTCGACGAATACGACGTCGGTGACCTGATCGGCGCCCGTCAGGTTCCTGAACGCACCGGGCGATTCGGTGGCGAGACCGAAGTGGCGCGCCATGGCCGGATACAAAACATCCTGCAGCAAGGTGGACTTGCCGGAGCCCGACACGCCCGTCACGCAGACGAGCCGCTGCAGCGGAATCTCGACGGTGACGTCGCGCAGATTGTGTTCGGTCGCGCCCTCGAGCAGGATGCGCGGCGTGTTGTCATCCACCGGACGCTGCGACCAGTGCGCCGCGTCCGCCACATGCCGGTGCCCACCGAGGTACTCTCCGGTCAGCGTGCCCGACGAGCGGATTGCCTCCGGCGCGCCGTCGTAAATGATCGAGCCGCCGCGCTCGCCTGGCCCCGGGCCCATGTCGATCAGACGATCCGCCGCGAGCATCACCGAAGGATCGTGCTCGACCACCACCAGCGTATTGCCCGCGTCGCGCAGCCGGTGCATTGCCTCGACGATCCGGTTCAGATCGCGCGGATGCAGGCCGATGCTCGGCTCGTCGAGCACGAACAGCGTTTTGGTCAGCGACGTGCCGAGCGCCGTGGTCAGGTTGATCCGCTGCACTTCGCCGCCCGACAGCGTGCGGCTTTGCCGGTCGAGCGTCAGATACCCGAGGCCAACGTCGCACAGATATTTGAGGCGCGTGCGCACTTCGGCGAGCAACAGCTTGAGTGCGTCGTCGAGCAAGGCGCTGGGCAGGCTGATCTCGTCGAAGAAACGCCGGATGCGTTCGATCGGCATCAGCATCAGATCGTGCACGGTCAGGCCCGGCAAGGACTCGAGTTGCGCACGCGTCCACTCGACACCGCGCGGCATGAAGCGCTTCCCGGCCGCCAGCACCTCGTCCGCATTCTGCTTGCTGCCGAGGCGCCACAACAGCGATTCCGTTTTCAGACGCGCGCCGCCACAGGTTTCGCACGGCGTATAGCTGCGGTACTTCGACAGCAACACGCGGATGTGCATCTTGTACGCCTTCGATTCGAGATATTCGAAGAAGCGTTTGACGCCGTACCAATGGCTTTGCCACTTGCCGTTCCAGTCCGGCGAGCCGTTGATGACCCAGTCGCGTTCGGCATCCGTCAGCTCGCCCCAAGGCGTACCGCGGCGAATATCGGCTTTCGCCGCGTAACGCATCAGGTCGTCCTGGCACTCTTTCCACGCCGGCGTTTGCATCGGCTTGATCGCGCCGTCGCGCAGCGTCTTGCGCGCGTCGGGAATCACCAGCCCGAGGTCGACGCCGATCACGCGGCCGAAACCGCGGCAAACTTCGCATGCGCCGTAGGCCGAGTTGAACGAGAACAGCGCCGGCTGCGGATCCGCGTAGCGCAGGTCGCTCTCGGGGCTGTGCAGACCGGTCGAGAAACGCCAGATTTGCGGCTCGGCTTCTTTGGCTTCCGGCGCGTCTGACGCTTCTGGCGCGGCAGGCAGCACGTAAATATTGACGCGGCCGCCACCACGCTTGAGCGATGCTTCAATAGCTTCGACCACCCGCGGCTTGTCGACCGAGCTCAAACGGAAGCGGTCGGCCACCACGTCGAGCAGCTTGCGCTTGCCGGTGGGCGAATCGACTTCGCGCTGCGCCTGCACACGCGTGTAACCGCTCGCGGAGAGCCATTGCTCCACTTCCTGCTCGGACGCGGTGTCCGGCAACTCGACCGGAAACGTGACGACCAGCCGCGGATCATGCTCCGCGGTGCGCCCGAGCAGCTCGGCATAGATCGTTTCGGGCGTGTCGTGGCGCACCTGCAGGACGGTCTTGCGATCGAACAGCTCGGCCGCGCGCGCGTAGAGCAGCTTCAGGTGATCGTTGAGTTCCGTCATGGTGCCGACGGTGGAGCGCGAACTGCGCACCGGATTGGTCTGGTCGATCGCGATGGCAGGCGGTACGCCGTCGACCCGGTCGACTTGCGGCCGGTCCATGCGGTCGAGAAACTGCCGGGCGTAGGCGCTGAAGGTTTCGACGTAGCGCCGCTGCCCTTCGGCGTACAACGTGTCGAACACGAGGCTCGACTTGCCGGAACCGGACGGCCCAGTGACAACCGTCATTTCGCCGGTTCGCACATCGAGATCGACGTTCTTCAGGTTGTGCTGGCGCGCGCCGCGAATGCGGATAATTCCGTTAGATGCCAATTTTTCCGACCGTCTGAATGAGTGGGCCACCTCTCACGGACGCCTCGCGACCGCGCAAGTTCGGGACACCCGGCTGGCGGAAGGACACGCCAAAGGCCAGGTTGCAGGGGGATACTATACTGTATATTTATACAGTTTTCCATGACACGGCGCGGTTGCGCTTTCGCAGCCCGCCGGGCCAGAAAGGGCGGCGCAGAGTACGCACAGAGCACGCCCCGATCAGCCGATCCGCAAGCGCTGCGCCGCTTCAGAGGAACTGCGCAGCCTTCGGAAAGTGGCGGTGCAGAGAGAGAATGATGAGGTTTTTCCGCGCGGCGCGGCGGCGGCGCGCGCAAATTTAAGCAAGCCGAAGCAAACCGAAGCCCGCCGGATCTGGCCGCCGCTAGCCGAAAATGCTTTCCGCGTTGAACCGCCCCGTCACCGGCGCCGCCCGTTCCAAAGCGCCCTGCGTCGCTTCGCTTTCGCCCAGCGCATAAGCCACACAGCGTTTTGCCAACACCTCCGCCGGATCGACAAGCCGCACCGTCCCGCCAGGTCGCACCAGCGTCGAACCGTGCAGCAGCAGCGGCAACTCGGTGCAGCCCAGCACAATGATCTGCGCACCTTGCGCGATCAGGTCATCCACCGCGGCGGCCACGTCGTCACAGCACTCACCCGACGTGCAACCCGCCTTGGCGCCACGTGGCCCATAAATCGCGTTCATGAGCCGTGCCTGGGCGGCTGCGGCCGGCGCGATCTGCACGAAACCGCATGCAGCGAGCGCCTTCTCGTAGACCCGGCTCGCCAGCGTGCCCGAGGTGGCCAGCACACCGACTTCACGCAAGCTCGGGAATGCGTCGCGCAGATAATCGGCGGTACAGGTCAGCATATTGACGATCGGAATGGTCAACGACGGCTGAATCCGTTCAACGAACGCATGTGCCGTATTGCACGGAATCGCGATGAGATCGGCGCCGCCCTCTTCGAGCGTCTTGCAGGCGGCGTAGAGCGCGAGTGTCGGATCGTCGCCGTTGCCGAGCAGCGCCTCGGTGCGATCCGGAATCTGCGGGTTCTGTTCGACCATGACCTTGATGTGGTCCTGATCGCGCGCGGCCGGTGTGTTGCGCACCAGCTTCGCCATGAAATCGACCGTGGCCGCAGGACCGACACCGCCCAGCACGCCCACCTTGAAACGCCGCTCCGGCTGCGCATAGTGCGCCGCCGCGACGTAGCGCGCATAGACCAGATTGGAATCGACGAACGGCACTTCCAGCGTGCCGAGTGTGCGCGCCACCAAGGGGATTTCGGCAAGCCCGGGTACGATGATCTCCGCACCTTGCGCAATGAGATCCGCGCAGGCCGCACGCAGTAACTCGACCGGCCGGCCGTACAGATGCCCGCTTTTGATGCCCTCTTCGCCATACACCGCGCTGGTTACGCGATCGACGCCCGCTTCGTCGCGCGGATGCAGCACGTCGAACCGCGCACTGTCGAAATAGCGTTCGAAAAGACCGTTGCCGCGAATCGTGCCGGAAGTCAGCACACCGACACGGCGGACCGACGGAAAAGCCTGCCGCACGTGCGCCGAGAGCGCGGCCATGATGTTGGCGATCGGCGGCGCCACGTTCGCCGAGAGTTCGTCGATGAAGGTGTGACTGAGGAAGCACGGCAAGACGATCGCATCGACGCCGCGCTTCTCGAAGGTGCGAATCGTGTCGAATACGTGGATCTTGAATAGCGCGCTCGCGGCGCCTGGCGTTGCCGGCCCTTGCCACGCTTGCTGCTCGAGAACGAAATCGAACGGCTTGACCGCGCCGGGCCGACGCCAGGCCGCGGTCATCCGGCTCAACACGTCGACGCCGGCGAGCGGCGACGCGCCTGTCACGACACCCAGCGAACGATGACGATACATGATGGCTTCCCCCGTCGTTTTTCAATTCGCCTTGATATTAGGATGCTTTGGGGGCTTCAGGATGTTATTAACCGCGAAATAGCGGGTTTATGCCTGGCCGGGCGCTTACCGAATGTTTGCCCACGGCAACACTTGTCCGCGTTTTGCAATGGGTTAACCGGCGTGCGCTGGTGACCGAGGTATCGTCAGCTCCCACTCAGCACTCAGCACTCCGCACTGCGCGCGTCGCGGACGGATCTGCATGGGAAACCAGCGGCTTCGTTCAAGCGTGATGGGCGCCATCGGCTTCGCCTCGGCGAGGTGCTGAATGCGAGATTGCTCTGGAATATTCGAAGTATCGTTTCTCGATCTCCGATTTATCGCCAAGTCGAACAAGCGCGAGTCCAAATTTCGCACTTCAAATAAAACACCGAAATGACGAGAGCAATTGAGGCGATACACACCGAGCCACCGCACCGAATGAGGTGTCAGCACAAAAACGCAGCGATCGGTTTTCGGAAGTACGCTTCGGCGCGCGCAGCGCCGCCGGAAGTATGACGCCCTTGTCACCAGAGCAAGCAGGGGCACGAACACAGATTCCAGATGCACCACTACCCGTTGCAAACCACGGTGCCCACTTAGCAAGATCGGCGTGAGCCGCTTTCTCTTGCTTACTTCTCTTTGCGGCGGCAAAGAGAAGTAAGTGCCCGCCCCGCACAGGCAAAAAAACCTTTACCCTTCCCCCCGATACCCCACAAGCACCCTATACGCAACCATATCCACAGCAGGCTTGATCAACCCATTCTTGTCGGTCCAAACCTTGGGCGTCAACGCCCCGCTCAGCGCGACACTATCCGCATCACCCAGCGCAAGCAATGCACCCTGCACCTCATCATCAAACGCAATCACGTTGACGAAAATCGTATCGCCGTCATTGGTGGTCGCCCGGACCTTGCAGGTCACAAAGCGCTTGCCATTCTGCCCCGTACGGATCTGCGCCTCGCCGTACAAGCGCCCGCCCACCAGTCCATCGATCATCGCCCTGCTCCTGTTATTTCGCACCGTGCAAAAAGCAGTATCGCCCAGCACGGCCCGTATGATCCCACGATACGCAGCGCGGCTTGCACAAAAGCACGGACAGCTCGCGCGTGACGCGCCGATCGCCCTATCCGCACCGCGCCCCAGCCGCCTCGAAAATATCGCGCAGCCATTGCACAAACACCCGCACCCGCGACGACAACTGGCGATTCTGCGGATACAGCACTGAAACCGGCATCGGCGGCGGCAGAAAGTCCACGAGGATGATCTTCAGCCGCCCCGACGCCAGTTCTTCGGCCACACGGTATCGCGGCACCTGCACGATGCCGAGTCCGGCCACCGCCGAACCCGTGTAGAGATCGGCGCCGGTCACCGATACCGCCGACGGCAGGTACATGGCCGTATCGCGGCCGTCGATTCTGAATTCGAGCGGCACCGGCTTACCGGTCGCGCTGGACAGATAATTGACCGCCCGATGCGCGGACAAAGCCGCCGGGTCGGCCGGCTCGCCATACTTCTCCAGATACGCCGGGCTCGCCACTGTCACTTGCGGCAACTGCGCAACGCGCCGCCCCACCATCGACGAATCCTGCAGATTGCCCGCCCGCAACACGCAATCGATCCCTTCCCGGACCAGATCGACCAGCCGGTCGTCCTCGCCGATCGTCAGTTCGATGCCGGGAAACCGCGCGAGAAACGCCGGCAGCGCGGGCACGACGAAGTGCCGGGCCAGGGTGCCCTGCAAATTCACGCGCAATAGGCCCTTCGGCGCGAGGTTGGAAAACGAACCCTCGGCCTCCTCCATGTCGGCGATCAACCGCACGCAGCGGCGGTAATACGCCTCGCCGTCGTGCGTGAGGCGCACCGAGCGCGTGGTGCGCTCGAGAAGCCGCGCGCCTAGCCGCTGCTCCATGCGCTTCATCAGGTTGGTGACGGTGGCGCGCGGAATCTGTAAATCGTCCGAAGCGCGCGTGAAGCTCTGCCGCTCGGCGATCCGCACAAACACCCGCATTTCCTCGAAACGGTCCATGGTTGACGCCCTCGCGGCGGCCTGCCAATTATTAAAGTAAATGGAATGATGAAGGCAAGTCTAACGCGATTATCTCTACCAAGAAAGCGACCAAGATTCACCTCACCAGCCCACTCGCAGAAGGAAACGAATCATGAACACGATCAAAAACTCTCAAGTCGCCATCGTCACCGGCGCATCCCGCGGCATCGGCGCCGCCGTTGCGCAACGCCTCGCCAAGGACGGCTTTGCGGTTGCCGTCAACTACGCGTCGAGCTCGACAGAAGCCGATGCGCTGGTCGCGGAACTCACCGCGGCTGGCGCCAAAGCCATTGCCGTAAAGGCCGACGTCTCGAATGCCGACGACGTGCGCCGTATGTTCGACACTACCGAACAGCACCTCGGCAAAGTGGACGTGCTGGTCAACAACGCCGGCGTGCTGAAGACGGTGCCGCTCGCCGACACGAGCGACGCGCTGTACGACCAGACCTTCGACATCAACGTGCGCGGCACCTTCAACACCCTGCGCGAAGCGGCCGCACGGATGAACGACGGCGGACGCATCGTCAACTTCTCGAGCACCACGCTCGCGCTGAACATGCCAGGCTACGCGATCTACAACGGCACCAAGGCCGCCGTCGAAGCATTCACGCACGTCTTCGCCAAGGAACTGCGCGGCCGCAACATCACCGTCAACGCAGTAGCGCCGGGTCCGATCGCGACCTCGCTGTTCCTCGACGGCAAGACTGACGAACAGATCCAGACCTTCGCCAGAATGCCGCCGCTGCAACGCCTCGGCCAACCGGACGACATCGCCTCGGTGGTGTCCTTCCTCGCCGGTCCGGACGCAGGCTGGGTCAATGGCCAGATCCTGCGCGCCAACGGCGGCTTGGCTTAACGGCGCGTGAAAACGCGTAACGAGCCTCTCTCACAACACCTTTGAAAGTCGTATCGCTTTCATCGAACCGGAGAAAACACATGCAGAAGAACGTCATCCTGGTGACGGGCGCGGGTACGGGCATCGGCAAGCTCAGCGCGCAATCGCTGGCCAAAGCCGGCCACATCGTCTACGCGACGATGCGCGATGTCGAAGGACGCAACAAGCCGCGCGCCGACGAAATGCGCGCATTCGCCCAAGCGAAAAACATCCAGTTGCATCCGCTCGAACTCGACGTGTTGTCGCAAGAATCCGCCGATGCCGCCGCCGCGACGATCGTCCGCGAACAAGGACGGCTCGACGTGGTGATGCAGAACGCGGGACATCTGGTGGTCGGCCCAAGCGAAGCGTTCACGCCCGAAGAGATGGTGAAGGTGTTCGACACCAACCTGTTCGGTGCGCAGCGCGTGAACCGTGCGGTGCTGCCGTATCTGCGCCAGCAGGAAGCGGGCTTGATCGTGTGGATCAGCAGCACCACGACCAAGGGCGGTTTTCCTCCGTTCCTCGGCCCCTACGGCGCGGCCAAGGCGGCAATGGATTCGTTGGCCGTGACCCTTGCCTATGAAGTCGCGCGCTTCGGCATCGAAACCTCGATCGTGGTGCCGGGCGCGTTCACGCGCGGCACCGCGCACTTTCCGAGCGCCGGCAAACCTGCCGATACCGAACGCGCCGCTGCGTATGCACGCTATGACGGCGTGATGGATCAGATCGGCGAGCGCCTGTCCGAACTCACACCGGACAACGCCGATCCGCAAGCCGTGGCCGATGAAATTGTGCGGATCGTCTCGTTGCCTTCGGGCGAGCGGCCGATGCGCTCGGTGATCGATTTCGTCGGTGACGGCGCGCGTGAAGTACTCGACGTCTCGGAGCGCGTGCGCATCGAGTTTGCCAGGCGAATCGGCATGGGCGATCTGCTCGAAGCGAAGATCAAGCGTTGAGCACGGCGACGAAGGACGTCAAGGGCGATGACCGCGCCTTGACGTCCCCTTGTTCTTTTACCGCTTTTGAACACACACGCGCATGAAACCCTCAATCACCATTGCTTGCGCCGCGATGTTGCGGTTTCCGATCGCCGCATGCGATGCGCAACCGCAGCCTCCGGGCGCATCCGTCACCACCGATCATCGCTATGTCATGGAGATCGACGGCACGGACTTCGGCGCAATGCTCAAAACGCCAAACCAGTGCGCTTAAACCGCCTTCGGATTGCGCTCGGCAAAGCCTTCCTGATGCCAGTACGGATACGCGGGACGCACAGCGCTGGCGGCGTCGAGTTTCGCCACCTGTTCGGCCGTCAGATTCCAGCCCACTGCACCGAGATTCTGTCGCAACTGCTCTTCGTTACGCGCGCCGATCAGCACCGTCGATACGGTAGGCCGCTGCAGCAGCCAGTTCAGCGCGATTTGCGGCACGGTCTTGCCGGTTTCGGCCGCGACCTCGTCGATTGCATCGAGCACGCGGAACAGATACTCGTCCGGCACCGGCGGCCCCATGTCGGCGGTTTTATGCAAACGGCTCGTTTCCGGCAACGGCTGACCGCGTTTGATCTTGCCGGTGAGACGCCCCCAGCCGAGCGGACTCCACACCACCGCACCCACGCCTTGATCGACGCCGAGCGGCATCAACTCCCATTCATAGTCGCGGCCGATCAGCGAGTAGTAGGTCTGATTCGCGACGTAGCGCGGATAGCCATAACGATCGGCGGTGTCCTGCGACTTCATCAGATGCCAGCCGGAGAAATTCGATACGCCCGTGTAGCGGATCTTGCCGGCGCGCACCAGATCGTCGAGCGTCGACATGACTTCGGCGACAGGTGTCCTGGCGTCGAAACCGTGCAACTGGAACAGGTCGATGTAATCGGTCTGCAGACGTTTGAGCGCCGCGTCCACGGCCTGGATCAGATGAAAGCGCGACGAGCCGACATTGTTCGGACCGTCGTCGAAACGGAAAGTCGCCTTGGTCGAGATGATCGCCTTGTCGCGCTTGCCCTTGAGCGCTTCGCCGAGCACCGACTCGGAAGCGCCGCTCGAGTAGATGTCCGCGCTGTCGAACATCGTGACGCCCGCATCGAAACAGATGTCGAGCAAGCGACGCGCTTCGGCGACGTCGGTGGCGCCCCACGCCTGGAAAAATTCGCCCTTGCCGCCGAATGTGCCCGTGCCGAAACTCAGTACCGGCACCTTGAAACCCGATGCACCCAGATGTCTGTATTCCATTGATCATTCTCCTGGCCTAGCCGTCGATAAACGGACATTCAGTCTACGCGCGTCCGGGCAAACGTGCCGCGCGGCTCGTCGCGCGGTGCCTGCAGTCGCGCCGATCAAAGCGCGCCGTCCCGGCAACGCAGCGAAGCGTGCTGCGCTCACCTATCGTGGCTAACACACAGTTAGAGCCGTGTCTTCAACGAGCAATAGTGTCGTTCACGGCGCCCAACTCGACCAACGCGTCACGTGCGCTTCGAATCACACTGTCCCAATCGCCCAATGCCGGCTGCCGGAACAACCTCGCTTGTGCATACCAGGGCGTATCGGTGCGCTCGAGCATCCAGCGCCAGCACGTGTCGAAGCGGTTCAGAATCCATACCGGCTTGTCCAGTGCGCCTGCCAGATGCGCGGTGGACGTATCCACCGATATCACCAGATCGAGGTTCTCCACCAGCGCCGCCGTGTCGGCGAAGTCCTTGAGCTCCTCGGTGTAGTCGACGACGTCGGGATGCGAATCGTTGCGCGGTAACTGAAGCGCGGACGGTCCTTTTTGCAGGCTGAAGAACTGCACGTTCGGCACATCGAGAATCGGTGCGAGCCGCTCGAACGTGATCGAACGGCGTGCGTCGTTCTTGCGGAGCTCGGCGACATGCGGCCGGTTTCCGCCAGCCCACACGAGTCCGACCTTCAGGCGCCCTTCCGCTCGTGCAGCGATACGTTCGTGCCATTCATGCGTTGCTTGCGGGTCGGCGAACAGATAAGGCGTCGTTGACGGAATCGTCGTGAGATCGGTCCTGAACGCGAGCGGCAGACTCAGCAGCGGGCAGTGACAATCGAACGGCGGCAGTGCCTGGCCCGCTTCGATCAATTGATCCACACCGTCGAGGGTGGACATGAGCCGCATCAACTCGCCCGGTACTTCCAGCATGACTTTCGCGCCGAGCTTCGACACCATCCTGGCATAGCGGCAGAACTGCAGCGTATCGCCGAGACCCTGCTCAGCGTGCAACAGAATGGTTTTACCGTCGATCGAAAAATCGCCCAGCCAGAGCGGTTGAAGAAAGGTGCGCCTGCCTGCCTTGATCCGGCTACGCTCCCAGCGCCACTCGTATTCCTTCCATCCCGTTTCCAGTTGCCCCACTTGCAGCAGGCACAACGACTGGTTCCAATGCGTCTCGGCTGCGGCGGGATTGACGGTCAGTGCGCGCTCATAGCTTTGCAACGCTTGCGCGTGCTCACCGAGATCGACCTGGGTCAGGCCAAGGTTGTTCCAGGCATCGGCAAACGCGGGGGCAAGTTCGAGCGCACGCTGATAACTTTGCCGCGCCTCGTTCGGCTGATTCAGATCGCTGAGCGCATTGCCGCGATTGCTCCACGCGTCGGGATAGGTCGGCTGCAATGCGAGCGCGTGATCGCAGCTTGCCAGGGCGTCGGCGGGACGGTCCAGATCGCGCAGTACGCAGGCGCGATTGTTCCAGGCTTGCGCGAAATCCGGCATCAAGGCGATCGCGCGATCAAAGCTGCCGAGCGCTTCGAGCGGCAAGTTCAGGCCGGCTTGCGCGTTGCCGCGATTGTTCAGTGCGTCCGGGAATTTGGATTGCAAGGCGAGCGCGCGATTGGCGCTCGCGAGCGCTTCGTCGAAGCGCTGCAAGGCATTGAGCGCATAGGCGAGATTCGAATGGATTGGCGCCTGCTTTGCATTGATGGCAAGCGCCTTTCTGAGGAACTCGACGCCCTCGTGTACGCGACCCGCTTGCAGCGCGAGCGAGCCCAGCAATTGCAGCGCCTCGAAATGGCGTGGCTTGAGTTCGAGGATCTCACGGTAGAGCTCTTCGGCCTCGGCGAATGCGCCATTCTGCTGAAGCGCGACGGCTTGCCGAAGCATGTGGTCCAACTGTTGCGGGAGATTGGCAGGCTTGCTCATGAGGTGAGCTTTGATCGAATGCGTGTGGAGTCGGGAAACCGCTTTCAGGCTGCCTGAGTTGCGCGGGAAGCCGAGCAGGTCAGACCAGAAAGAACGAAGCCGATTATCGCCGAAAATAACGCGTTCGGTCCGCTGCGTGCAAAGAGCCTTGATTGTGCGCGAGCGAGAGGGGTGCTGCTGGTTTGGGAGGCACTCTTTGAAAGCGCTCTTTGGAGGCGCTCTTTGGAGGCGCTATTGGAAGCCGATTTTTTGCCAGCCGGAGGCGCGCGTCACGCCGCAACGCGACGCGCGTTCAATACTCGGACTGTGCCTGGTGTCCGGCTTACTGGGCCGTCAGATGCTTACGCTTGGCGAGCTCCTGAGCCATCGCATAGTGCTCCTGGATGGTCGGCAGCGCCTTTTTCGCCGCGTCCTTCAGTTGTTCGTCGCGGCCCGAAGCGATTTCCGCCTGGAAGGCCGACAGCGCTTTCTGTTCGCCGGCGAGCGCGACCTGCTCGATGTAGGTCTTGTCGAAGTCGGCGCCACGCAGGTTATTGATGCTCGCGAGCACCGCAGTGTCCGGATCGTTCTTCGGCACGTCGACGCCGCGCGGGCTCGCGGCGCGCAACGCGTCGGAGATTTTCGCGTTGTCGTTCGACACGCGTTCTGCAAATGCCTTCACGTCCCGGTCAGTGGAACGCGACGTGGCGATGCGCGCGGCATCGCGTTGCGTGGCGACAGCCTTGGTCGCATCGGTGATGAACGCCTGGTCGGCGGCATGAAGGCGCGCGCCATCCGGCGCGGCCGCGGTCTGAGCACTGGCCGCGGTAGCGACAACCATAAGGCTGGCCATGCAGGCACTGGTGATGGCGGCGAGAGGCAAGCGGATCATACGTTCTCCTTGGAGTGGAAGCGAAACGACGGCAATGCGAGTGCGCCCTGGCCACGGCATGCGATTGCACTGATACCTTGCAAATTGCTTGCGAGTGACTAACGACGCCACGCTCTTATCGCTGTGCATTCTAGGAGGCGCATTACGCAGCATGTGAAACCATGCTGTCGCTTCTGTAACGTTAGGTAACCTTCATACGAAATACCTGTTTTTGCTGTAGGGCCGCCGGCCTCTTCCTGCCCCGAATAGCGACTGGGTGTTAACCAGAAAGCATCGGCAAACCGCCTGAATTCGCTGAACTTTCCTGCTGCTGCGCCGATAACAAAGAGGTAGGGCACGCGCCAGGGCCGAACGAACGGTATGCATGGCGCACCACTCGCACCGCAATCCCTGGAGAGTTTCGATGGCAGTAGACCACCGCGCGAACGACGAACGCAGCAATCTGACGAGTTCCAACAAATTCGAGTTGTTGCTGTATCGACTGGGCTCGGTTCCCGGCAGCGACGCGCATGAGCTTTACGGCATCAACGTTTTCAAGGTGCGTGAAATCTCGACGATGCCGACGGTGACGCCGATTGCGGGTTCTTCGCCTTTCGTGATGGGCGCGGTGGACATTCGCGGCCAGATCATTCCCGTGATCGACTTGCCGCGCCTGATGGGCTGCGAACCGACGCGCGGCTTGAACATTTTGCTGGTGACGGAATTCGCGCGTTCGACGCAGGCTTTTGCGGTCGAGGAAGTGGACGACATCGTGCGGCTCGAGTGGAATCAGGTGCTCTCCGCCGAAGGCGCGGCCGGCGGCAATCTGGTGACGAGCATTGCCCGTATCGATGGCAACACCGGCGATTCGCGGCTCGCCCAGGTGATCGACGTGGAGCAGGTGTTGCGCGACGTGTTTCCGTCACAGCATCCGAGCGTCGACCCGGCCGCCGTGGGTGATGCGCTTGGCATCCGTCCTGGCGCGAAGATTCTCGCCGCTGACGATTCCGGTTTTGCGCGCAAGCTGATCGAGCAGGCGTTGAGCGCGATCGGCGCGGATTACGTGATGACCAAGACCGGCGAAGAGGCGTGGAATACGTTGCAGCAAGCGGCGCATGAAGCGCAGTCGAACGGCACCCGGTTGAAGGACAGTATTGCACTGGTGTTGACCGATCTCGAGATGCCTGAGATGGACGGGTTCATGTTGACCCGTCAGATCAAGGCTGACGAGCGGACCCGGGATATTCCGGTGATTATTCATTCTTCTTTGACGGGCGCCGCCAATGAGGCGCATGTGAAGAATGCCGGAGCGAATGGGTATGTGGCCAAGTTTGCAGCCGCTGAGCTGGCTAATGCTATTCGGAATGCGTTGAGTGGGGTGCCTGCGGCGGAGGGGGCGGTTTGAAGGAGTGGGGGGGTTGCCTGCGGCGCGGGTTGTTTGGTTCTATGCCTGCGGTGCGGGGCTTTGCCTGAGTTGTTTGCCTGCGCGGCGGGTGTTTGTTTGTGTGCTTGTTTGTCGGTGTGCTTACGGTGTTGGGCTTTCCTTGAATTGTTAGTGGTCAATTAGCGTTCGCCCCTGTGCGGGGCAGGCACCTACTTTCTTTGCCGCCGCAAAGAAAGTAGGCAAAGAAAGCGGCTCACACCGCCAATGCTAAGCGGGCGCCGTAGCCCGCACACGGTAGTGGTGCATCTGGAATCCGTGCCCTCGCACCTTCATGCGCCAGTGACAAAGGGCTCATCAGCTCCCACTCCGCACTGCGTGCGTCGCGGACGGGTCTGCATGGGAAACCAGCGGCTCCGTTTGGACTCAGTGGGAGCCATCGGCTTCGCCTCGGCGACACGCCTCCGCCCTCACCCCGGAAACCCCCACTTCAAATGATCTGCCGGCGTGCTGCAATCATCGTCCCAACCCCGGTCACAATCACCGCCACGACCAAAGTCGCAACCGCGGCTCCCCTTCCAGTCGCAGTTGCAGTGACGGCGGTGGCGGTGGCGGTGCAATGACGAGCCACTACACGGTCGCGAAACGCGAGTGCGAAACGTAGCGGGTGGTTTTATGAGGTGCTCTTCGGCGCGCGCAGCGCCGCCGGAAGTATGACGCCCTTGTCACACGCACAGGCAGGGGCACGAACACAGATTCCAGATGCACCACTACCCGTTGCAAACCACGGTGCCCGCTTAGCATGATCGGTGTGAGCCGCTTTCTCTTGCTTACTTCTCTTTGCGGCGGCAAAGAGAAGTAAGTGCCTGCCCCGCACAGGGGCGAACGCTAATAGGCCACTAGCAACTCAAGGAAAGGCCAAAGCCGTACGCACACAGACAAACAAGACAAAACCGGCAACCAGATCAAGGAAAGACCACCACCACAGGCATCCAGCCAAACAACCCGCGCCGCAGGCAAAAAAAACCATAAAAACCCAAATTCTATGTGACCATACCCCAACCCCAACCCGCACGGAGTGCAAACAAAAAATGCCACAACCAGACCCACTCCACCCCTTGCGCCCCTTCCTGAAAAACTACGTGTGGGAACACGGCCACATCGGCACTCGCTACATCAACTGCGCCACCGGCGAAATCGCCTTCGATGACGGCAAGAAATCCCGCTTCGCGGCAGAAAAATACCTCTACGTCCCGTTAGACAAAGACGCCATCGACGACCCGCACGCCACCGGCCCGTCAACCCAGGATGCCGCCCTCGCACGCTTCCTCCGCGCCGCGCAACTCGGCAAACCTGAAGAAGCCGGCTCCGCCGCGGAAGTCCAACGCGCGGTGCACGATTGCCTCGATCTGGCGGTCTTCAGCGCCTACCAGCACGACGCGCTGCAAGCCGTCGACCACTACACCCAGGAAGCGATGTTCGACGACGAAATCCGCGCGGCGCTCGTCGACGATATTCGCCGGGTCTATGCTCCCATGCGCGAACAGTTGGCGCTCTACGACTTCACCGTACTCCATGGTCTGCCCACGCCGCTTCTCTTCAGCGACTCACCCTTCATCGACTGGCGCGTGCGCGTCAAGCCGGCCATGCCGTTCGTCTCGCTGCCCCTCGGACCCTACGCGTTGCTGGTCGGCACGCCCTCCGGAAGAACCAGTCGCGCGGCGCCCGTCGCGTGGAAAACCGCCGTGTCGATGGGCGTGCTAAAAGATCACAATCGCCTGATGACCGAGCGCGCCCGTCTGTGGATCGTGGCCACCAGCGACGATCAACTGGTGGCCATACAAAGTCGCTTCAAGAAAGACGACGCTTAACCGGCTGCAACGCCCGGCCTGTCTTCACGCCTCGCGGCGTAAATGCGCTTCGAGCGCAAGCGAAAATGCCAGATGACCGACCTCGATGCCCATGGTGTTGACCATCGGCGGAGCATGAAACGCGCCCAATTGCGCACGTTGCTCAGGGCTGCCGATATCAAGCCGCGCAAGCAGTTCGGCAACGATCACATACAGCGCGCCAATGTTGCCGTCCTCCACCTTCACCGCAATGCCGAGTGCACCGTCCGCGCCGAGCCGGGCAGTCTGCCGGGATGACCGCACGCCGATCGCGTAGCTGCCGTCCGCGCCGACCTTGCCGATCAGCGCACCATCGAACGCCCGCATCAAAACGGTACAGAAACGCCCCTCGCCTGCCACCCACTCCGGATGCGCCGCCATCGCACGATAGATGCGTGCGAGCGCAACGGTGCGTGGCGAAATGGACGAAGAAGAGGAAGACGCGGCAGCGGAAGACGAAGTCTCGTCCGCGGCGGCAGCAAGCTTCGCGAACAGTCGGGCGAGTCGGTCGAGGGCAAACGCCGGCGTCGGCAGATTGCAACCGTCGAGCGACCATTGTACCGCGTCGTCCGGCAAGTCGCACGCCTCGGCGACGGTATGCTTCACGCGTACCTGCAACGGATGCTCCGGCAGTTCATAACCGCTTATCGTCGCGCCGATCGAACGCGCCCCGGCCAGCATGCCGGCATGCTTGCCCGAACAATTGCTGCACACCGCGTCCGGTTTGAAATCGCGCTTCAGCCAGTCGACATACACGGCGTCGGACAGCGGGGGATGGCCGCCGCAACGCAGATCGGCTTCGCTGACCTGCGCCTTGGCCAGCATCTGCCGCGTGCGTTCGATGTGGCGCGGCTCGCTGCTGTGCGAGGCGCACATGAGTGCGAGGTCCGTTTCATCGAAACCGAAACGCTCGAGCGCGCCAGTCTCGACGACAGCCAAGGCCTGCGCGGGCTTTACCGCGGAGCGTGCCAGCGTGATGCGTGACGGGTCGCCGAATGAATACAGCAAGCGGCCGTCGGCCTGAACCACCGCGATATGGGCGATATGTGTGTTCTCAATCGCTTCGCCGCGATAGACAGTCGCCGCAATCGGCCCGGTTTCACGCAAAGTCATGTTCGCTCCCCCTCCTGATCGCTTGAGTCGTCGCGATCGCTATCAATCATGATGACGCGAGCGATTCTACGTTCGTCTTTGGCGCAATACAAATCTCCGCTGGTCGTGCGGCCGCGCAGCCGGTTCGAATGCGATCAGGCATTCAAGCGGGGCAAAGGCGCGATCCGCATGATGAGGGTGGCCGAGTAAGGTTGCCACCATCATAGCGGGTCGAAGCGCACGCCAAATCATGCGAGCGATGTAGCGCGCAATTGCGAGATTTCCGCCTGCAACGCCTTGATCAATGAGTCGGCGCCAGCGCCTCTTCCCGTTCCAGCGAGCGCGTGCGCTTGAGTTCAGGAAAGAACCGCATCCACAACAGGGCAACGGCAATCGTCGCGATGCCGCCCACCAGTACGGCCGGTTGCGCGCCCCACCACCCTGCCGTCACGCCGGATTCGAATTCGCCGAGTTGATTCGACGTCCCGATGAAAAGCGAATTGACCGCGCTGACCCGACCCAGCATGTCGTCAGGTGTGCGCAGTTGCACGAGCGACAGGCGCACCACCACGCTGATCGTGTCCGACGCGCCCAGCACCATGAGCGCGAAGAGCGATACGAAAAATTGATGCGACAGACCGAACACCACCGTGGCTGCGCCAAACGCAATCACGCCGCCGAACATCGCGGCGCCCGGGCGGTTGCGAAGTGGAAAATGCGCGAGCCAGATGGTGCCCGCGAGCGCGCCGATGGCGGTACCCGAGCGCAGCAGGCCGAGCCCGAGTGGCCCGGTGTGCAGGATGTCGCGCGCAAAAACCGGCAGGAGTGCAGTCGCGCCGCCAAACAGCACGGCAAACAGATCGAGCGACAGTGCGCCGAGTATCACAGGCTCCTTGCGGATAAAAGCGATACCCGAGAACACTGACTTGAGCGTTACCGGCGCGCGGCTCGCCAGTTTGGCCTGCAACGGGATGGCCCACACCGTGGCAGCGGCCGCCGCGAAGGACAGCATGCACGCGAGGTAGGCTACGCCCGGACCGACGCCGTACAACAGGCCACCCAACGCCGGGCCTGCGATCTGGGCGGTTTGATTCGCGGAGGTGGCCCATGCCGTCGCTTTCGGCAATTGCCCGCGCGGCACGACGCCCGGCAACAGCGATGCAACCGCAGGCGATTCGAAAGCGCGGGCCGCGCCCACGCATGCCGCCAGCACATAGATAACCGGCGCGCTGATCCAGCCACCGAAGGTGCCGAAGGCGAATAGCAACGCAGCGACGCTTTCGAGGCTTTGACAGATGGCCGCGATCCGGCGACGGTCGTAACGATCGGCGACGTGACCGACTACGAGCGTCAGGGCGAACATCGGCAGGAATTGGGCGAGGCCGACGAGACCCAGTGCGAAGGCGCTATGCGTTAGTGCGTAGATGTGCCAGCCCATCGCCACGGCGAGCATCTGGAACGATAGTGACGAGAGGATACGGGTGCACCAGAAACGCTGAAATGCGGGGTGTTTTGGTAAGCTGAAGTTAGGGTCGCCGGCAGGGTCGGCTGGGGGTGTGGGCATTGGTTTCTTGCTCTCTACTAGGCTGACTGGGGCGGCAGGTAGTTTAGAGCAAGTTTGTTTATTTTGTTTTTATGCTTATGCGAGGATTTTTTTGGCGCTGTGTTCGGCTTTTGGGCGCGAACCAGGGCAAGGCTCATCCGTAGATCGCGGGCTGCACGCTACGCTCAGTTCGTGGGTCTGGTTTCGTGGCCAATTGATAACGAGTCAAACTCAATAGCCATTCGAATACTCCCACCTTGCAAGAATTTGCGAATGCGCAGCGGCATTGGCTGATCGAAGAAGGTGGGACTCGTCGTCAG
This sequence comes from Paraburkholderia caffeinilytica, assembly GCF_003368325.1. Classification (NCBI taxonomy): domain Bacteria; kingdom Pseudomonadati; phylum Pseudomonadota; class Betaproteobacteria; order Burkholderiales; family Burkholderiaceae; genus Paraburkholderia; species Paraburkholderia caffeinilytica. Next base: position 3,388,309 of record NZ_CP031467.1, on the reverse strand, counting down.
GCTACCAACGGTGCTGAACTTGCGCGAGGGATGTCGCGACCCACACGAGCAGCCCGCCTCTCGCGAGAACCGTCCAGATGCGATGATTCACGTGACGCGCGCACAGCCATGCAGCGCGATACCAGGCCGCGAACACCGCGAACCGAACGACACCGACAACCAGCGCGACCGGGGAGCCTGGTGGCACCTGGGGACGTGTGCAAGGTATGCATTGATCAGAAAGGTAATGCAGATCAGGGGGATGCCAAGCCCCCACCATACTTTCCAGAGTCTTTCCTGACCGGCCCAGGCGTTTTTTAGCATGTGGTTCCCGTAGTTGAGATGGAGCGCCGTCTGTCCTTTTGTGGACGCCTGAAACTCATGATGGCAAACCCCATCGTCGTATTTCAGTTCTCGTTTGCTCAGTTGCTGATCTTCGAAACGTTGGAAATCGAGTCGGAAAGCTCCGCGGCTTTCAGCGAACTCATCAGCGCCAACAGCGTGGAAAACGCGTTACCTTCGCTGCCGCCTCCCAACTGGATCTGCGGTACAAGCGGCACCTTCGACGTCTCGAACGCTTCGGCAAGCCGCAGCATCACCGTCTGCATCAACTGCTTATCAGCGCCCTCTCCCTGCAACGCCTCGGACTTCGCCTTGATCGCTGCCGCCTCGGCCTCCCCGACCGACTTGATGGCTGATGCACGGCCGGACCCTTCCATTTCCTGTCTGAATTTTTCTGCGTGTGCCAGCGCCTCGATTTCCTGACGCCGCTTCTCCGCCGCCTTCACACTCGCAGAACCCTGGTTTTCCTTAATGCTGATGTCCACGAGCGAGCCAGTCAGTTCCTTCTGTTTGGCCGCACGCTGCTCGGCCTCGTTCAGCTCACGCTGCTTGTCGGCGGCAATCTGCTTCTGTGCGAAGGTTTCGACCTGCTCGCGCGCAATCTGGCGATCGCGCAGCTGAGCCATGATGTTCTCGATCTGGGTGTCGCCAGCCTGCGGCTTGGGCGTGCCGATGAGCACCTCCTCGAACTCGAGCGAGTATGCCTGGAAGCGTTCCCGCATGTCGGTCGATGCGTTACCCTGCAGTTCGCTGCGAGACTGGATCAGCTCGATAAACGTCTTGGTTTGGGAAACGTTCTTGAAGTAGGAAGACACCATGGGGTCCAGCGTCTGCTCGACCAGCTGTTCGACGTTACCGAAGCGTTGAACGACCATCGGTGCCTTGCGATAGTCGATATGCACGACCACCGACAAGGGTAATTGCGGCTCAAACGCGTCTTTCGTGATCAGCGTAATTTCGCGCAGGTTCGAATCAAAGCTGGAACCGCTTTCGCCAGACTTCCACATCAGGACAAAATTGGTCGTGGGAACCAGTTCGATCTTGCCCGCGTAGGTATTGAACGCATATTTGCCAGGCATCAGCGGATCGCGCCACACACCACGGCAGCCGCTTTCAACCAGTTCGCCATGACTGTACTCGCTGCCGGACAGATCATCACCGCGGCGCCCCGTGTAGGAAACGACCACGCCCACGTATCCCACCGGGATGACCGTCTTCCGGATGAATTCGACAGTCGCGAACAGGCGGTTGATGTAATAAGTACCTTCCACCAGCACGCGCTCCTGCCGCCCGCGTCGACCACCTGCCGCCAGGAACTTCTCCGGCTCCTGAAACGAATTGTGAATGTCGCCCACGTCCGGGGCGAGCAGTTCGTCCTTGGGCAACCCCGGGCCATCCTGCACGGTGACGATTGCGAGTTGATCCGAGTCGTGCGTGCCCGCAACCTCCTTGATGACGACGGGGGTGAACGCCTGCCGTTCGTCGAGCAGATCACGCATCTTCCCGTAGTACGCCTTTTCCTGCGCATCGAGTGACAGTGAGTACGTCGCTTCCTCCGTCATGACGACGAAAAGCGCGGGGTTCACGATATGGGTGCCTTCACGCAGCACCTTGCGTTGCGGTCCTTTCTGGCCGTCTCCTTCGAGAAAGGCCCGCACGTCACGAAAATCGGCAACGCGGGAATTTTCCGCGAGCGTCTGTCCTGCTGGCAGGTCAATGCCGTCACGCGCGAAGACGTAACCGATCTTGCCCTGGGTCACCGACACCATGGGATGAATATGAACCCGATACTGGAAGGGCGTGAAGAAATGAAAACCTCCACGCCGAAGTTCTGGCTGGAAGCCGGCTTCCCCGTGCAACGCCAGCAGACCGGCCTGGACGGATCCGCTCGTGCTCCATAGCTTTTCAACTACCCCGATACGATCATTAGGGATGTACCGGATAACGCCTGCTACCCAGATGGCAAGACTGACCACCAGCAGCAGCACTACCCCGACAAGAACAATCCCAAGCCACCCCGTTTGCACTAGCCCATTCATTTTTTTCCCCGTGATTTTGCGTTTTCATCCGATCGCTTCCGGTGCACTAACAGTATCGCAAGAAATCGGTGCGAAGTCCGCCGGTACTCATGGCGTCTCTTCGTAGAACTCCGCAGACTTCTTCGCCCGGCCTTAGCCCAGTCATGCTCACTCCGATGCAGTTGCCGATCGTAAAGGTCAAGACTTCCTGCTCAATAGTCGATCTGGTGTTGTGGTTTGGTGTGGGGTTTCGGTTTGTGTGGTGAGATCGAATGCATCAAGCGCTGCAAGTAATCACGACGCATCCTTCAACCTCCTGCTTTTGCTCGGTAGCCGGAAAGATTTGCCTGCTCTCATAAGCATCCTTGCTGTACATCAGTCTGCGAACTGTTTGCCTCATGCCTAGTAATTCCAGTTGAGTGTCGCAAGGACGAGCGTCGCCTTGGGGCCAAGCGCTACCGGCTGCGTAAGTGCCCGTCCAACCAGCGCCTCCGCCGACAGCATTTGCCGATGCCATAACCACTGCCCGCGCAACCCCGCCCCAACACCGGCCAGCGTCGGAAATCCCGGGAGCGCAATGAGGCTCGCTTTTCCGGCATCGATAAAAATGTACGGTTCGATTCGACCGTCGTGCCATGCGGGTGTATTCACCCATGCGACCTCGTTGCGCGAGTACAGGCCTCGGTCGCCCGAGATCTCGCCCGAGCGAAAACCGCGAACCGTATCCATGCCCCCGAGATACAACTGCTCGGAACCATAGAGCGCGACGTTCGTGAACTGACCGCTCAAGGTGCCGCGATAGACCAGCGCCGCCCTGCCTAACTTGGGAAGAGGAACAGTGAACGATGCCGTCGCATCCAGCTTGGTGAACTGGCTATGCGCGCCGTCACGGGCTATTCCATGTGCGTCATGGTCCGCTTCCAACCACGGCAACCCCTCTGAGACACCAGCATCGAGCGTAACATTGCCGGGGGCGTCGTTCAGCACGAACTTGCGCAACCAGTTGCCGCCGACGCGAAGTACCGCAATGTGCTGCGGATTCAATTCAATGTCGTTGATTTCGCGGTCGGTACGTCGCCACGACAACGTGGCGTCGAGATTCGCAATGCCGGCCTGCGTGCGATCAAGCGTGTAGTTCCAGCCGAGAATATGGCTCAGCGTGCGCCCGTACATCAGCGCGCTCGTGCCGACCAGCTGTTGATATTCGGAATCGGAAAACGTATAGCTGAATGTGTGACGACCATACGGCATCGCAAACGAACCGACGAACGCATTGCTGTCCTCGCTGTCGAGAAAATTCAGACTGATCGACTCCTGCAAGCCGATCAGGTTGTCCGCTTCCACACCCGCCCGGTAGCGGGTTATTCCAGTCGCAGCGCTGCCGTAATTGTCGACACCCAAGGTGTAGTAAAGGCGGTCGCCGGGCCGGTTGTTGATCGCGACAATGGAATCCCCCGGCGATTGACCCGGCAGAATCTGGATTTCAGCCTGATTACGTCGCAGCCGGTTGATCTGGGACACCCCTTGATCAATGTCTCCAAGGTTGAGCGCATCGCCTGGCGCCGCTGGAAATGCCCACTCCGACCCCGCATCGGTCAGGAGTCCGCCACCTGCCGACTGTTCGTCTTTCTTGAGCCGATGTCCTAACGGCTTACCGTTCAACGTATATCCCGCAATGCGGCCTACCTGAACTTTAATGTTCAATACGCCCGACTCGAGATTCTGCGGACCAAGGAACGCTCGCGTCGTGATATAGCCGTTCGATACGAATGCGTCAGTCAGTCGCTTGAGCAGCACATTCAGACGATGCGAACCCAGCGCGTGACCGACGAACGGCGTCACGATGGCGTCGATGCGCTTTTGCGCGAGCACCGTATTGCCGTCCACTGTGATGCGGTTGACCGCAAAGGCGGGGCCCGTCTCGACGATCTGATCGACCGGTGTGTCGGGAGGGACGTCGAGCGAACCCTGCGAAGCCGGTTCCGGCAGCGCAATCGATGCGGGCGGCTGATTCAGTTGCCGCTGGGTCGCCTGCTCGCGCTGCTGATCGATGATCAACTGCGCGGGGTCCTGAACCGGACGCGCTAACGGTAGAGGTTGGGCGGGCGGCGGTGGTGTCTGCGCGTGGATGGCGACGCTATGCACGAAGACGAGTGTAACTGCGCGCACTATCCCCGCGCACTTCAGGCGCGGCCTGGTCGATACGGACTGCATCAATGCCACCACCACGTCGTCGTGCCGAGATGCTGGCCGATCTGAACAGGCGTCGTCGCGGGCGCGCGGACTGTCGTTATGCCGCCGCTCGCGGAGACGCCGTTGCTGCCGTTGATGTAGCCGCCATCGATAACGGCGCCGCCGACCAGCGAAACCGAGCCGTTGGCCGTGAAGCCTCCGCCAACATCGCTCGCAATGATCTGCGCCCACGTGCTGCCGAAAAATGCCTTGAAGCCGCGGTCCTGATTGATCGCCGAGTAACCTGTTACGCCCTGTGCGTATGTCACGGGCGCCGACACGTTGAGATTGCCAGCTGCAAAAACGTTACCCCCGATATTGCGCGCGACGGTCCCCGCGGAAATCGCAATGTCCGCGCCCGACTGGATCGTGCCGCCATTGGGCATCACATTGCTCGATGCGCTCGCATGACAGAATATCCAGCAACTGCGTGAATAGCTGGCCTGTCCCGAGAACACCGCGGCGTTGGTAAAGGCCTGCTGCGCGGTAATCGATATGTTTCCCTTGTTCGATTGGATCAGGCCACCGGAGTTGGTGACGTTTCTTCCCGAGACGGTGACCGAACCACCGGTCGACGCGATATAGGCCAGTTGGCCCGGTTGTGCGACGGTGCCGTAATCGACGTCGAAGCCGCTGGTGTTATGCGTGAAGAAAACAAAACTGCCACCGGTACGCGAGTACGCGACCGGCTGACCGCCGTTCGTGCCGTCGGTGTGATCGATGATGTTGGAAATGTCGCCTTGAGCGGTCACGCTGGTTTTGTCGTTTGCCAGGATGCGGGCGTTCTCGTTGATGATGTTCCCTTGCGCGCTTAGCGACGTTTGTCCATTCGCCGCGAAGACGACACCCAGGTTCGCCGCGCTCGAACGATTCAGGATGTTGCCGGTGGCGCTCAAGGTCACATCGCCGCCGATCGCTGCGCCGCTCGCGCTAATCGCGCCGGCCTGGATCAGGCTGCCGGTGCTGGAGATGTCGCCGGTACTGGTCAGCTTGACTGCGCCGTTTTGCGCGCTGAGCGTTGAACCGCCAGTGGCATCGTCGACTAGCGTGATGCCGTCCGCGTTGAGCGTTATGCCGTTTGCCGCGGACATCTGTGCGCCCTGCGAGGAGAACGCACCGGGCGTCGTGATCTGGATGTTGTTTTCCGCCTTGATCGATCCGTCGACTACGCCGATGTCGCCGAGCGACGACACGATGACGTCGCCTGCGCTTGCGTAGATCGCGCCGAGACTGCGAACGCCCGCGCCTTTGTCAGTGACGATGAGTTGGACGCGGCCGCCGGTCAGTCCGCCGAGTGCGGTGATATCGACGGCCAATGCTGAGTTCGTCGTGCCGGGGGACGTCGTGCTGACAAGCCAGTCGTGGTTGTTGTCGCTGGGGGACAGGCTGGTGTCGTAGGTATTCGTGCTATCGCCGATGATTGCTCGCACGCCGCCCGTCGAGGTCGTGAAGTCGTTTTTTACGGGACCATTCACCGAGAGCTATTTGGCGATCAGGTCGAGATTGACGAGTGTGCCGCTCAGGCCGCCGGGACCGATGGTGATTGCGCCGCGGTTGGTGGTTAGCATAACGTTGCGTTGGGTCACGCCGGGTGCAGGTACGAGATCGTCGAAACTCACCTGACCGGTCGAGAGGACAACGTGGCCGGCGTTGACGAAGCTTCCGCCGTCGATCGTGATGCCGTTCGGGTTCGCAAGGATCACGTTGGCGCGCGGACCCAGTACGCTGATGTCGCCCTGGATCAGCGAGGGGTTCGTGCTGGTCACCTGATTAACGATCGTGCGTGCGTTGATGCCGACGTTGTTCAGATCGGCGCCAGCTTTCGATACGTTAAATGAGGTGTAGGTGTTGTTCGAGACGCCGCCGATTGTAGGGGCGACATTTACCGTCTGGTGGCCGTTGGCACCGGTCGAGACCGCGGTCGCAGTGCCGCCGTCGGCGACGATGCCTGCAGCAGCCGCAGCATGTGCAGAGACTATCGAAGCGAGCAGACATAGCGCCTTCGGTACGGCCGGATGTTTGGCCCGGCTGTGGGCAAGGAAATTCATCGGAATCAGTTGAAATCAGAAAGTAGTACCCGCATGGCAACCACCAGATCCGGCTCCGTTAGTCGCGGCCCCACCGCAGCCGAACACGGCGCGGCCGCCTCCGGCGAATGTGGCAACGGCTAGCAAAAGGATCTGACGAAGAGCGAAACGTAAGGGAATTGGCCGTGCTAATGGGGAACGGCATGGACAGGCAGTATCAGCCTGAGAACCAGACAGAAAATGGCCGCTGCGAATAGCAGCAGGAGCGGCATCAGTGCAATCATCGCTGCAAGCGGCACCGGCCAGCGTGAAGGCTGATGCCTCCCTGCAATCTCCTGACGAGGCTTGTATGTCATTGCCCGCGCGTATCGAAGACTCGCGCAAAGGTCCGTTCGCACTCGCATACTTCAATTTCCCCGGGAAGTATCCCTACTTTTAGTTTGCTTACTGAAAAACGGACGATGCGATCAAGTTCGCACAACGCACGCGTATGGCGTACCAACGCACCCCATCAATATGCAGTACCAATCTGCTTTGGTCTCTATACGCAGAAAGGCCATTCCATTTCCCGTCGCTACGAATCTACGCTACGGGAACAGCACCATGAATTGACGTACCGATATTCCAACGCTATGGACAAGCTCCCATCCTGCCAGCGCGACAATCCCATGCCCAGCAAATCAAAACGATAAGCTCGACCTGCCTCGTCTCATCACTGCCGTCCGGGCAATAACCGGCGCTCGCCTACCCCGTCCCTTGAACCGACCTTCATCAAGTCAATTGCGACGCAGCCATTTCTCAGGTCGGCACGGGCCAACATAGCGACCGTCTCGACTAACAAAGATCGGCCAGTTTCCCACGAGAGAAACGTTCATATCTCCGGTCGCCAAGAACTCAACCGACTGGCAAGGGAAATACCATCCCTCATCGTCTTCCACCACTCGCGAATCAACAATGGAATAAGGCACCCCTCCGGGTTTGATCTGTTGTTCCGCGAGATACTCAAGCGCCATCCTCTTCGCAGTGGCAAGATCCAGCGTCATGGCAATATTCCAAATTGAAAGTGCGAGAAGTTCTGGAAGTTGGCCGCGCCACTACCACCAATTTGACCATCGATATAGTTCACGCTGCCATTTTGCACGACAGCATTCCATACGTGCCCAGTGACCCCGTCCGTTCCATAGACAACGGCTCGCGTCCCATTGCCACCAGCGAGCAAAGAGAACTCGATATTCTGCTGTGTCGTCCAACCACTAAATGTAGTCCCATACATCTGCCCGAGTTGATTAAATGGCACGGGTGTCGCTCCAGGCAATGCACTAGCTGGATTCCCGGTAGTAAGAAAATTGTCGACAACCGCTACGCAGTTCGTGCAGTTCTGCAACGGCCCCGTAGGATTAACATTCCTAACACTTCCCGCATCGGCAGCAAGAGCGCCTGCGCTTTCTGTAGCAACAAATCAGTGATGTCGACACATTCCTTCCTGCTAATCGATTGAAACAGCCATCTCCAACGCAATCTTAGAATAGTTCACTCCACCATCGATAGCAGGTTGCAGCTTCAACGCATCTAGTGCATAGACGATACTCACTCGACAGCCAATATGAAAAAGTTTTAGATTCTCACTATTGTTGACATAGATGCCTACCGCCCTTACTGATCCATCGTCGAGCTTTAGATCAAGCGTATTGTTGGCGCCTCCCTCATCCTGGCCAGAGAAATATATACGCTGAACGACACCTGAAATAAAGAGCAATGGCATTTTACCCGCCTGAATACTCTCCCACCACTCCGGCGAACCGAGCAGACCATGAAGCCCTTTTAGCCCTACATTCGGCTTTGAAGCATTTAGAGTCAGAGCCTGACTCAGAGCAACTCGATGAGGATTCGCTCGCAATTCATCTTCAAACCGGAATACCAATTTCATGGTAAACCCAGCTTCATTCAATCGCAACAACATGCCCATCTCCCTCAAGGAATCTTGCCAAATTGAATTATATTTTTATTAAAAATATTTACTCCTGCGCCCTGGCCAAGTTGAGTAGTCATCTGGCCTCCTTCAACTTTGAAGCGTACATTAGTCTGCATCCAACTGCCCACCTGTGTCGACATATCTGGGAACTCAATAGCCGCGGGAAGATTAGCAGCAATGCCGATTTGTTGAAGCGCAGCTGAAGTTCCCGGTGCCATTGTGAACTGAACAGTTGCGCCGTTGTACTTCGATGAATATGACAAGACTGGTGAAATTGACGTCTCGGTAGTTGGCGGCAATTGACCCGTTTGTTGCAAATATTCGAAATCCTGTTCAGACATTGTACGGTAATAAATTTCGTTACCAAATGTATCAACCTGCTGCACAGGACTAAACGGATTTTTTGCCGTCGAAACGGGTACCCCAACTGCACTGTCTGTGGCCTCAGAAATTATATTAACCGTCTTGGATCCACCGAGTCCAACCGCACCTGCTGCAATGCCGCCCGCAGCTACGCCCAGTGTGGACAGGTAGTACGCAGTCTGAGTCGACCCTCCGAGTTCATACGTCGCTCCGGCCAGAATCGCCGGCAACGGGCCCGCAAGCGCATTCTCAAGCATGGCCGCTGCCTGGCTGGGTGCTGTGTACGTCGGCTGCGGCGCCGCCGTAGCAACCGTCACGCCGTTGACAGTAGAAACGTTGTTGCCCGCCAGATAGGCCAGGGTCTTCTGGTAGGCGCATGCCAGCGAGCCGGGCGACTGACACGCCGTGGCCAGCGCCTGGTCATTCGCGCCTGATTTCTGCATTAACGTGGCCGCCGTCGCGCATTCATCGGCTTTTGCGCTATCACATTTCGCTAGCGCCTCATCGGCCTGCTGCGCCTCTGACTTTTGCCCCGGTAAGAGCGTGACGTGATTCAGCCAGTTGTTCAGCGTCTCGTTCTGCGCGGCCGTGATCGCGCCCTGAACATTGAATCCGAGCGCCCCGGCGACACTGCCGCTCACCAGCGTCTCGATCGCCGCCAGGGCAGCAGGCGGGATATTGCCGTTCGCGTCAATGATCGGGTTCATCCCGGCAGACACGGCCCCGCCAATGGCCCCCCCTGCGCACCCGGTACCTCGCGCTGCACTGGCCGCACATCCGAGCACCGCGTGACTTGCAACGCTTGCGGCATAGTTCGGGTCACTACCGGTTGGGCCAAACTCACTGCCGATTGCATTCGCGCCGACGGCTGCGAGATCGCTCACGATGTTGTTCTTCAGCGCATTGCCGAAACTGCCACCTTCAATCGCAGTCGAGATTGCAGCGTTGACTACGCTCTGCTCCCCTATCTGCAGCGCAGTGTTACCAAGATTCGAAAGCGTCACCGTCGCATCTGAGGACACCAGGTTCGAGCCAACGCTGCTGAAGTCATCCAGTCCGAGTCCCGCGTCAACGCCTTCAGTCAGGTACGCGACCGCTCCCGCCTTGACCATGTTGCCAAAGCTGAAAGCCTGATCATTATTCATGCCATTCATTGCGCTGGACAGCATGGCGCCGGCAACCGGGCTCACGACCATGGAGGCCACGATGGCAATGACAGCGATATCCAGCGTCATGAACAGGTTGTCCCACGACGAGGGAGCACCTACCACCGACGTGGTGAGGTTGTTACTCACCGTGCTCTGTGTGAAGCTCGTGCCCAACTGGCTCTTCAGGTTCGAGAGCAGTTGCGCGGTGGCCGCCTGATTCACGCTGCCGTTGGCATTGATCTGCTGTATCTGGCCACCGATGTTATCGATGGCCTGCGCATTCATGTCATAGTCCGCCGCCGACATGAAGCCGCCCTGCTGCACCACCGTGCCGGTGGTCTGCTGGAGACCGACATCCTGCACGTTCTGGTAAATCGTGCCGATGTTCGTCGAGCGCGTTTCGTTCGTCAGCGATCCGGTGGTCACGCTCAGCGTGCCACTCGCGCTGATGCTTCCGGTGTTGAGAATGCTGTTGCTGTAATTAAGCGAAACGTTCCTGCCGCTGATTTCGCCGTCCGCGCCGACCTGCGCATAGTTCGCGGGCAGCAGCACTTCGGGCATCAGCGTCTGCACTGTCGGGCACGCACCGCTACCGGTTGCCGTGCATCCCGGCTCGGGGACGGTTTCCTCCGTATACCAGAGCATCGGCGCATTGATCAGCGCCAGTTGCGCCTGACTCAACTGGGTGCCCAGCGCAATGTTGTTCTGCTCCGCATACTGGAGCGCTGCCCCATACAGCGCGCTCTTGTCCTGGTTCGCGATGGACGTCTGGCTCGTGCTGTCCGTCGCACCTGTCGTGCTGTAGAAACTGCTCTTACCTGTCGCCGTCAACGCGGCCTGCTCGATCTGCTGGTCCTCGGTATACGGGTCGTAATAGAACGGCACGTTGGCCGGTCGCAGGTTGGTAGGCAGTTTCGCGAGAAGACCGGCTGGCGAGATATCCCCCATGACCTGCGCGGCGGGATTATTCGTGAGGTAACTGACCGTCAACGTCTGGCCGCTGATGGTTTTCACCGTGCTGCCTGCCGGGCTATTGGCGCTGATTGCGGTCGGCGCGACAGGCTTGCCCACCGTCTGCACACCGACTGGCACACCCGAAGGCACGCCAGCAGTGCCAGTCACCGAAACCGGTTGGCCGGCGAGGTTAGTGACAAGCCCCGCGCTGTTAACGGTCGTCGCCGCACTGCCGGGTACCGCCGGAGGCCCAAGCGAAATCACCTGATTCGACACGACAGGCGGCGGGGTATAGACGTGCGGGTTGGTCAGGCCGTTGACCAGTTGCGAACCGCTCAGCACCACCGTCGTACCGATGACATTGCCTGCGTTGGTCAGCGTCGGCGAATTCACCGACAGCGTATTGCCGGCCTGGATGGTCGCTGGCACGAAGTCGGACATCCCCACCGACGAAGGGAGGCCAGCGGGGTTCTGCACGTCGCTTGCCGAGTAAGCGCTGCCGTAAAGCGTCTGGCACAACGACGGATTGCTCGCGCAGCCCCATACGCTGATGCCGCCCGGGTTGGCATGCCAGTAGGCATTCAGCAACTGGTTGCTGCTCGTCGCAGAACCGCTCGCATTGATCGACACGTTGTTCAGCGCGGTGACGAGGCTACCCGTGTTGCTGAACGTATTGCTGGTGATCGACAGATTGCTGTTGGCGGTGATCGCTGCCGGATTGCCCGACTGCACGTCGATGTACGCCTCGCAATTCTGTCCGCATCCGGAGAACGGCGACGCGCTGCCGTAGTTCTGGTGAACCTGCACGGGTGCCGCGACCGTGTTCACGACGCTGGCCGCGTTGATCTGCACATTGTTTCCCGTGATCGACCCGGACGTATTCGTGACACTTCCAGCCTGCGTCACGCTGGCGGCAGTCGTGCCGGCGCCTCCGATCGCGACCGTGCCTGCCGCGGCGAGATTGCCATAGGTGTTGCTCACCGAGTTCGCCGCGATCACCAGGTTGTTGCCCGCCGTGACCGTGCTGTTCGTCTGCTGGTAGCTATAGGACTGCGAGTTCGGGTTCGTGGTATTCAGACTTGAACAGCCTGCCGAATACCCCGACGCACAGCCGGCCGTCGTCGTCACCGTCCCGACATTCGTGCCCTGATTCGTGAAGCTCGCGGCATTGATGTTGACGTTGTTTGCTGCAGCGAGCGCTCCGGCGTTCGTGAGATTGCCGCCCGAGAGGTTGAGGTCGTGCCCGGCGACGATCTGACCGGTCGTCCCCTGCACGGTCACTGAGGACGACGTGGATAGCGGCGTTACCGTACCCGGCGCGGCAAGCTGGATGCCCGACGGATCAATGCACGCCCCCGGATTGTTGGGGCAGCCGACACCGCCGTTGTTGAAACTGCTCCATAGTGAGATCGTCGACGGCGCCTGCGAGAGGAAGCTGTTGATGGCCGCCGTGCTGACGGTGTCTGTCACCGTCGAGGTATAGCTTGGGCCGCCGTTGGACAGCGATTGCACATTCACGCTGGCATCGTTTCCCGCGCTGACGGTGCCAGCCTGATTGTTCAGGCTGTTCGCGTTGATGCTAACGTTGTGACCGGCGGCAATCACCGAACTGGCACCTGCCGTGCCTCCCGTGGTGGTGGTCGTCTCCGTAGCAGTCGGCAGCGCGAGCGTGATCGTCGCGATGCCGGTGCCCGCGTTCGCGGGCGTCTGGACGAACCACAGGTTCTGGGTAATCGGGTTACCGTTGTTGTCGGAACCCGTTACTGTCGGAATCTCCACGAACGTGACCATGTTGCCCGAATTCACCGGCGGGCTGGCGGTGGTGATGAGTCCCCATGCGAAGCGGCGGGCCGTGAGCTGTGCCTGAATCGAACTGGTGTCGGTCACGCCGTCGGCCGACAGCGCGTCGGCAAGCGTCACGCTGTTTCCAAACGATGCGAGGTTGCAGCAGGTTTTCTGGTCCCCGGGGCCATAGCTACTCGCCATGTCGATTGTGTCGGTACCCACAACCAGTCCTAGCGCGAGCGCGGTGTTGTTGACCGTCGTGGTCGTCGTGGTCGTCGTGCTGCTGCCTGCGACCCCGGAATTGTTGACGTTGTTCGCGGTAATGCCGAGATCATTGGTCGCCGTCAGCGTACCGCCGGTATTCCCGAGATCCCCGCTCAGATTGATATTCAGATTCCCGCTACCAGACGGACTGCTTGCGTTGCCCGCCTTCGTCGTGCCGCTCGAATTGTCGTAGCTCGATCCACTGATGGTCAGCGTGTTGGCGGCTTCAACAGTCCCCAGGTTCGTTCCCGAGCCGTTGAGCGTCAGTGCGTCGTTGGCCTGAACGGTCGCGTTCGCCCGGTTAGCCAGCGAGCCATTTATCGTCAGATCCTGCACGGTGACGGTGCCGGAATTATTCACGGCGCCGTTCAGGGCGAGCGTACCCGTCCCCTGGTTGATCGTCCCGGTGTTATTGATGCCCTGCGATGCCGCTACGGTGACAGCGGTGCCCGGCAACGTCCACGTACCCGAATTATTGACTGCCTGCGCCCAAAGATTCAGCGCGTTACCACCGTTCACGGTCCCGAAGGTGCTGGCCGAGGGGTCGACCGACTGGTTCAGCAGACTGAGCGACAGGTTCCGTGCCGCAAGAATCTGACCGCTGGTATTGTTGAAACTGCCGTTACCACCGCTCACCGTGACGTTCGTGTCACCGGTCGCGCTGGTCGGGTGATTCACATCGCCTGCGAAGATCAGCCCGTTGCTGTTGTTCAGCGAATTCGTGGTGAGCGTAAGCGTGCTGGTCGCGAGCAGCCCGCCGGTGTTGGTCGTATTGCCTGCGACGTTGATGCTCGTCGTCGGACCGTAGATCGAGCCGCTGTTATTCAGCGCCGCCGCGGTGACCGTCATCTGCTGAAGCGCCGAGAGCGTTCCCTGATTCGTTACCGTCGAACCCGAGACAGTCAGATTGCCGGCCGCCATCTGCCGGCCGACGTTGTTCACCGTGCCGCCAGCGAGCGTTGCATCGCGCTGGTATGCGGCGGTGCCGCCCGTCGTCAGGCTGGTTGTGCCCGTTGCGCTATACGTTCCCCCGATCGCAGCATTGGCGGTCGTCACGTTTGCGGCATTGAGCGTCGCATTGCCCGTTACACTCAACGCGGGAGCGTTTGCGCTGAATGCTGCATTCAGTTGCCCGGCTGACGTGTCGAGGCTGTTCGCCGCAGTGGCGATCAGATTGCCGCCGACAGCCAACCCCTGCGTCGTGATGTTGTTGCCCGTCAGGGTGGCATCGCCAGTGACGGTCGTCTCGCCGCCCAGGGTCATGTTCTGCCCGGCATTCAGCGTGCCCGTGCCGGCTGCCTGAACGGCACCCGCCGTATTCAGATTGCCGCTGTGCGCATTGACGTTGAGATTGCCGAGGCTCTCGACTGTGCCCTGTGCCCCCACGTTCGTGCCAGCGGTCACCGCCATATTGCCGCCGGACAGTGCGTTACCGGCAAGCGTGACGCTGCCACCCGTCGCCGTAAGCGTTTCGGCGCCAACGGTTGTCGTCGGGCCAACGGACAGATTGGCTCCCGCCGTGGCGTTCAGGTTGTTGCCTGTCTGGATAGCGCCCGACACGCCGATATTGCGGGCCGCCGACAGGGTGACGTCGTTCGCGACGCTTACCGCGCCCGTGCCATTGATGTCGCGTCCAGCGTTGACCGTAGCGTTGCCGGTGCCGTCGACCTCCAGCCCGCCATTCAGACCGGTGTCCCGCGTCGCGGTGATGGTCGCGCTCTGGCCGCTGTGCAGAAGGCCGGTGACTGTTGCGTCCTGCGCAGCACTGATGCCAATCGTGCCAGGGCTCGTCAGCGTGCCGCCAACGGTGACGCCTCCCGCGCTTGAGCTGATCTGCGCGTTACCCTGACTGTAGACCGTGCCGCCCAGACTCACGCCCTGCTGGCCGCTGGCAGTCAACGCACCCATCGCCGTCACGCTGCCGGTTGTGCCGAGCGTGCCGCCATTGGCAGACAGGCTCATATCGCCGACCGATGCAGCCGCTCCCTGCACCGTGGCGTTGCCGCCTGCGTTCACCGTCAGGGTTGATCCACTTGTCGCATTGCCGCCGATCGTCGCATCCTGCCCGGTCGTCACGCTGATCGCACCGGGAGCCGTCAGCGTGCCGCCAAGGTTTGCATTTCCTCCGGCAGTTGCACTGAGCGTCGTCGCGCTTTGCAGTGAACCCGTCAATCCGATGTTGCCGCCCGCATCCAGCGTCACCGAACCCAGGGACGAAGCGATGTTGCCAGAGCCGGTGAGCGAGCCGTTCTGGGCGGTCACCGATACGGGACCTTGTGCCTGAACTGTTCCGCCCAGTGTTGCGCCCTGTGCAGCACTCACCGTGAACGTGCCGTTGGTCTGCACATTGCCCGCGATACTGGCGTTGCCAGTCGTGGCTGTCACCGAGGTGTTGTCTACCCCGGAGAGCAGGCCGTTCACACTTGCGCTGCGCGCAGCGCTCAACTGGACCGTACTGCCACCCTGCACCGCGCCATTGATCGTGAGGTCCCGGCCAGCGCTCGCGGAAATCACGCCGGGAGCGCTCACGGCGGAATTCACCGTGAGATCGCCCGTAGCCGTTTGCAGGGCGATGGATTGGGCAGACACTGTCCCGAGCGTCATCGAGCCGCCCGCGGTGAGATTCGCACTGCCACTTGCTGCGGTTGATGTCGCGCTCAGGTTACCGCCTGCGCCCAGCGAAACGTTCTGGCCCGCCGACACGGAACCGGATGCGTTGATGTCGCCGCCGGCGGTGACCGTATAGTTCTGGTTCGCCAGGCCTGCAGCAGTGATCGTAGTGTTGCCCGTGCTGGCGATACCGACATTCTGATTCGCGAAGGTCTGGCCGGCAGAAATATCGCCGCTGGATGTCACGCTTACATTGCCGGCAGTCGCAGCAAGCGACCCGAGCGTATTAACGCCCATACCGGCAGCCGTCGACATGATGTAAATCTGTCCGCTGGTCACCGACCCATACTGGCTCGCATCGATCGCAACAGCGTTATTACCGATCGCAGCCGCCGTATTGGCCGCGCCGTTGGACGCCGTGCCATAGTTCGTGCCCGATGCGTCTGACGACGTCGGGCTCACGAGCTGATTGCCAGTAACCAGGTTAATACGCTGATCTGCCCGCAATGGCGCGTTCAGACTGATCGTCTGCGCGATCACATCGATATTGCCGACCGTGCCCTCGATGCCCGCGCCCGGTCCATTGACACCGGCAGGGCCGCTGATCGACACATTGCCCGACGTCACGTTATAGGCAAGCGAGCCCGCATGGGCAAAGTCCGTCGACGTACCACCGACACCGGTCAGGAATTGCGGCGTGCCGGTGGTCAAGACCAGCCCCGTCGCATTGGTCAACGAAAGTCCGTTGACGGATACTCCATTCGGGTTGCTGATGATGATCGAGGCCGCACTACCGAATACTTCGAGCGGACCGACCAGTGTCGAAGCGGGCCCTGTTGTAGTGACCTGGTTGACGATCACGCTCGCGGCGCGGCCGACGAGATTCGGGTTAGCGCCAAGCGTGCCGCCCAGCAGCGGCGTACCGGATGTGAGGCTGTTGTTCAGTACCAGCCCATTGCTGTCGATATTGAACGACTGGTAACTATTGACGCTGATACCGTTGGCGTTCGGCGCGGCAATATTGACCGCCGGCACGCCTGTGCTGGTCTGCGTGATGGTCGGCTGAAACGGAATGGGTGCGCGAGGATCGACGATTGGCGCGGCGTGCGCCACTTCGTCCAGCGTAAGCACGCCTGGCAGCAGGTAAATAACCACCGCCATGACACATGCGGTCGCTCTCATCCATAACGGCCGCCCAGGCTCCGCCACGCCGTTTGCCGCCGCGTCAAAAGAATTCGCCTGCCGCGCCGCCTCTCTTTGGGCGAGTCGCGACATGCCCTCACGAGCACCCCGTAGCATTGGTCTTTATCCGAATTTATTTTTTCGGATTGGATCTTACCGAATCTTCCGACGAATGAATGTCAAGAAATAATCACCTGTCTTTTTCAAGTCACAGATTTAAGGTGCATTAATTCCAGACGCATAACCTTAAATTTTCATTTCTAAATCGGATTGGTATTTAATTTAGATGCGTATGCAGTCGCATGTCGCGAACGAAACCGGGCCAGGGGGCTTCGAGAAGTGCAGACATTTAATAGCAAACTTGTCCCGGATTTAAATTCATTTGAAACGAGAAACGCGACGACACACAAACGTCCGTGTCCTATCGATAAGTCCAACGACGGTGCGTAACAAAAGAAAGCGGCGTGACCGCGCAAATGACCATCGCAATCCCTATCCACGGTCCGGCTCCCGTCACCTGCGCGAGGTACGACACCAGTCCGGTCAAAGCCGCACCGCCAAGCGAAACAGTAATGAATCGCCAGACGTTGCGCACACGCAGCGAAGACGAAAAACTCCAGAGCGTGTTCACGAGGTACGACCAGCAGGTCGCGCATGCGAACGCGACCGTATTCGCGAGAAACTGCGACGCGCCGATGTGCGATATCAGCACGACGGCCACGCCGACATGCAGGCCAGTCGCCGACAGTCCGCATACACCGAAGCGGATCAGTCTTATCAACTCGGTGCTGTTTTTCATGCCGGCGTCACTTCGCCGTCAGCACGGCGAGCAGCGACACGCCGCACGGCAACCCGCCCCGCGAAACCCAGTAACGCTCGGCACTGAAGATCCGATAGAGGAGCCTGTTCAAAGCGCCGGCTGGCGTCGCATCGCCGCTCGACCGGTCGCGCTTGAGCAGACGATCGATAAAACGCACGGCAATCGCCAGCGGCAGCAGCAACGTGTTGAAGTACGTCATGCGTTCCACTCGATACCCTGCCTGGTCGGCGCACACCGCGAGCGCCGACCGATCGTAGCGCCTGTGGTGATGAAGATAGACGTCATGCGCGCTCCATAGCCATTGATAAGCCGGCACCGTCACGACGATTTTTCCACCGGGGGCCAGTACTTCCCGCATGCGCGAAAGCGAGCCGACGTCGTCGGCAATGTGCTCGAGGCAATCGAAAAAACAGATCAGATCGAAGCGTTCGCAGTCGAAAGGCACGTCATCCGGGCAACGCCCCGCGCGGATATCGAAACGCGCTCCGGTGTTTTTTGCGGTCAGCATCCGCGCCGTCTCGTCCATTTCCAATCCGCTCACGCTGCCGAACTCGGCCAGCATTTCGAGGTTGCCGCCGGTGCCCGAGCCCACTTCGAGCACGCGCGCGCGGGACGGCAACGCAAGACGGCGCAACACCGAAACCAACACATCGCGCCGGCCGCGAAACCACCAATGTTCGGCCTCGGTCTCGGCCATCTGAAGATATGCATCAGGGGACATGATTCATGCCTCCGCAAATCAGCGGCTGGCGAGCCGCACGCGCTTGCGCGAGGCTTCGAGCCGCAGTGTGTTCGACATGCGTGAGCTGTTGCGCCCAACGGGCAGCGTGCTGATCTTGCTATTTTCCTGATAGCGGCGGCGCACGAGATAGACCGGCCTTCCCTTCGTCTCGTAGTAGATTCGGCCGATATATTCGCCGACCACGCCGATCCCGATCAGCTCGATACCGCCCATGAACAGCATCACGGAAAGCAGCGACGCGTAACCCGGCACGGGATTGCCGAGCCAGAGCGTGCGGGCGATGATGAAGCCGCCATACACGAAAGCCACCGTAGCGATCGCAAGGCCGATATAGCTCCAACTCCGCAGCGGCACGGTGCTGAAACTCGTGATGCCTTCGAGTGCAAAATTCCACAGGCGCCATCCGGAGAACTTCGAATGACCGGCGCTGCGCGGTTCGCGCTGGTACTCCACGATCACGGTCCGATAGCCAACCCACGCAAACAGCCCTTTCATGAAGCGCCGCCGCTCCGGCAAGTTTCGCAATGCATTGACGACCTGGCGGTCCATCAAACGAAAATCGCCGACGTTTTCCGGAAGCTTCACTTCAGACAGCGCATTGTGAACGCGATAGTAGATCGCGGCGGCGGTACGTTTCGCGAAGGTGTCGCACGCCCGGTTCGTCCGTTGGGCGGCGACGACTTCCGCGCCCTGCCGCCAATGTTCGACCATGACCGGAATCAGGCTCGGTGGATCCTGCAGATCCGCGTCGATCGGGATCACCGCGTCGCCCCACGCTTCGTCGATGCCGGCCGTCAGCGCCGCCTCCTTGCCGAAGTTTCGCGTCAGATCGATGACACGTATGCGCGTGTCGCGCACGCTGGCGGCGATCAGCTTATCGAGCGTGCCATCGCTGCTGCCGTCGTTGACGCAGACTATTTCGAAACGCGTCGATTCAATCCCCTCGAGAACCGGAACGATCTCGCTGAAGAACTGACCTACCGCCTCGCCTTCGTTGTAGAACGGCACTACCAGTGAAATCAATGGAATATTATTTTGTTCAAACATGATGACCTCCCCGTCATTCTGATTTGATGCCATGAGCCCGAGCAAACGTGGTGTTCCTATCGCACACGTCTGTCTCCGACGTTTCCCTCTCTCGTGTAACGGTCCTCACTCTTCGGCATAACGTTGAAAGACCGGAGCCGCGCGCCGTTCCAGCGCGATACGCCGCAGCAGCATTCCGAGCGTTGTCAGCGAGACCAACGGCAAGAACTGGAACGGCCCGCAGGCAACGATCAACATGCCCCCAAGCGGCGCGATCCAGAGCACGGCCAACCATTCCCTTTCGCGGCGCTCCCAACCCGCGACCAGCGCATGCCGGCAATACCACGCGATCAGTACACCGAGCCAGGCGAGGTCATAGTCGTAGAGGTAGGGACTCACGAGCAGGCTCGCGCAGACCAACGTTGCCGCACGCAGGGCATACGAGCACTCGCCACTCCACGCGTAACAGACGGCGGCCGCGGCGATCAGCGCACACGCGCCCTGCGCTGCGTAGGCGAGCACAGCCGGCGCATGCATCAACGTGGCGAGCGCGAATACAGTTGGCACGCGTGCCAGCGTGGCGTGTGCGGACTCGATGCTGTAAGTGGCAATCCCGGTGCTATGCAGGAATGCCGTTAGCGTATCCGTGCCAAATGCGAGCACGGCAAGCGCAAGCGTGACCCCGGCCGTCAACGCGAAAGCAGCCAGCGCGCGCCAGGAACGGGAGCACAACAACGCCAGCGGAAACAGCAGGACCAGTTGCGGCTTCATGCACAACAGGCCCATGCAGACCCCGGCGGCAACCGGCCGGCGGCGCAGCCATACCAGTCCACACCCTGCGAGCGCGGCTGTCAGCAAACCGTTCTGCCCGACGCTGATAACGAAAAGCGCGCCGGGAAAGAACAGCACAGGCAGGATGGCGAGACGGTCCGGCACGATGGCGCGGATCACCTTGACGAAGAGCACGTACGCGCCACCGAGCCACAGCACCGCAGCGGCCTGATAGGGCAGCAACGCGAGCGGCACGACCAGCAGCAGCGTGTTTGGCGGATACAGCCACGGCAGGATGCCGTTGACGGCGCCGAGGTACGGCATCGTGCCGATCTCGATCGCCGACAGCGCCTGGATGTTATAGGCGTCGACTGCGTGCCCATGCAGGGCAAGAACTGCTGCGCTCCAGAACGGCAGGAAATCCACCACGAATGGATTCATGCCGCCCAGCCGGATCAGATAGATTGCGATGAACAACGTGTAGCACCCAAATACGACGATCGGGTATAGCCGCAGACGATCCGCGTTGAGCCAATGCGGATGCCTCGCCGGACCCGCTGCGTGCAATACCGGCAACGGCCGGCATTTCGGCGACGCATGGCGGAACGCATGCAGGTTCATGCCGCCTCCTGCACATCGAGCCGCGTGCGCCGCACGATAACGAACAGAACAAGCAGCAACACGAGCGGTCCGATTTGCGGCAAGTGAGTCAGGCGATTGAAGAATTCATGTACCGGCAGCAGCCACGCAAGTACCAGAACGGCCTGCTCGCCGCGCCGCCAACCCTTTTCAAGCCCACACGCAACAAGACAGACGAGCGCAACACCGAGCCAGGTCAGTTCGTAAAACCATAGGTAAGGATTCGCTAGCAGCGTCGCCACCGCAATCGCCGCGGCACGCATCCGCAGATCGTCCGTGCGTCGCCACACATAGCACGCGGCCGCAGCAGCGATCAAGGCGACACCGCCTTGTACGGCATAAGCCATGGCAGCAGATGCATCCGCGAGACGCAGCGCGGCAAACGGCGTCGGAGAGGAAGGCCAGTACAGCACGCGATTCTCGAGCACCAAATCTCGCGCCACGCTGGTGCCGACCATGAATGCGCGGAGCGATTGTGTGCCGCACACGAGGACACTGATTCCAACAAAAGCGGCAGCACTGATTGCCGCGGCCCAGATGGTTTTCCACGCGCGCGCGGCGACCAGCACAACCGGAAATAACACAGCCAATTGCGGCTTGATTGCAAGCAAGCCGATGCAGATGCCCGCTCGAACAGGATGCCGCTCGGTCCAGCGAACGGAGAACGCCATTAGTGCGGCGGTAATCAACGCATTCTGTCCAACCACTGCCGCAGCAAAGACGCCCGGATACGCAAGCGTGACGAGGGCGGCAAACTGCGGGCGTCGAAAATTGGCAGCGAAACCGGTAACGCCCTGCGTGCCGGCCGCGAACAGCCAGGCGCTGACGCACACGAAGAGCAGATAACAGAGCGCGTACGGCAATAGGGAAAGCGGTACGACGAGCAGCAGCAGTGTGGGCGGATAAAGCCACGGCAAAAAACCGTGCGCGCCAAATAGCTCCGCTTCGGCCCGTGAAAACGCAGGATAGTCGTAGACCGCCGCCGGCGAGCCGTTCAACATCATGTGCGACGCAGTCCAGAACACCGAAAAGTCGACGCCCGGCCGGGTGACGTCAGCTGCCATGAAGCCGGCGCTAGTCCAACCCCATGCCGCCAGCAGGATGGCGCAGAGCACGAGCATCGCGCAGCTGTACAGCAGCACGCGTTCGCGTGTGAGCCAGCTATGGACGCAATGTGCGGTGCCGAACACTCCCCGATCCGAAAAGTACATGATCCCCGCCTCACATGAGCGCCGGATATTTTTTTCATCCGGTCTATCTGATTTTTTGTTTCCATTCCTAAGCGAACGAATTGATCGTCGCGCGCTTGTGGTCGATTCATTGTTGTAGGAAATATCTTGACTTTCAAGCCATCGTTTTCCTCACCGGCAACGGCACCCGTCCAAGACTCGCCTCGCAACGCAAATTCGACGCGTTTTTTAGCATCCTGGACCAGTCGCGTCTCAACATTGAGACGATCCGGACCGGCAGGCTCGTGGAAATTCCGCCGATTTCAACGGCGCAGACGCCCGAACCGAACCAGGGTAAATCGCGAGATATTTTCGCAAAGCAAGGAACGGCGGGCCTCTCCGCGATTCCGGCTCTGCCGGGTTGGCCCCCCGAATCGTCGCAGATTAGGAACAGTCTGTGCGGCGCGGGTGGGGTCGAACAACCCGCGAATCGGCGTCACCCCCGTATTTCCTGGCATTTGGGGAAGCTGGCCCATTGCTTGCGAAGGAAAGGGCGCGGAAGTCGACGACGTGACGACCAGCGCGATTCAGGTAGCAGGTACGAGAGAGCACCTGGATCGCAACTGGAGTCAGCCACGGGGGTTTTCTTCACATGCGCAGCTGCAATCAGCAAAAGACAGCGCGGATGAAAAGAGGACAGATGGTAGTCGCCGACTGACTAGCGTGCTCCGGCTTCGGCCGGAGACTAAAAACAGGCAGCAGAAGTCAAGGACCACGACATGAAAAACGATCAGGCAAAACGGCGGCCCGTCCGTCGCCGCGGCGACATCGGCTTCACGTTCCCGGCAGCAATCACATCGATCGTTCGCTGCGCGCTCTGTCGCGTCGGCAATGAAATTCACGGACCATCCGTCTGGCAATTCGCCTTGCACGCGGTTCGTGGCCTGTTTCCTCGCAACGACTCTTCCGACCCGATCCGGTTGCACGCATTGGCGTGTACGCGGACACGGCCGGCCTAGACTCGGCGCCCATTTTCTTGCAGTGCCCATAGCAGTACCTCCCCTCAGCCTATCCGGGCAAAGGGTTTATCGTTAGTTATACAAAGGAGTTCGCCATGCAACATATCATCGCCCAAGCCAAGCGTTTCGTTCGTGACGAAGACGGCGTGACCGCCATCGAATACGGACTGATCGCATCCCTGATCGCAGTCGCCATCATCGTCGCTGTAACGGCCGTTGGCACAAAGCTGAGTGCGCTCTTTACGACGGTCGCGAGTGACCTGTAAGCGGCGCGCCGACGGACGATGATCAGCCGTTGATTCGTCCGTCTGCGCCGGGCCTTCGACTCTGACAGCCCTCCCAACCTGGAAAGGAGCGACCCATGAATGCGATGAGAGAAGCAGAGCGACGCGTCTCGCTGCTGCGGTTCTTCCTGATTGACGCAGCCCGTACCAGACGTTTCGTGCTGGACGAACAAGGCGTGACGGCCATCGAGTATGGCCTTATCGCGGCACTGATCGCGGTGACCATCATCGTTGCCGTAGCGCTGGTCGGGACAGATCTGAACGCAGTGTTCAACACCATCTCAAGTGAACTGTAGAGACGGGATTCGACGGGTGAACGGTTCTCCGTCTCCCCGTCTTCCCAGGAATCATCAGGTGTTTCACCGTCGAGCGGAACCGACGACGAGCCAATTCGGGAGATAGCCATGTACGCATGGAGCGATATTGCGAAGCAGTTGCTGCGAGACGGCGGCGGCGTCACGTCGATCGGGTACCGGCTGATCGGATCGCCTATTGCAGCGACGATCCTCGACGCGGTCGCAACGCCTGCCGGCTCCGTGGGCAATCTCCATCAGCGCATCGCGACCCAGATCGCGACGGCGCGTGGATACATGTAGACGAACCGGATCGAGACCGCCATGTTTCTGCCCTCACAACCCATTCCTGCATGCGTGATTGCGCTGGCCATCGTGGCGGCCAGCACGGATCTCACTTGCCGGCGAATTCCTAACCGGATCATCGCGATCGGCCTCGCCGCTGCACTGGTCGTGCAGGTCTGGCTGGACGGCCCGCTTGCCGGAGGTGCGCACTGGCTCGCCGGCGCCTTGACCGGGTTCGCGGTGTTGCTGCCCTTCTATCTGTTGCGGGGCATGGCCGCCGGCGACGTGAAACTACTGCTGACGATCGGCGCCTGGGTCGGCCCGGCGATAACCGTCCGCATCGCCCTGGCAACGTTCATCGCCGGCGGAATCTGGTCGCTGTGCGTCACGTTGCGTCAACGTCGCACGAGGCAATTGCTCGTGAATCTCTGGTGCATCGTAAGCGGCGCGTGGCGCCCCGGACCACAAGCGGCCGGAATTCTTCAGTACCAGCAGATCGAATCGGTTGGATCTGTGCCCTACGGCGTCGCCATTGCCGCCGGGACATTAGGTGTGTTGTTCGCGTCGGCTGCATAGCCGAAAAATCCGGGGTTGCCGCCAGCATGGACAACCCGAGCCGTACAGCCTGTGACACCGGTTGCGAACCGGTGCTGGAGAGACAGCGATGAACCAGCAGAACATTGAAGGCGGGAGTGTCGCGCAGGTTATGCACCTCCCGGAACCTGAGCCGTCGTACGGCCGTCACGCGGAGGAATCCACCGTGTCGCTGCGCGCTCCGCGCTCGCTCGCCGAAACCGGATTGCCTCAGGAGTTCGTGACACGGCTCGTACTCAAGTCCGTCCTGCTGCACGGCAAGTCGAGTTTCGCGGATCTCGCCGAGCGGCACAAGCTGTCGGTGGGCGTACTTGACGACGTGCTGGCATTTCTCGTGCGCGAGCACCTTGTCGAGATCACACACCGCGGCTCGCATGACATCGACGTGCAGCTTCGTCTCACGGACAGCGGCCGCCATCTCGCACAGGACGAAATGCAGCGTTGCAGATATTGCGGCCCGGCTCCCGTCGCGCTCGACAGCTATGTAGCAAGTGTGCACGAACACTCGGTCCGCTGGGTCCGCATCACGCAAGGCGACGTCAGTTCGGCATTCCGCGATGTAGTCGTCGACCGCGCGCTTCTCGATGCAGCGGCGGCATCGCTCAATGCCGGACGGCCGCTGATGCTGCACGGTCTCGCAGGCAGCGGCAAGACGTTTCTCGCCGAACGGCTTGGACTGCTGCTACGCGGCAATGTGCCGGTTCCTTATGCGCTCTATGTCGGCGGCGAAATTATTCAGCTTTACGACCCGCTCGTGCATCGCGACGCACCCGAGCAAAGCAGGACGCAGACGAGCGACCGGCGCTGGCGCTTGTGCTGCCGGCCGGTAGTGATCTCGGGCGGCGAACTGACACTCGAAGCCCTCGACCTGCGCCATGACGCCACGGCCGGCTTCTACCAGGCGCCGCCGCACATGAAAGCAAACATGGGGCTGTATATCGTCGACGATCTGGGGCGCCAGCGCATTGCGCCTCATGACCTGCTCAACCGCTGGTTGATGCCGCTCGATCGGGGTGTCGATCAGTTCACGCTGCAATCCGGCTCGCGCTTCGTGGCGCCCTTCGACGTATGGCCGGTGTTCTCCACCAATCTCGCGCCGGCCCATTTCGAGGACGCATTTCTGCGCCGGCTCGGCTCGAAGCTGTACGTGGGCCCCTTGCCGGTCGACGACTATCGCGCGGTATTCAACGCGCGTTGTGCCGCGCTCAAGCTCGTTGCGACGCCAAGCGCATTCGACTACTTGCTTCACAACCTGCATTTCCCGAGCGGCAAACCGTTCCTGGCCTGCTATCCAGGCGATCTGCTCAATCTTGTTTCCGCCGCGGCGCATTACCGCGGCACGGCGCGCGAAGTGACGGGTGAAGGGCTGCGCGAAGCATGGCACAGCTATTTCGGCACCGTGATGGAGCATGACAGTCCTTACCCAACTACGGCCGACCGGCCGGGCCAACAGTTGGCCGCCGGTTGACCGGTCAGTGTCCAACGACCTACGCAGGAGTATCACCATGAAAAACAGTCGCGCTCTATTCATGCTGGTCATCGCCGTGCTGGCCGGTCTGGCCGCCGTGGTCTTCGCCTCGCGATGGCTGATGCAAACCTCGTCGAATGCGGTTACGCCTATCGCGGTCGCGACGGGCGACGTCAACCTCGGCGAGCCGCTCAACGCCAGCCTGATCCGCACCGTCAACTGGCCGACGGGAAGTGTGCCGCCGGGCGCATTCACCGATCCGAAAGCGCTCGAGGGCCGTGTGGTGCGCACGAGTCTCGGGCGCGGCGAGCCGGTGATCGAATCGAAGCTCGCGCCGATCGGCACGAAAGGCGGCCTCTCCGCCGTCATCGGCGACGGCAACCGCGCCATCACGGTCCGCGTCAACGACGTGGTCGGCGTAGCGGGCTTCGCGCTGCCGGGCAACTACGTCGACGTCATCGTGAACACCCAGCAGTCGGACAAGGGCGACGCTCAGCAAAGCATTTCGAAGATCGTGCTGGAAAAGATCCTGGTTCTCGCGGTGGCCCAGCAGGTCAATCGCGACGACACGGCGCCGAAAGTCGTCAACGCGGTCACGCTCGAAGTCACGCCTGATCAGGCGGAAAAACTCGACCTCGCGCGTAGCGTCGGCACGTTGTCGCTGGTGCTGCGCAACCAGGTCGATACGGCAACGCTGCCGACTGGCGGCGCCACGAAGATCACGCTGCTCGGTACACCCGTAGCCGCTCCGGCCTCCGCACCCGCGGCTTTACCCGCGCGTCCGGCACGCGTGCACTACGCCGCACGACCAGCGGCGAAGCGGGACTGTGTCGGCGTGCTTTCCGGTGTATTGGGCAGCGTCGAATGTTTTTAGGCCGGATGCAGCGGCATCCGCGAAGACGAGCCGCGGCAACTGGCATCACCTAGGCAAATAACGGAAGTCTCGATCGATGTCGAGAAACGGGGGCAGGAAAATGAAAACGAAACTGTGGATCTCAACCGGTGGTGCGATGCGTAGCCGCTCGCTGAGCGGCGTCGTACTCGCCTCGGCCTTATGCACCGGATTGCTTGTCGCACAAAGCGGCGCGGCACAGGAAGCCGTCGAGGGCCCAGCGCTCTCGAAGGCCCGGCCGAATGCTCCGTTGCCGGTGGGCCGCGTGCCGACACCGATGATGCTCAGCATGGCGCCGATGCCGGCCGGTGGTGCAGCCGGCGGCGCCGCACCGCTGCGCGGCCCGAACTGCAGCGGCGACATTCGCGAAGAAACCAGCGTCGTCGTGCCGGTCGGCAAGTCGACGCTCCTGCCTCTCGCCGAACCGGCACGCAACCGCACGCTCGGCAATCCAACGATCGTGCAAGCCACACTGGTGTCGCCGCGCACGCTCTACCTCGTCGGCATGGCGGTCGGTACGACCAACATGATCGTGCAGGGACACAGCGGCGGATGCCAGATGATCGACGTGATCGTCAACATCGACGCCAACGGCGTGCAGCAATCGCTTGGGCAACTGCTGCCCGCTGAGCGCGGCATCCGGGTATCGACTGCCGCGGGCAACCTGGTGCTCGGAGGGCACGTGTCGAGCTCGCCGGCTGCCCAGCAGGCGATGGAAATCGCGAAGGCCTATGCAAACGCGCAGCCCACCCAGCAATCGCAGAGCGGGTCCGGTGTCCTCGGCAACGGGACCCCGGTGAACCAGCAGAGTTCGAGCACCAACAAGCCGGCAGACGTGATCAACATGATGACGGTCGACGCGCCCCAGCAGGTGATGCTCGAAGTCAAGGTCGCCGAGGTGTCGAAGACGCTCATCAACCAGATGGGCGCGGCGCTCAACATTCAAGGCGGCTTCGGCTCGTGGAGCGGCGCGCTCGTGAGCAATCTGCTAGCCGGCGTAACGAGCGCGATCGTGGGTAGCAAGGCGAACAACCGCCCGTTCAACTTCGCCGTCGATGCGCAGAAGACAGACGATCTCGTCAAGATCCTCGCCGAGCCGAATCTCGTTGCGATCAGCGGCCAGGAGGCCACCTTCCTCGCCGGCGGCAAGATCTTCATTCCGGTGCCGCAGAGCAGCAGTACGGGTGCCACGACGATCACGCTGCAGGAAGAGGAATTCGGTGTCGGCCTGAAGTTCACGCCGACCGTGCTCGCCAATGGCCGCATCAGCCTGAAGGTCGCGCCCGAGGTGTCTGAATTGTCGCCGACCGGCATCACGCTCAGCGCGACCAACGTGAGCGGCGTGTCGATCCTGCCGCTCATCACGACACGTCGAGCATCCACGGTCGTGCAGATGAGCGACGGCGAATCGTTTGCGATCGGCGGCCTGATGAAGAGCAACGTGACGGGCGCGCTGAAAGCCATTCCCGGCATCGGCGAAGTGCCGGTGCTCGGCGCGCTGGCGCGCAGCACGTCGTTCCAGCAAGACCTGACGGAACTGGTGTTCATCATCACGCCGCATCTCGTCAAGCCGCTGCAAACGGCGGACCTCCCGCTGCCCACGGATAGCTTCTCGCAGCCGAACGAGGCCGACGTCTACGCGACCGGCAACATGGAAGGCCGCCACCCGAAAATGCGTGCCGCACCTGCCGACGCGGCTCCCGCTTCTACGCCCATGCCGGCCCCGGCTTCGGTGAGCCCGCAGGCACCGCTGCCCTCGCCTGCACCGGCGCCCCAACCGCCGGCCGGGCCCGTTGCGATGGCGTTGCCGCAGCCCGGGCCGCAGTCCGCGGCGCCCAGCGCCGACCGGTCGCGCCTCGTGCCGGATACGGCGGCCGGCACTACGGCGCCGCTAGCGGAAGCGGCGTCATCCGGAGAGACCGAGCAGGCGGCCCGCGCTGCCCGAATCGAAAGCGCCGCAGCACGGATCGCCGCCCGCCAGGGGCGGCAGGAAGTCGCGAAAGCGGACACGTCCAGCCACGCGCTCGAACATTGATGTGATGCCAAGGGGAATGTCATGAAAAACGAACACTTTGCTCTCGCACGCTGGGCCGCGCTCATCGTGCCGGCCTGCGTGACACTCGGCGGTTGCATGTCCAGCACGCCGATCTGGGACGCGCATTTTGGTCAAGCGGTCAAAACCGTCACCCAGGCGCAGATCATCGATCCGCACGCGGCCGAACACGCGCAGTCGGCGCCGGGTGTGGACGGCAAGGCCGCCGCTTCGGCGATGGACACCTACGACAAGTCATTTCAGCAACCCGTACCGCAGTCGAACGCGTTTGTCATCGGCATCGGAAACGGGGGCGGCGGGGCCAGCGGTCAGTAAGAACAACATGCACCGGGGGGACGTCATGCGTAGCGTAAAGCAATCAGGGAGGGACGGCGCGGCTCGTCGGAACGAGCGTGGCGCCGTGTCCATCATCGTCGCGTTGTCGCTCGTGGCGCTGATCGGCTTCGTCGGCCTCGCGCTCGATCTCGGCAAGCTGTACGTGACCCGAAGCGAGTTGCAGAACAGCGCCGATGCTTGTGCACTGGCCGCCGCACGCGATCTCACCGGTGCAACAGTCAATCTGTCTGTCTCCGAGGCGGCCGGCATCACCGCCGGCCACCTCAACTACGCGCTGTTCCAGAGCGGCGCCGTGCAGATGAAAACAGAGAGCAGCGTGCTGTTCAGCGATTCGCTGAGCAACCCGTTCCTGCCGAAGAGTTCCGTGACCACCCCGGCAAACATCAAATACGCAAAATGCACGGCGTCCAAGGCGAGCATTGCGAACTGGTTCATCCAGGTGCTTGGCGCGTTCAGCGGCACGAGCATCGCCAATGCAACCGTTTCCGCTACGGCCGTGGCCACCGTCGGCGCCGCGCAAACCACCTGCGCGATTCCGGCGTTCATCTGCAAGGCCGGCACGGAGACCACGCCGCCGACAGCAGGCGAAACGTATACGGTCGGGCAGTGGATCGCGTCGAAAAGCGGCGCCTCGCCGGCATATGGCTCCGGCAACTTTGGCTGGGCCGCCCTCGACGGCAGCAACAGCGCCAATTCGATCAAGAATGAATTGACCGGGAATTATTGCGCCCTGCCCGCCGTCGGCGCGAACATCGGCTCGACGGGCAACATGGTCGCCGACTCAGGCGCCTGGAATACGCGCTTCGGCATCTATGGCACCTCGTACAAGGGACCTGCCGACGGCGCGCCCGATTTCACCGGATTCGCGTACACCTCGACGACCTGGACTGCGCAGGCCAACGCATATAGCGACTTCGTCAACGAGCGCAAAACGTTTCAGCCGTATCAGGGCGACAAGGCCACCGGCTCCAACACCAAAGGGACATACAGCGCCAGCAACTACCCGCTCGGCGCCGACCGGCGTCTCGCGCTTGCGCCCGAACTGGACTGCGGCGTGCTGGCGAGCAGCCACCAGGCTCCAGTCATTTCCTGGGACTGCGTGCTGATGCTCGACCCGATGGACTCCGGCGGGACAGCCGGCCCGGTCCATCTGGAGTACCGCGGCTCGTCGTCGGCGCCGGGCAGCCCGTGCGCGACGCAGGGCGTTCCTGGTTCCGGCAGCTCGGTCGGGCCGCAGGTACCGGTGTTGTTGCAATAGGGGGCTGACATGAATAAACGCTCTACCCGTCCAGCACGCATGCGCGGTGTCGCCGCGGTGGAATTCGCCATCGTGCTGATTCCGCTCGTGACGCTCGTTGCCGGCGTGGCTGAATTTGGCCACGCAATTTACCAGTACGAAGCGCTCACGAAAGCCACGCGCGATGCCGCGCGCTATCTGTCCACCTACCTGCCGACCGATAGCGCCTACCCGCTCGCGCAGGCCCAGTGTCTCGCCGTCTATGGCAGCACGACCTGTCCGTCGTCGGGCAGCGGAACGGAGCTCGTCACAGGTTTGACGACCTCGATGGTGATCGTATGCGACAGCGCGCACACGACCAGTTGCGCCGATGCCTCCGACCCGGCGCAGTTCGCCAACGTCCCAACCTACGACAACGACAACGGAACCGGCCCTTCGAACGCAGCCGGCAGCGTCAACCTCGTCGAGGTCAAGATCAAGGGTTATCCGTACTCCCCGATCCTGACCTACTTCAATCTGTCGCAACTGACGTTCGGCAACATCGTCACCGTGATGAGGCAAGTGTCATGAACCCGCGCCCTGTTTCCCGATCATCCCGGCTGCGCGCACAACGCGGAGTCGCCGCCGTGGAGTTCGCGCTGGTCGCAGGCATCCTGTTCACCCTGCTGATCGGCGCTTGCGAACTGGGCCGCGTGCTCTTTTACTGGAACACCGCGAGTGAAGCCGTGCGCCTCGGCGCACGTACCGCCACGGTCTGCGATGCCGATGCTGCGGTTGTCAAAAGCAGGATCACAGGCCTGCTGCCTCTGCTCGCCACGTCCAACGTGAATGTCGCGTACACGCCGTCCGGTTGCGATTCCGATCCCACCACCGCACGCAACACGTGCACGTTAGTCACCGTCAGCGTGACCAACGTCAGCGTGAAAACCATGATTCCGTTCGTGCCCCTCACGCTCACGATGCCACCGCTCACGACCACCCTGCCGCGCGAAAGTCTCGCAACGTCGACGGGTGGAAGCGTCTGTCAATAACACAACTTACCCAGGCAGCCACGACCATGATCAACATTCTCATCACATCGGAAGACGCCACGCGCTTGGCTCAAATCGTGAGTCTGATCGGCGAATGCGGCAACTACCGCACGACCCGCGTGGCCGGCAAACCCTCGTCGCTAGCCGAGCGCGGCGACAGCCTGGATGCGTTCGACGTACTGATCGTCGACGCATCGTCGCTCGAAACCGCCGAGCTTCCGGTCGTCGGCCAGCTGTGCCATCGGCGTCCTCAAGTCACGTCCATCCTGCTGATTCCCGACGCGTCGCCGCAGACGCTGATCGAAGCCATGCGCGCCGGCTTTCGCGACGTGCTCGGCTGGCCGCTCAACAAGGCCACGCTCTGCGAAGCGCTTTCACGCATCGAGAGTCAGCGCGCGCTGAATGGCGCTCACGAAACGCAAATTGTTTCGTTCCTGTCCTGCAAGGGCGGAGCGGGAACCAGCTTCATCGCCAGCAACGTGGCTCACGCGATATCGGATAGCCAGCAAAAACGCGTGCTGCTGATCGACCTCAATCAGCTTTTCGGGGACGCCGCGTTTCTCGTCACCGACGAAAGACCCCCCTCGACGTTGCCGCAGATGTGCGCACAGGTAGAGCGGATGGACGCGGCCTTTTTCGACGCCTGCCTCGTGCATGTGAGCGACACGTTCCATATACTCGCCGGCGCCGGCGATCCGATCAAAGCGTCGGAGATCAAGGACGAAAGGCTCGAATGGATTCTGGGCGTCGCCGTTCCGCGCTACGACCTGGTGATCTTCGATCTCGGACAATCGATCAACCCGCTCTCCATACTGGCGCTCGATCGCAGCAACCAGATCCATCTCGTCTTGCAGGCGAGCATGCCGCATGTGCGCGCGGGCCGGCGTCTGCAGGAGATTCTGGCGTCGCTCGCTTATCCCTCCGACCGTACCCGGCTGCTTCTGAACCGCTACACGCGCCATGGGGAACGCGCACGGGCCGCGCTGGAGGAAGTGCTCGGCATGCGTCCCTATCAGGTCATCCCGGAAGACATCGAGACCGTGTCCGAATCGATGAACCACGGCGTGCCGGTATCGAAGCTGAGCCGCAATAGCAACGTGTCGCGCAGTCTGCTTGCGCTCGCGAACAACATCGTCAGCCTGTCGGCGGGACCCGAAAGCGGCCGCGAAAGGGGTGAGCCGCTGCTCGCCCGCTTCTTCGGACGCAGCCCGGCACCGAAGCTCAAGGCTATGTGATAAACCTGAGGAGACCATCATGTCGCTGCGTGAACAGATTTCCGCTCAACGTGTGCAGCCGTTCGGCGAACGCGAAAACGCACAGCACTCGCCGAACCACATGGCGCGGGCTGCTTACCAAAGGTTGAAACGCGAAATACATCAGTGCGTGCTCGATCGAGTCGAACTGGAGCGTCTCGCGCGTATGCCGCCCGAGCAGGTTCGCCACGAAATCGGCGCGCTCATCACGCGCATTCTCGAAGAAGAGAAGGCGCCCGCCAACGATATCGAACGCCGGCAACTGGTGATCGACGTCTACGACGAGATGTTCGGGTTCGGTCCTCTGGAAAGCCTGCTGCGCGATCCGACGATATCCGACATTCTCGTCAACACGCACCAGCACACCTACGTCGAACGCAAAGGGCGGCTCGAGCTGACCGACGTGACGTTCTACGACGACGCGCACCTCATGAAGGTGATCGAAAAAATCGTGTCTCGCGTCGGACGCCGGATTGACGAATCGAGCCCGATGGTCGACGCACGTCTTCCAGATGGCTCACGGGTCAATGCAATCATTCCGCCATCCGCAGTGGACGGACCGCTGCTCTCGATCCGGCGCTTCGCGGCCAATCCGTTGCAAGTCTCCGACCTGCTCCAGTTGCAGAGCCTCACGCCGCCGATGGCGGAGGTGCTCGATGCACTGGCGCGCGCGAAGGTGAACATACTGGTGTCGGGCGGGACCGGCAGCGGCAAGACGACGCTGCTCAACGTCCTGTCGGGCTTCATTCCGGACGATGAGCGCATTGTGACCATCGAAGACGCGGCGGAACTGCAAATGCGGCAGCAGCATGTTCTGCGGCTCGAAACGCGGCCGCCGAACATCGAAGGGCGCGGCGAGATCACGCAGCGCACGCTGGTGCGCAACGCCCTGCGGATGCGGCCTGATCGCATCATCCTCGGCGAGGTGCGCGGAGCCGAGGCGCTCGACATGCTCAACGCGATGAACACCGGTCATGAAGGATCGCTCGCCACCATCCACGCGAATACCCCGCGCGATGCGCTGACGCGCCTCGAAAACATGATCAACCTCGGGGGCCTGTCGCTGCCGACCAAAACCATGCGCCAGCAGGTTTCATCGGCCATATCGGTTGTGGTGCAGGCTGCCCGGTTGACCGACGGTCGACGCAAGATCGTCAGCATTCAGGAGATCACCGGCATGGAGGGAGACATCGTCAACATGCAGGAAATCTTCACGTTCAAGCGAACCGGAATCGATGAGAACGGCAACGTGCGCGGGCGGTTTTGCGCGACCGGCGTGCGGCCGAAATTCGCTGAGCGCCTGCAGGCATTTGGCGTCGCGTTGCCCGACCAGACCTACGACCCGGGACGACACTTCGAAACGACGTGATCCGGCTGACCCGATCCGCTTATTGACTCGCAGCGGTCTCAGGAGACTTGCATGAACCCGATCTTCTACGCATTCGCCGTCTTGCTGTTCCTCGCGGTCGTGCTCGCGCTCGAGGGCGGCTACCAGTGGTGGAACAATCGTCACGGCCCTGCCGCCCGCCGGATCGAATCGCGTATTCGCGCACTATCCGCCGGCGGCCAGGTTCATAAGGAACGCTTGACGATCCTGAAGCAGCGCATGTTGAGCGAGTCGGAATTGCTCGACAAGCTGCTGATGCAGATGCCTCGCATCCAGACGCTCGACCTGTGGATCCAGCAATCCGGGCTCAAGTGGTCGATTGCGCGACTGATGGGTACGGCCCTCGTTCTGCCTGCGACCGTACTCGCCCTGTCCACGCTCACACCCATACCGACGATGTTCGCCGCACTCGGCGCCCTGTTCACATCGCTGCTGCCGTTTCTCCATGTAAGCAGGCGGCGCAGTAAGCGGCTGCGCCAACTTGAACGCCAGTTGCCGGACGTCGCCGACATGATCAGCCGCGCGCTACGCGCAGGACATGCGTTCTCCAGCGCAATCGGCATGGTCGGCACCGAGTTCGCCGAGCCCATGGGGGGTGAATTCCGCATCACGTTCGACGAAATCAACTACGGCGTTGCACTGAACGAGGCCTTGATGAATCTCGCGACGCGCGTACCGATCCGCGATCTGCGTTACTTCGTGATCGCCGTCCTCATTCAGCGGGAGACGGGCGGCAATCTCGCGGAGATACTGGACGGCATTGCAACGCTGATCCGCGAACGCATGAAGCTGTTCGACAAGATCCGCGTGCTGTCGGCCGAGGGCAAGTTGTCGGCGTGGATACTTGGCCTGCTTCCGTTTGTCACCGCGGGGTTGATGATGGTCCTCAACCCCACTTTCCTTGAAGTGCTGTGGCAGGACCCGGCCGGCATCAAGGTCGTCGAGATGGTGGTGTTCTCGATGCTATGCGGTGTGATGTGGATGCGACGCATCGTCAAGATTCGCGTCTGATCGCACTCTTCGCACACACGCTGCAGATCAGGATATTAAGGAGCTGTCATGCAAACGCTCGACTCGATGCACATGCTGTTGCTGGCCGGCCTTTTCGCCGTGGTGTTCGGCGCGGTATTCGGCGCCATGCTGCTATTCTCGCCGCGCGATATGCGCCGGCGAATCGAACAGGCAGGCGGGACCAACCTGCCCATGTCCGAACCCGACGGCATGCCGTCAGGCTCGGCATGGCTCGAAAAGCTCGCCGAGATTTCGCAGCCGATTTCGAAACTGTCGGTCCCGACCGAGGGCTGGGAAAACTCGGCACTGCGCGTGCAAATGATGAATGCAGGGTGGCGCACACAGGGTGCCGCCGCCCTGTATTTCGCCGCGAAAACCGTGCTCGCGCTCGCGCTGCCGCTGATTGCCCTTGCGTGGCTGGCCAATTCGTCGCTTGCGGCGC
This sequence comes from Paraburkholderia caffeinilytica, assembly GCF_003368325.1. NCBI lineage: Bacteria > Pseudomonadati > Pseudomonadota > Betaproteobacteria > Burkholderiales > Burkholderiaceae > Paraburkholderia > Paraburkholderia caffeinilytica. Next base: position 3,352,681 of record NZ_CP031467.1, on the reverse strand, counting down.
AGCAGTACGTCTTGATGGCCGTGCTCGCCCTGCTCGGCGCGATCGGCTACTACCTGCCGAATTTCGTACTGGCGCGCCGCATTGCGTGGCGCAAGCGGGCGATTTTCGAAGATTTTCCCGACGCGCTCGACCTGCTGACAGTCTGTGTCGAAGCGGGTCTCAGCCTCGACGCGGCGTTAGTGAAAGTAGCGGGAGAAATAGAACTGCGCAGCCCGGTGGTCGCCAGCGAACTGCAGTTGATGCTGCTCGAAATGCGCTCCGGGTTCACCAAGGAAAAGGCGCTGCGTAATCTCTCTTTGCGCACCGGCGTCGAGGATGTCGATTCCTTTTGCGCAATGCTGGTTCAGGCCGAACGTTTCGGCACCAGCATCGGCGCCTCGTTGCGCGTGCTGTCGGACACGCTGCGCACGCGCCGCCGCATGCGCGCCGAAGAGCAGGCCTCGAAGATCGCGCTGAAACTGCTGTTTCCGCTGATTTTCTGCATCTTTCCTGCCCTTCTCACCGTCTTGCTCGGGCCGGCGTTTATCCACATCTACAGGATTCTCCTCCCCACTTTGAGCGGCGGCTAGCAGGTGGTCGAACGGGTTGAACCGCCAGGGAAACACGAGACCGCGTGGCGCGCATCGGTCATCGGCGATGCGTCCTGAATCTCGGCTCCTCGGTATAAGTGCCTATTTATCCACCGGCGAGTCGGGACGTTAACCCTGTATGGACGTTTTGAGTACCTCGCAGTAGCAACAGCATCGAGATTCTCTTTTTTTGCGGCGTCAGTAGCGAGTAGCATCGAAGTACCAAACGTCGTTGTACTGCCGATTTTCAGGCGGGCAATGAAATAAGAAGGAATAAGAAGGAATCGGGGAATATCATGCCAAAATCACCTGACGATGTCCGAGCGGGTTCTTGCGTGACGGCCGGCTCAACGCAGTCGGCGCCCCCGTCCAAGTCGGACACCCCACGCCGCGTGATCTGCGTTGCTCGCGCACCTAACAACGCGCTCCTCGCAGAGATGCGCTCAGCCGGCTGGGAAGTCGTCGTGGCGAAAACCGCCACCGGCGCCGAGGCTGCAACGAAGAAGTCAGGCGTCGCCGCCGGTCTCATCGATTTCGACGGTTTCACGCCACGCGACTTTCCTATCCTCAAGGCATGTCTGAGCCAGACGGCGATCGGCTGGGTGGCAATCACGGCTGAAGGCCAGTCGGAAAGCAAGGCGGTTCGCGAACTGATTCGCAACTATTGTTTCGACTACCTCACGCTGCCGCTGCCTCCCGATTGGATTTCGCATGCGCTCGGGCATGCGCGAGGCATGGCGGAATTGGATTACGTCGATACGGCCGCCGATACCTCGCTCATGGACGACGATGCGATGGTGGGCAGCTGCGAAGCCATGCAGCAGCTTTTCAGCACCATTCGCAAGATTGCCAATACGAACGCCAGCGTGTTCATCTCCGGCCAGTCAGGTACCGGAAAAGAACTCACCGCCCTCGCGATTCACAGGTGCTCGCCGCGCAGCAAAGCACCTTTCGTTGCGATCAATTGCGGCGCGATTCCGAGTCATCTTTTGCAGTCTGAACTATTCGGCTACGAACGTGGCGCGTTCACAGGCGCAAACGAGCGCAGGATTGGCCGCATCGAATCGGCGAACGGGGGCACCCTGTTCCTCGATGAAATTGGCGACATGCCGTTCGAAGCCCAGGCGGGCCTGCTGCGCTTTCTGCAGGAAGGCAAAATTGAACGGCTCGGCGGCAACGAATCGATTCCCGTCGACATACGCATCATCTCAGCGACCCACGTCGATCTCGAAGCCGCGATACTCGCCGGCCGCTTCCGCGCCGACCTGTTCCATCGCCTGTGCGTGCTGCGCGTCAATGAACCGCCGCTCAGCGCCCGCGGCAAGGACATCGACGTGCTCGCTCACTACGTCCTGCAGAAGTACAAGACCGACAGCAGCCACAAGATTCACGGCTTCACGCCATCGGCCATCGACGCCATGCACCACTACCACTGGCCGGGGAACGTGCGCGAGTTGATCAACCGCGTACGTCACGCGATCGTCATGGCCGAAGGCAGGCTGCTGACACCCCACGATCTCGACCTCGAATCGGAGTCGGCTGGACAAACGGCGACGCTTGATCGTATCCGCGAACAGGCCGAGCGCAGCGCAATCGAAACCGCCTTGCTGCGGCACGATTACCGGCTGGGAGAAACGGCGACGGCCCTCGGAATTTCGCGCTGCACGCTGTATCGGCGAATGGTCGCGTACGGAATGCACGTCGCAGAAGATGCGGATGAAGAACTGAATGGAGATGTATCCATCTGATTTGCGACTGTCCGGTTTCGTCAAAACGGGAAGCCGCCACATTTGGTTCGGAGCCGACCTGCCCGGATAGTCGCAATTGGCTCAGGAATCGAAGCCGATCCGCGGCGACCAGATCGCACCTCTTACAGTTGATTACAAGTGTTCGGCGTTACCGCTGCGCGCCGTTCGTACAATCGAAGCACTCAGTAGACTTCGGGAAAGCGAAAATGAAAACAGCGCAATGGATTGCTGCAAGCCTCCTGGCGCTTGCGTCCGTGTCGGCCTTGGCGGCAGCGGGGGGCAATGGAGGCGGGAACGGTGGAAGCGGCGGAGCGGGAGGCAGCGGCGGGGCCGGACACAGTGGTCTGGGCGGCAACGCGGGTGGCATGTCCGCAGGCCACATGAGCAGCAAGGGCGTCAGCAATACCAACGGCTTTAATTCAGGCGACCGCGATGTCGGCCTTGCCCGCGCGGCGGACCGATCGGACACGCAGGCGGACCGTGCCGACTCGCAAACGAGCCGGAAGAGTCTTCATGCGGCTCAAACAGATCACGCGCGTTCCCACTCGCATGCGCGGGTGAGCGCGAAGCTTCACCACAGCCAGCACATCGCAATCAGCCATTCGACTTGATGAAACACAGAGGGCGCCCGCGGGCGCCCTCTGTGTTTCATCTTCCTTCTCGTCAGCAATTCCCCTTTTTCGCCTGTCCAGGCGGACAGAAACCGTTGCCAGGACCACCTTGTGGCCCGCCTTGCGGCGCGACAAGCACGCCCGGCGAATCAGGCACATACAGCGCACAGCCGCTCAGCAGGGCGGCACTTGCGGCAAGGGAAAGTGCGAGTGGAAATGCCGGCACGCTCGCCAGCGTTTTGAGTATCGTTTTCATGGCGCATCCTCCTTCATCGTTGTGTGCTGAAGGATACAGAGATACTTTGTAAGCAGATTGGGCAAATTGAAACGACCAGTAACCTGAGTCTTTGACATTCTCTGTCATGCCAGGAGAAATGCTGGCCGTCAGTTTGCATGTGATGCGGAGTGGATCTCTGGGAGCGTGAATCTCCGGGATAAAAGGCGCACGGCTTTAGCGAAACGATTGATAACCGACCCAATTGTCAATCTGCGGCGTTTGGACTAGGGTTGTAGCAGCTCTTCGTTGCACAACAAGAACGGACGTTGCGGGGGAAGCCATGGTCACGTTACTCGACCTCGAAATCGCACATCTTGCGCGGGTGATGGGCGCATCAATGATCGGGGACCTCGCGGGACCGATCTTGCCGGGCGCCTACTGGCGTGGGCGGCTCCATCAGCTGCTCGATGCGCAGCACCTGACCAACGCACAATTGCGCTCGCTGGACACCTTGCTGGTGCAACTGGATGAACTCGAAGCTCAAGTCTCAAACGGTATCGCCCGCCGGGTGGCAGGCAGCAAGGGCTAACGCCGTCCTGGCGCACCCGTCCCGGTGTTTTTCTCATGTTCGCCGAGTCCTGTGGGCACCACTCGCCGTGGACCGCAGGAATCGAAGCTTTTGATTTACCGGGATTTTCCGAGTTGCCCAAGCACTTGGGCGAGTTCTGGCGGAGAGAGGGGGATTCGAACCCCCGATAGGTTATTAACCTATACACGCTTTCCAGGCGTGCGACTTAAACCGCTCATCCATCTCTCCGGCGGGGAGCCGAATTATAGCAAACTTCGCGCCCTGCGCCACACTGATGCGCAAACCCGTCTAAGGATGCCGGATATAGTCCACCAGCGCCCTCGTATAAGCATCCGGTTTCCGGTCCAGCAGACTCACCCCGATCGCCACCAGGAACCCGGCCGGCACGCCGAACACGCCCGAACTGATCGGCTCGATGCCGAACCACCGCGCACCCGCGAAGCCCGTCAACTGCGTGAAGAACGGATACGTCGACACGATGTAGTAAATGCACACCACCAGCCCCGCCACCATGCCCGCCACCGCCCCAAGCCGCGTGGTGCGCTTCCAGAACACACCCAGCACCAGCACCGGAAACAGGCTCGACGCCGCCAGCGAAAACGCCGCGCCCACCAGAAACAGAATATTCCCCGTATTCAGCGACGCCACATACGACGCGAACAACGCCACTCCCAACAACAGAATCTTCGAGATCGTCACGCGCCGCTGGCTCGATGCGGCCGGATCGACCATGTGATAGTAGACGTCGTGCGATAACGCGTTGGCGATCGTCAGCAGCAGACCATCCGCGGTCGAGAGCGCCGCGGCCAATGCACCGGCCGCGATCAAGCCTGACATCACATACGGCAGCCCCGCGATCTCGGGCGCGGCGAGCACCACCATATCCGGCTGCATCTGGATCTCGCTCCAGCGCACGATACCGTCGCCGTTTGTGTCGGCAAGGCTGATCAGACTCGGCTCGACCTTGCGCCACTGCGTGAGCCACTGCGGCAAATCGGCAAAATGATGGCCGACCAGGTTGGTCAATATCTCGTACTTGATCAGCACTGCCAACACGGGCACCGTCAGATAGAACAGTGCGACGAAGAACAGCGTCCAGCCGACCGAGCGTCGTGCGGATGCCACCGAGGTCGTCGTGTTGTAGCGCGTCAGGATGTGCGGCAAGCTCGCGGTGCCAAGCGAGAGACACAGCAGCAACGACAGGAAATTACGTTCGTGAGTGCGCCGGTCTTCTTCGCTCGTGACGGGAAACGGCTCGTGCATCGGCACCGGCGCGGCCGCGCGCATCAGCATTTCGTCGCGGCGTTGGGTCCAGACGATCTGTGCCGCGGCGGCATCGCGTGGAAATTGTTCGAGCGCCCGCTCGCGCTCCTTGATCTCGCGCAGCGGGCCGTTGTGGCGACGCAAGTCCGCGACTTCCTGCGTGAGGCGCAGCTTCTCGTCGACGAACGATTGCGGCAACGTGTCGAGCCGCATCTGCATCAGCGCGGCGCGCTGTCGATAATCGTCGCGTACGGTCTGCTCGAGCGGTGCCTCTCGCACCTGCTTCTCCAGGCCTTCGACGCGCTCCATCAAGCGCCCATAGTTGAACTGCGGCACCCAGCCGAGGCCGTCCTTATGCGCGATCATCGATACGGGAATCAGGATGGCCGCGATCAGGATGATGTATTGCGCAACCTGGGTCCACGTCACGGCACGCATGCCGCCGAGAAACGAGCACACCAGAATGCCCGCGAGTCCGCAGAAAATGCCGACCGCGAAATCCACGCCGATAAAACGTGTCGCAATCAAGCCGACGCCCTGAATCTGCGCAACCAGATAGACGAACGAGCAGAGAATCGCCGCCAACGCAGCGAGTCCACGCACCGCGTTGCTCGAAAAGCGCGTGCCGAGAAAATCGGGAATCGTATAGCGCGCAAGTTTGCGCACGTACGGCGCAAGCAGGAACGCGACGAGGCAATAGCCGCCGGTCCAGCCCATCAGATACGCGAGACCGTCGTATCCGGTCGCATAGATCGACCCGGCGAGGCCGATAAACGACGCCGCGGACAACCAGTCGGCCGCCGTCGCCATGCCATTGAAGAAGGACGGCACGCGCCGCCCGGCCACGTAGTATTCGACGAGATCGGACGTGCGCGACAGCAAGCCGATCACCGCATACACCGCGATCGGCACAAACAGGAACACATAGCCGATCCAGACGCCGGGGCCTGTGATCCGCTCGATGCGCCACATCACGTAAATGAATAGCAGGAAGCCGAGCGTATAGAGCGCGTATGAGCGGATCAGCCGGTTCGTGAGCTTCATCGGCTCAGCCTCCGCGCGCACTGAGCGCGGTGGAGTCGGCCCTGGCGCCGGCACCGGCACCCGCATCCGCATCGAAAGCACGTTGCAGACGGCGGTCGGCGCGCTGCATCAGCACGATATAAACGACGATCAACGCAACGTAGATCAGAATCGCCCCTTGCGCACCGAAGTAGAACGGCAACCTGAAGCCGATGAAACGGACCTGATTCAACGCCGGCGCCACCAGCGGCAAAACGAACGACACCGCGAAGCCGACCGTCATCAGCGTCGCGATCAACGCGAGATTGAAGCGCCAGTACTTCCGATGCGCGCGTGCCATCGCTGCCGAGACCGCTGGCGGTTCGGGCGCGGGATTGAGCGTAGCGTGAGAAGAGTGGTGTGGCGCGGCCATGCGCCTATGTATCAAAAAGCCACCGGGCAGGCAATCGGGATTGTCCGCGCGGTGGCTTTCACTGCCTAAGCCCAGTGCCTGATACCTGGGTCCGGTCAAGGGCGCATCGTCCGGCACACCCGTGCTGCAGACCCAGGCAAATTCAAGCTCAGAGCGACTCGCCGAGCTGATCGAGAATCGCCGGGTTCTCCAGGGTGGACACGTCCTGGGTGATCTCCTCGCCCTTCGCGAGCGAGCGCAACAGGCGGCGCATGATCTTGCCCGAACGCGTCTTCGGCAGGTTCTCGCCGAAGCGGATGTCCTTCGGCTTGGCGATCGGACCGATCTCCTTGGCAACCCAGTTGCGCAGTTCGTTGGCGAGCTTCACCGCGTCTTCACCTTCGGGACGCGCGCGCTTGAGCACCACGAATGCGCATACGGCTTCGCCGGTGGTCGCATCAGGGCGTCCCACCACGGCCGCTTCAGCCACGATCGGGTTCGACACCAGCGCCGACTCGATCTCCATAGTGCCGAGGCGGTGGCCGGACACGTTGAGCACATCGTCGATGCGGCCCATGATCGTGAAGTAGCCGGTTTCCTTGTCGCGCACCGCGCCATCGCCGGCGAGATATAGCGTGCCGCCGAGTTCTTCGGGGAAGTAGCTCTTCTTGTAACGGTCCGGATCGCCCCACACGTTGCGCAACATCGACGGCCATGGGCGCTTCACCACCAGAATGCCGCCCTGCCCGTTCGGCACGTCCTGGCCGGTTTCATCGACGACAGCCGCCATGATGCCCGGCAGCGGCAGCGTGCACGAACCCGGCACCAGCGGCGTGGCGCCCGGCAGCGGCGTGATCATGTGGCCGCCGGTTTCGGTTTGCCACCACGTATCGACGATCGGGCAACGGCCGCCGCCGACGTTCTCGTGATACCACACCCACGCTTCCGGATTGATCGGCTCGCCGACCGTGCCGATGATGCGCAGCGTCGACAGATCGTAGCTCTTCGGATGCACTTTTTCGTCCGCTTCGGCGGCCTTGATCAGCGAGCGGATCGCGGTCGGCGCGGTATAGAACAGGGTGACCTTGTGCCTCGCGATCATGTCCCAGAAGCGGCCGGCGTTCGGATAGGTCGGCACGCCTTCGAACACGACCTGGGTGCCGCCGAGCGTCAACGGACCATACGTGATGTAGCTATGGCCGGTGATCCAGCCGATGTCGGCGGTACACCAGAACACGTCCGTGGGCTTCCAGTCGAACGTCCACTTCATGGTCTGCGCGGCCCACAGCAGATAGCCGCCGGTGCTGTGCTGCACGCCCTTCGGCTTGCCGGTCGAACCCGACGTGTACAGGATGAAAAGCGGATGCTCGGCGCCGACCCACTCCGGCGCGCATTGATCCGATTCGGCCTGCGTGAGTTCGTGCATCCACAGATCGCGGCTTTCGTTCCATGCGATCTTGCCGCCGGTGCGCTGGTAGACGATCACGCTCTTCACCGCATCGCAGCCGCCCATGGCAATGGCTTCGTCGGCGATGTTCTTGAGCGGCAGGGCCTTTCCGCCGCGCATCTGTTCGTCGGAGGTGACGAGCGCGACGGCGCCCACGTCGACCAGCCGCTCATTGAGCGACTTCGACGAAAAGCCGCCGAACACGACCGAATGCGTTGCACCGATCCGCGCGCACGCCTGCATCGCGACGATGCCTTCGATCGACATCGGCATATAGATCACGACGCGATCGCCCTTCTTCACGCCGCGTTTTTTCAGTGCATTCGCAAAGCGCGATACACGTTGCAGCAGATCATGGTAGGTGACGTTGGTGACGGTGCCGTCGTCGGCTTCGAAGATGATCGCGACGCGCTCGCCATTACCGGCTTCGACATGACGGTCGATGCTGTTATATGACGCGTTCAGCTGGCCGTCGTCGAACCACGTGTAGAAAGGTGCCTTCGATTCGTCGAGCACCTTGGTGAAGGGCGTGTTCCAGCTTAGCGTCTCGCGTGCGAGGCGCCCCCAGAAACCTTCGTAATCGCGCTCCGCTTCGGCGGCCAGCGCCCGGTACGCATCCATGCCGGAAATCGTCGCACCGGCCGCTGCTTCAGCGGAGGGCGGGAAAACACGGTGTTCGTGAAGAACCGATTCAATCGCAGACATCGACAACCCCTTGGTGAAGATGAAACGTAAAACCTGTGCCGGTGCGCCGATGGCGCGCCATGTTGTTCGGAATTGCGGCTAGTGTTTCCGGTATTCGTCAGCCTGATTCCCCTGCCGCGCCGCACCATGCACGCGATCGCTCGCCGACTTTCGAACACAATAAAGGCCTCAACTTACCCGCTACTTACGCGAAGCGGTACGGTAGCCAAGACGCGTTTTGCCTTGCCGCTTACAGTCTCCAATGTTAACCCATGCAATCTGACAATGTGATGGTTGCATGCCTGTGACGGGAACGTGGTATCGCTATTCGGGCAAAAGGACTTAGGGTTACTCCTGGGGTGGATCGTAGTTTTCCATGGCGATCCGCGAGCGCCGAGGCGCCGGCCTGTCGAACGACACGATGCCGCCCGACCGAAATCCCGGCTACCTTCAAGCGCTCGCGGCAGCCTTGAAGAACACCCGGATACGATCCAGATAAATCCACCGCGGCACGTATCGCCGACCCGCAGGGCCGCTTGCCGGCGGCGCCTCGCGAGCCCGACGGCTCGCCTGAGTCTCATCATGGCGGGATATGAATTCCGCCCTCTGCGATCAAGTGCCGAACAGTTCGTATTCCACGGATCCCCTATAAATAAGTATGCCTCATTAAAATTCGATTTCTCTAACATGTCGGACACGGAGCCCATTCCACATCGTCGGCAACGCGGTTCCGGATGTCCAGTCAGGCCGACTTTTTCAGGAATATCGACATGCAAGCAGCGATGCAAACCAATCAGCTTTCCCTCGCGATCCAGGCTCACGCGAATATTTTTTCGAACCTCGCCACGCAGTCGCAGCTTTCGAATGCCGGCGCATTCGGCGCTCGCGACTCGTCGTCGCGGATGTCCAATATGCTGAGCAACTACTCGAAGGCAACGTTCGCCATGAGCAACTACGCCTCGGGGAATGACGCGAGCAGTAGCTTCATGGCCCAATCCATGACGATCAGCCGCAGCTCGTCTTACGCCCAACCGCCGGCGCGCTGCGATCGCCGGGACGATCCGTATGGCGGCCGTGGCAACACGCAGCGCGACTGCCGCATCGACATCGACTATCGCGAGCACGACCGCACGCCGCCGCGCAACGACAGCAACTGCTGCGGCACAAGCAACGGCACGCAATGGAGCAACACCGCCGTCACCAATAACAAGGCAAGCATCGACCTCGGCGACTACAAGCTCAACTTCAACAAGGCCGATTCCTCGATGGTCATGACCAACGCGAAAACCGGCGACACGACCAAGATCTACGGCGACCCGCACATCGATCAGCACGCCAACTCGGGCAACAAGAGCTCAGCGATGTTCAACGGCCCGATGACGTTCACACTACCGGACACCACCAAGATCACAGTCGGCACGCAAGCGGCGAAGAACAACCCGAAGGTCTCCTTTGCGGACGACGTCACCATCACGCGCGGCAACCAGGGGTACGTCGTCAAAGGCCTCAGCGAACAGAACAGCGCGGGCCTGACCATCCAGAAGAGCCGCGACGGCCGTCAGTTGGACAACGCCACGCCGGACGGCTATACCCTGGTGGCCGCTCGTGACGGCACGGGCTGGATCGACCCGACCACCGGCAAGCAGCCGACGCAGAGCGACTTCAACCGCGCCAAGGCGTAACAGCGCCGTTTGCGGAGCCCGAGTCGCCGGCGCGGGCGGTACAGGCTGGCCGGCGAACGGTGTGGACGCGCGCCGGGCACGGAACAACGCGTTGGTGAAGAGGCAGACACGAGCCTTAAAAAACCGGGCGACTCTTTTCAGGTCGCCCGGCACTATTGTTGCCGCTCATCGTGGACGGCCTTGGGTAACAGTGTGCGGTGCTAGCCAGGGTCACGCAAACGGATCAGACAATCGCGAGCCCTTGCAGTAGCGTCGTCCTGCATGATCGTCTCGCGTCGCCAGTTCGTTAGCGCTTGCGCGGCCGCTTCGCACGCGTCGGCGTGCGCCATCTCGGCCTCCGTCAACTGACGACGCAATGCCGGCATGCGCGCGTCGTGTGCACGCAAGGTCGCATGCCATTGCCGGCTTGCGCGCGAGTCGCCCTGGCAGGCAGCTAGCACGCGCAACCGTTCTTCGGCGTGCCGCTCCAGCACCGCGCGCCGCGCGGCTACCTCGGCCGCCGCACGGCGCTCGCCATGGCGCGCGACCGCCATCTCGCGTAACCGGCGCTGGACCCGCAAGCGCCGCACGCGTGCGAGCAAGCGCCAGAATTCGGCCAACCGGGAAATGCTGTGCGTCATGTCCATCGATCGCCGACACTCAGTGCATGCAATTGCATGCCCGTATCGCGCCAGGAACAACTCGCGTCGTAGGGCTGGCGCAGAAAGCGCTGGATCGCCGGGCGTTGGTCGATGGCCCGATCAGTGTCCGCATCGCGGCCGCGCTGATATTCGCCGATCTGCAGCAACAGTTCAATTTCCTCGTAGCGCGCGAGCCAGTCGCGCACCCGGTTCGCCTCCGCTTGATGAGCGGCGCTGGAAACGCGCGTCATCAGGCGGCTGCGGCTACGCAGAATGTCGATGGCGGGATAGTGGCCGGCCGCGCCCAACTTCGAGGATAGCTGGATATGCCCGTCGAGCAACGAGCGCGCCTCCTCCGCGACCGGATCGGATAGATCGGTCTCGTCGGCGAGCACGGTGTAGAACGCGGTGATGCTGCCCTGCGCCGTCGCACCGGCCGATTCGATCAAGCGCGGTAGCTGTGCAAACACACTCGGCGGAAAACCGCCTCGCAAAGGCGGCTCGCCGACTGCCAGGCCGAGTTCGCGCAATGCGCGCGCATAGCGGGTCAGCGAATCGAACAGCAACAGAACGTGCCGTCCGCTCGCGCGCAGCCCGACGGCGACTTGCGCTGCCAGTTCCGCCGCCTTGATCCGCTCGGCGGCAGGACGATCGGACGTCGCGGCGATCACGACCGTCGACACGCGCCGGCGCTCGAGGTGGTCGTGAATGAATTCGGCCACCTCGCGGCCGCGTTCGCCGATCAAGGCCACGACGATCGCGTCGGTCGACGCGCCGTTCGCGATCATGCCCATGATGGTGCTCTTGCCGCCGCCCGCCGGGGCGAAGATGCCGGTGCGCTGACCCACGCCGCAGGTGAGCAGGCCGTCGATAGCCCGCACGCCGGTGGCGAACGGCTTGGCGATGACCGGCCGCTCGAGCGGGTTGAGGGTCACTCCTGGCTCGACTCGCACAACAGCCGTGGGGGCGAGCTGTTGCAGCGCGGGTCCGCCGTCGAGCGGATTGCCCAGCCCGTCTACCACGCGGCCGAGCAGCCCTGGCGCGTCGAACGTGCCCCAACTCGCACCACAGCCTTGTACCTCGGTGATATTCGACAGACCGTTCAGCCCGGCAAGCGGCATGACCAGCGCGCCGTCATGCGCAAACCCGACGACTTCCCCGTACTGTGCCTCGAGCGTGTCCGGACGCACGAGCCGCACCTTCTCGCCGATCCGCAACGACACGCCCACGACCCGCGCGATGACCCCGCGCGCCTCGACCACCCGTCCGTGCAACGTCGGCACGGACGCAAACACCGGCGCATTCTTTCCCAACGATTGCATGACCTCCCCTTTTACGCCGCGCCCAGCGTCGCGACTGCTTGAATACGGTAGACGTCGAGGGGAATTTCTTCGATGGCCAGCACCTCGATGCGCTGACCGAAGTCGTGCAACAACCGCGCAAGATGCGGACGCACGACCGCATTGGTCACGATCAGCGCGACCCCTGCCGGCCCTGCCGTCAGAATGCGCTGCGCGCGCTCCAGTTCTTCCACTGAGAGCACGCATTGCGGCTCGCCGTCGACACCGCTTCGGATCTGCACTTCGAGAGCTGCTTCCCACGACGGTTCCAGCACAGCCGCGAAGATGGTCCACGTCTCCAGGTCAGCGTAGCGGCGCGCGATCTGCGGCCCGAGCTCGATGCGCGCCTGGCGTACCATCCGGTCGATGGTTCGCTCGGACGCCGGCACGTGCACGACGCCTTCAAGAATCGCGCGCAAATTGCGGATCGGCACGCGTTGCTGCACCAATTGCCGCAGCACGCTGCCAAGTTGCACCGTCGTCGCGGCCTGACCGGCCTGCTCGACCAATTCCCGAAATTCGATCGACAATTGGTCGAGTAAAAAGCGCGTCTCCTGAGTGCCGAGAAAATCGGCCGCCGAGCGTTCGCAGATTTCGGCGAGGTGCTCGCATAGCGCCTCGTCGACGCTTGCCTTGTGAATGTCCGGGTCGTCGATCGACGCAGCCATCGCGCTCGACACCCAGACCGATTTCTCCGCTCGTGGCCGGTAACCCGCGACACCGTCGAATACAACGTGCTTCTCATCGCCGCTCACCAGCATATGCGCACCGACCAGCGTGCCGCTTGCAAACGGCACGTCCTCGATATCGACGATGTAACGCTCAGGCGCGAGACGCGCGTCGCGCAGCAGCGCAAGACCCGGAAACGGCACGCCCAGTTCGACCATCAGCTTGCGGCGCAACTGGCCAAGCTGCCGGTTCAGCGCCTCGGGCCGCAACGCATCGAATGCCTGTACGCCAAGGCGCAAGCGCAACGCCGCACTGGTGCCCAGTTCGACGTCGTCGAGAATACGCGGCACATAGTTGCCGCCGTCGCGCGTCATGCCGGGCATGAGTGCACGCTGCGAATTGGCCGCGAGCGAGGCGTTGCGCATCAGGGTCAGCGCGAGCGCAAGCAACAGGGCGCCGGCTACGAGGAATTGCACGTGCGGAAAACCAGGAATCGCCCCCAGCGAAAGACAGGCCACACCGGCCATGCCGATCGCTTTGGGATGCCCCGCCAGTTGCCTGTAGATATCGCTGCCGAGATGGGCATCCGCGCCTTCGGCGCCACTCACCCGGGTGACCAGGATACCGGCGGCCACGGACACGATCAGCGACGGAATCTGCGACACCAGGCCGTCACCCACGGTCAGGATCGTGTACGTGTGCAGTGCGTCGGCAAACGACATGCCGCGCTGCGCGATACCGACCGCCAGTCCGCCAACGATATTCACGAGCGCGACGACGAGCCCGGCCACCGCATCGCCCTTGACGAATTTCATCGCGCCGTCGAGCGAACCGTAGAAATAAGTTTCGCGTTCGAGCGACGCCCGCAACCGGCTTGCCTGGGCGGCCGTGACCACACCGTTGCGCATGTCGGCGTCGATACTCATCTGGCGCCCCGGAATGCCGTCGAGCGTGAAGCGGGCCGCCACTTCCGCGACGCGGTCCGCGCCTTTCGCCACGACAATGAACTGAATCGCCGCCAGCACGACAAACACCACGAGGCCCACCGCCACGTTGCCGCCCACCACCATTTCGCCGAACGCGCCGATGATCTGGCCGGCGTGCGCGTGGAGCAGAATCATTTTGGTCGATGCAATGGCCAACGCGAGGCGCAACAAAGTGGTGATCAGCAGTAGCGACGGGAAGCTGGCGAGATCCGCGGCTTTCGACACATACAGCGTGGCGGTCAGCATGGTCAGACCGGAAGCGAAGCTCAAGCAGATGAACAGGTCGAGTACGAACGGCGGCACGGGCACGATCAGCAATGCCAGGACCGCCAGAATGCCGACGCCGATTGCGAGGTCCGCGTGACGCGCGAAGAAGGCCGATAGATCGTAGCGGCTGAGAATGGAACGGTTCGACATCTTATTGGCCAAGCTCCCGATGAAGCGCGCGACGACGGCTTTTTACGTAAGGATCGCCTTCGTCGTCGCGATATTCGCGTTTGATTTCGCTTTTATCCATGCGTAGCCCGCGCAGCCACAAAAAGCGCTGGACGACGTAGTCGGCAACGCCGGGCGCGATCTGCGAAGCGGCCATCCAGGCCAGCAGATGCGAGTGCGACATTGCCGTGTAGCCGAGATGAACCGGCAATGAAAACGCCCATGCCGGGGCAAGCTGGCGCAACCAGACAGCGAGCGCCTGGCCGAACAGGAACAGCAGGATCGTGAACTGAACGAGGGTGAGAACCGTGTCCCACACCAGGCGCAGGCTGAACATCTGCTTGAGTCCTTCGACGGGATTCAGGCGCTTGAGATCAGGCATCACACGCTTCCACGCGAGCAGTCCACGCGTTTGCACCAACTCGGGCACCAGCACCGCGAGCGCACCGACACCAAGCGCCGTCAATACCGGCGCCGTAAAGGCGGTCAGCGCGGCAAACGTCGACGCAAGCCGGTCGCCGAAATCGCGCGAGGCATCCAGTGTCGTCACATGCAGGATCAGCCGGCCACCGAGTGCGTACCATTCAGGCCCCTCGATGAACAGATACAGCCACCAGCACAGGCCGCTGAACACCACGGTCAAATGCGTGCTTTTGGCGATCTCGCCGTCCTGGCGGGCGCGCCGAATCCGTTTGGGCGTCGGGGCTTCGGTTTTGTTGCTCATCGCAAATGGATCACGGAATCGAACGCGGCGCGCAATTGCGCGAATAACGCAGGCACGCTGAGCACGGTGGCGAACGTTAAAACCGCAGCTTTCACGGTGCGCGCGGTCGTAAACGGATTGAGCCGCTTCGCATGCCGTGACATCAGACCGAACGCGATATCGACAAGGAGCATGAGACCGAGCAACGGGCTCGCGAGACGCACGCCCTCGCTGAACGAGTTGGCGAGATTGCGCAGCGCAAGCTGCTGGAATAGGTCGGCCAGATCGCCGCGCCACCGACCGGGCGGCCACAGCATCCACGCGTCCGTGAAGAAACCGAACAGCAACGACAAACCCGGCCCCGTGAACAGCGTCAACGCGGCGAACTGCAGGAACAGCGTTTCGAAGAGCGCCGCCTCTTCCTGAAAGTGCGGATCATAAATGGCGGCGCTTCCGTAGCCGCCCTGCTGGTCGAGCACGGCGCCGGCCGCCGCCGCGGCATGAAAGATCGTGCCGAGCAGCAGGCCGAGCGCGGCCCCGGTCGCGAGTTCCAGGCAAATCGCCAACGGCAGGCGCGGAGGCCAGCCGACCTGGCCGGGCAACATGGCGACTGCGAGCATGACGGGTAGTCGCAGCACGATTCCCAGCGAGCCGCTCTGCCCGAATGGGATCATGAAAAGCGCGACGGCGGGCCGGATCGTACAGAACGCAAAACCTTCCAGATAGCGGATGTGGTCCATGCTCAATGCAAGCGCCCCGCCGCGATAAAGGTGAACACATGCGAGATGAAACGCGTGAGTTCGCGGCTCGCCCACGGCGCGGTGACCACCAGCACGAAGCCCACACAGATGATCTTCGCGCCGTACGGCAGGCTCTGGTCCTGAATCTGCGTAATCGACTGCAACAGCCCGATCAGCAGACCGACAGCGGTGGCCACCGCGAGCGCCGGCAGAGACAGCCAGAACACCAGCATCAGCGCGTCGCTGGTCAACGTGGTGAGAGAAGGCGCGCCGTTCATTTTGCATAGCTGACGATCAGGCCGTGCATGAGCCTGGAGACGCCCGATACCGACACGAAGATAAACAGCTTCAACGGAATCGACACCGTGCTTGGCGAGAGCATCATCATGCCCATCGCGCTCAGTACGTTGGCGACCACCAGGTCCACCACCAGAAATGCGATATAGAGCAGGAAGCCCGCCTCGAATCCGCTCGATATCTCGCTGATCAGGAATGCAGGAATCAGCAATTGCAAGTCTGTTTCGCGCGCGTCGCGCTGCGGATCGATCCGTTTCGCCGCACCGACGAGAAATTGCCGTTCGTCGGGCCGCGAGTGCTTCATCATGAAATCGCCGAGCGGACCGCGCACGGCCTGCACCAGTTCGGCGGGCCGAGGCATGGCAGTTTGCGCATCGTCGCCGGTATCGAACGCGGCTTCGATCTTCGACAGTGTGGGCGCCATGACCACCAGGGTCGCCGCGAGAGCGATGCCGGAAATCACCAGATTGCTCGGCGCCTGCTGCACGCCGAGCGCGGAGCGCAGCAGCGTCAGCACGATGCTGAACTTGGTGAACGAGGTCGTCATCACGACCGCGAGCGGCAGCAGGCCGAGCATGAAAAACACACTAACGACCTGCAACGGATCGAGTTGAGCGGTCATGCCGGCAGGTCCTCGTGAGTCAGCCGCGTGACACGCACGCCCATCGCACCGTCGATATCGATCAATTCGCCGCGAGCAAACGGAATGCCTTGGCACAGGAGCGTGACTTTGCGCTCGCTCGCCGGCAGCCGGAACGCAACGATCGACCCTTCGCGCAGATGCGCCAGTTCGGCCACCGACAGCGACAACGTGCCGAGTACCGCCTCGAACGCGAAAGTGATGGCGTCGATGGGCAGCAGCTCGCTGCTCATTTCGACAGGCTGGGTTTCATCGGTCATGACGTGGTTTATCAAGGTGTACTCCTCAGTGAATTTCAGCAGAATTCGGCACGTGCCCGTTCGCAACGGCACACGCAGATAACTCGAATGACGGTCGAACAACAACGCGTCGCCCACTGCGATCCGTCGCAACCGCGGCAGCGACAGCGACGGACCCGCGAGGCAAACCGGCAAGCGCGCATACAGACGGCTCAGCAGTGCCTCCCTGGAGCGCACCGGCGGCACACGCGATCGCAGCCATGCATCGACCGCCGGGTTGCGAAACGAAAAATGAGCCGTGCGGCCGCTCGCCTCATGCGTGATCGCGAGCGCGTACGCACCCGGTTCCGCCGCGGCGTCGAACGCAATGGCGGTCAGGTCGATCGTGAAGCCGAACAGCCCCTCGAACGCACACAGCCAGTCACTCAATGCGTCGGCGACCTGCGCGAGCGCCGCGTCGCCGCGCGCGTCGACGACCGACTGCGTCAGCTCCGGCACAAGCGCACCGGCATCGCAGCCGGCGCTGAACGGCGCCAACCCCGCGGAGCCCAACAAGCGCAATGGATAACGCTCGCGGCAACGCTCGAACTGCAAGGTAAAGCGCCGCGTGCCGACAGACACCGCGTGCGGGCTGCCAAAGTGGCGAATCGCCAGATTGATGCGCTCGGCGTCCGCGAGCGTCACGGTTTCCATGTCGGACCAGAGACTCATGCCGTCTCCCGCACGACTGGACGCCGGACCACGCGAACGGCGTTCGGCACGGGCGGCGAGGCGCGCAATGCCGACGACGCCGTGGTGGGCACAAATGCCGCCAGCGCGGCAAGCGTCTGCCGCACGCCGTCCTCGATCGTGTCGAGCGCCGTGCGCCCCGAGCCGTCGGCGAAGTCATGGTCACGCAGCACCGCCGCCACACTGTCGCGGATGCCGCGCTCCAGCGCGCCCAGCTGAAGCTTCAAACCGCCGTCGATCACGCCGGACTCGGTTTCGACAACACACGAGTGAGCAGGCAGTCCCGCATCAGCCAGCACGCTGCATAGCGGAGCGCCAAGATCCCGCTCGACAGTCGCGATAAGGCGCATCGCGTCATCGAATGCGGCCGGCGCGACGCGTACCGAAATCAGCCGCTGCGACTGCGCCACCGTGATCGAGCGGCGCAACTGATTGGTCAACGCCGCCGAAGGCGGCAGTTGGCCCACTATGTCGCTCACCGCGCAAAGGACGATCTGCGTCAGTTCGTCCTCGAGACGATGGGCGGCGAACGCCGCCGCGGCCATGCGTCCGGCGTGTTCACGCAGCGCCGCCGCCGTCCCGGCTGCATGGCCGCGGCGCCATGCCCGGCGCTTGAGTTCGCGCACCTGCGCGCCGAGGCGGCCGCGCTCGAGCGCCGCGTCGGCCGCGCGATCCGCGTCGGCAGCACGCAGGCCGTCCAGCGACGTCAGCTCATGCGCGCTCAGATGTCCGTCCGATTCAATCCGCCAGGCACCCATTCGACAGATCAGCATGGATGAGCCTCCATCAAACGGCGAGCCTCGGCGACCAGTTCACGCGCACCGGCAGCGCTCAGATCGCACACGCGATAGTTGACCGCGGCCTCGGAAATCTCGCGCGGCAAGCGCAGACTCCACCAGAACGCGTAGCGCGAATCGGCGGCGGCTCGAAGCGTCAGCGCCAGCCCGGCGGCCGTCATGTCGCGCCGGCTGAACAGCGACGGCGTCGGCTCGAGGTTCACATCGGTCGTGTTGGCGCGCGCATGCCGCTGGATCTCGCGCAGCATGTGCGGCGCGACGCCGGCCGCAAATGCGGCCCGAGCCTGCACGGCGACCACGCGGCGCAGCGAAGGCGCGAACGCGAGCGCGGCGACGATCCGGCACAAGCGCGCGCAGGCAGGGCGCGGCCAGATCGGCAGCGCCGGCGGCACGTCGGCCAGCGCCACTTGAACCAGTTGGGGATAACGGGTGAACAGAAACGCATGAGCGGCGCGCGCGGTGCGTTCGTCGCGCACGGGTTGCCCTCGTTCGAGCCAGCTGTGATGCGCCCAGTAGGCAGGCGCGCAGGTGTAGGCGTGTCTCATGCGTCGCCTCCAACGCGATTCGCGGACTTCGAACGGGTGCTCGCGGGAGCCGCATCGCCGCGCTTCTTCGGCTTGAACCACACGCGCTTTCCCGAGCGCCACAGCCAGATCGAGCCGGTGCCCAGCGCCACGAGCAAGGCCAGCACGCACAGCACGGCCGTGGCGCGCGACGGCGTGTGGCCGCCGGGCTGCGCGCAAACCGTGGCCGGCACAGCGCCGGCAGCACTGGCCACGTCTCCGTTGATTGGGCAATCTCCCGGGAAGGTCAGCACGGGCGTAACCGGAACGAGCGTCAGCGACACGCGCGCCGGTGTCAGCCCTTCTATGCCGCCCGCGACCAGCGCGCGAATCCGGTCACGCATCGGTTCGAGGTTGTAGTCGCTGCGGTAGCGCAGCATCACCGAGGCCGACGGCAGCGTGTCATGAGCCGGGTCCAACGGATCCTTCTCCGGCAGCACGATATGCACGCGTGCAAGCAGCACGCCGTCCATTTTTTCGAGCGTCTCGGCGAGCTCCTGCGATAACCCGTACACGTAGCGAACGCGGTCCTCCTCGGGGCTCGAGATCAACCCCTGCCGGCTGAACAGTTCGCCCAGATTCGCATGGCTGCCGCGCGGCAACGCATAGGTGCTTGCCAGTTCGGTGGCGAGCACCGCGTCGGCGTCGTCGACCGTGATGTTCCAGGTCCGATCGGGATTCCGCTCTTTATAGCCGCTGATGCCGTGGTGGCTCAGCGCGGCGACGATGCGGTTCGCCTGGTCCTCCTCCAGGCCTTCGAAAAGCGAGGTTCTGCAGCCGGCGAGGAGGAACAGCATCGGCAACAGGGTCAGGGCGCGGCGCATCAGCTTCGCTGCGAAAGGGTCTGGATCGCACGGCCGGTCTCGTCGGCGACGCGCACCGTCATCTGGACCTGCACGGAGAAAGCGCCCATGTCGGCCTGCAGACGCAGCATGTCCGAGGTCGAGATCCGGCCGGCGTCGAGTTGATCCAGATGCGCCGTGAGTTGCTGTGTCGATGCGTCCTGGGCATCTTGCGCGCGCGCCAGCAGACGCTCGATCAACGCGCTGCCGTCGCCCGCGCCATCGGCGGGCCGAACCGCGGCAACAGATACAGGCGACCATGCATCGGCCGGGGCGGGCACGGCATTAACAGGGAGTGGCAACATATCAATGTCCGCCTTGAATGGTCAGTCGTTCAAAGGTTGTGAGAAAAGCCGCGCTGCGCAGGGTCCGTGCAGCGCGGACCGCCTGCAGGTAGGGCGCGCATTCGGGCAGGTTCAGGAACGCCGCCGCCATCGAACTCGCGCCGGGCTCGTCGCCCTCCGCTATCGGCTCCAGGTTTCGGACACCAAGCGCGTACTGACCTCCGAGCATCTGGGACACGCCCAGCCAGGCCCGCGCCAGTCCACTGTCCGGAGCGACATCGATTGCCCGGCTGAACAGCAACGACGCAGCGCGGTAATTCGCACGATCGAGCTCGACCAGGCCAAGCCCGAGATACGGAAAAGCGCGCCGCGGATACAGCAACGCCAGCCGGTCGAACAGGTAGCGCGCCTCGTCGAAGCGTCGATAGACGCGGGCGTAGTGGCCGATCGAAATCAGCAGTTCCAGTGTGTCGTCCTGCATCTGCAATGGCTCCCGAAGACGCCGCAAGGCGTCTTCTTCCGGATCGGAAAAAACGGTTAGTGGGAAGCGCGCGCAGTTTCCTTCTGCGCGTCGGTCAGGCCCTGGATGATCGAGGTCGCGACGCTTTGCGTCGTGTTGACCGCGCCCGCCGCTTGCTGCAAGTTGACCATCTGGACGTTCTGCTGCTTGTTGTCCGTGCCCTCGGCCTGCTTCGCCTTGTTATCGAATTCCCTGTTCTGCTTTTCGAGGATCTTCGCCAGCGCTTCGGCGACCTTCTGGGACGACACGCCGCCCCCCGCGCCGACTATCGAGCCACCACCACCGCCGCCACCGCCGGTGAAGCCATTGCCGATCGGATTCGGGGACATCGTCGTATTCATTTGCGTCATGATTTGCTTTCCTTCAGGTTGTCGCTCGCGTTTGCGAAGTTCGCACTTCGTTCCACCACTTGCCGAGCCGCGCGCAAACACTCGACAAGCAAAGTCATTTCGTTTCGCAACACCGGCGACGCGCCCGGCAACGCGCTGTTCAAACACCCGATCTCGTGCGTCAGCCGAGCGCTGATCTCGTCGCGCCCCGCCCCGCCGGCTTCGGCGAGCCGCGCCTCCAGCGGTAGATCGACGCACGCGCCTAGCGTGCTTTTAGCGGCATTTTTTTGAGCCATGGGTAGCATCCGTAAAAAATTCGTAGATCGAACCATCGTCGCGCGTCACCTCCACTGCACACGCCGAGATTCGTGTAATTCGACCGGCGGGCAGTCGCGCGCCGGCGAGATAACGCACGCCTTGTGCGTCGCTGAGCCACGCCGCATAACGACCGGAAAGCAGGTTCATTCCCAGCGCTTCGAGGGGCACGCGCACCCGTGCGCCCTCTTGTGCGTGGCCGGGAAACGTGAGTTCGCGCAGTCCGCTGATCTCGCCGCGCGCCAGCCGGGCGATGCGCGCGTAGTCCCATGATTCAGGAGAGAGGAAAGCCTCGCCGCCAGGCAGAATCGCGCTGAAGGCCCCTGGCGTAGCGGGCCGCACCTCGGCGCCGCGATAGTAGCGAGCGAGGAAATCGCCGACCTGCTCCTGCAACTGCGAAAGCACGATCACCCGCATCACCGCCGCCCGCCGTTGCGACCACGCCTTCGCGGTCAGCGCGGCAAGATCGGCGGGCGATTGCACATAGCCCTGATAGACAAGCGCGCCGGACTTCGAGTCGAGATGCGTCGTCACCAGCCGGAACCTGTCGTCGGCACGCTGAGCGCGCGGCGTGCCGGACATGGGCATCGACGCGAGCCACGCAAGCAGCGCAAATGCGAGCGGCGCGGCAAAGATCGTCGCCTTCGCGACCGGCGACACCCCGGACAAGCGTTTCACGCAATAGGCGAGCGGCGCATGACGCAAAAGATAGGCATGCTCGGCGTCGTCCACCATGATCGCGCTCGGCGCTTCTGGCCCACTGAACTGGAAATTGACCGCTCCGGCTGAAAACCTTGTGCCGCGCCGCACCAGCACGTGCAGCCCGGGCGGCAAGCGCCGGCCAAACACCGTGACACCCGGCCGGTGCGCCATCAGATCGAGAACCGCGCCGCGCAACTGAACCGTGGCGTGCAGTGGCTCGACGCCGTCATCGATCACCATCAGATCGGCATCGCTGCCGCTGCCGATCCGCAGCGGTTTGTCATCGGACAGCGCAACGCTCGCGCCGGCATGCACGCCGTCCGTCACGAGGATTCGTGCGTCAGCGGTCATGGCGATCCTCCCAGGGCATCTTGCGTGTGGTCTGCCAGGTAGGAGAAGGAGGCAGCGGTGGTATGTCCTGCAGCGGTGGTATGTCCTGCAGCGGTGGTATGTCCTGCAGCGCTGGTATGTACGGCGACGGCGGTGTGTCCGGCAGCGGTGCAGCCGAGGCGGCGCCAGCGAGCGGTGCGCGCAGTGCGGTGGCGACGACGGCGGAAACGTCGCTGGTGGGCGCCTGCATCGCAACGGTCGGCTCGCCATCGATGCCGGCGCGTTTGAGGCGCGGCGTGATCAGAATCAATCGCTCGAGACGTTCCCGGGTCGTCTGGGTATCGCGAAACAACGCGCCGACGTACGGCACGTCGCCGAGCACCGGCACCTTCGACGTCGTGCTTTCGCTACGCTCGTACTGATAGCCGCCAACCAGCAGACTCTCGCCGTCGCGCACGACCGCCTGGGTGACGATTGAATGGTTGTCGACCCTCGGAATGCCGTCGACGGACATCGACGTGTTGAACGTGCCGTCCTCGATCTGGATGTTGAGGCGGATGCTGCGACGCGGGTCGGCAGTCGATTCGACACTTGGCGTCACCTTCAAGGTCAGACCGGTATCAATGTTGTACAGATCGACGTCCTGATTGCCGGCCACGCGCACATAGACCGAACTGCGCGAAGTCAGCACCGCTTCCGTGTTGTTCAGCGTGAGGACTTGTGGACTCGACAACACGCGGGCCTGGCCGGCATCCTCCAGCGCGTGGATCTGCGCGAACAGGTACTGCGCAGCGTTGCCGACGAGCGTGGCGAGATTCAGTCCGGTTGCCATGCCGGCAGCGGTCGAAAGGACAGGCATGCCAAAGGTCGGCGGCGCGTTGATGGTGCCGGACGCGGCACTGACACGCCCATTCGAGCCACCCCACGCCACGCCGAGCGAGCGCGCCGCGTTCGACGATACGTCGATCACCACCGCGTCGATTTCGACCAGCTCCTGCGGCTGGTCGAGCATGGCGATGGCGCGCTCGTAGTTCGGCATCATCGACGCAAGGTCGTTGATCACCACCGAATTGGTGCGCGGGTCGGCGACGATGTTGCGCCGCGCGGGCGTCGCGCCGGGCTGGTCGGCGCGGCTCGGCGGCGCGCTTGCCGCGCTTGCTGCGTCCGGCAACGGGGGGTATTCACTCTCGCCATCGAGCGACGCCCCGCCTGCGAGACCCAGGCCGCGCAGGCTCGGCAACGGCGGCGGGCCGCCGCGCGCGCTGCGGGCTTCGTTGCGGGCATCGGCGCCGGAGCGCACTGTGCGCGGCGCAGTGGACTGCCAGCTGTCCAGCATGACCCGCCTCAGCAGCGAAGCCACTCCCGGCACCGCCTGCTCCCGCGACCCCACTGCGTAGCGCGTGTCCTGCGCCTGCGCATAGCGCAGTGGAAAGATGCGGATCTCGGTCTGATCGAACGACGGCTCCGCCGTGCTTTGCCGCTGCGCCTTGTCGATCGCCTCGGCCACCGCGCCGACGAAGGCCGCCGGGCCGGCGACCTTCGCGGTGGTCGCCGAGTACCTGATCGGCAGGCGCGCGTCGTCGAGATCGAGATTGCGTAGCAGCGACGCAACCGCGTCGCGTGTCATCGGCGCGAACGGAATGACCTGGCTGCGCACACCCGTGGCGGTCGTCACATGCATCGCTTTGCCGTCGAAATACCAGACGAGACCGTACGCCTCGACCAGTTGCATGAACACGTTGCCGGGCGTGTCGTCGAAACGGCCGTTGACCACGCCCTTCACGTCGCGGCCGATGACCACGGCGAGGCCCTCCACGGCGAGCACATCGCGCAGCACGTCGGGCAATGGCGCGCCGTTCGCCGCATAGTGGATCGGCGCGCCATGCCAGACGGGCGTGACGGCCTGAGCTGCGGGAATCAGCAAGGCCGCCCAGGCCACCGCGAGCCGACCGGCCACTTGAAACATGACTGCGCCGGCCGCGCACGGCGGCTGGGACAGGGAACCACCACTGCCCTTCTTATCCAGCAAATCATTGCGCCTCGTCTTAAGCATTAAAAATTCCTGGCTACGTTGTATTGATTACGCCAGTGAAATTTAAGCGCCCCGGCATTACGGCGGGTCATATATATGCACGACAGTGCCCGGAGGAAAAGGCACTGCAGAATCGGCCATTTATTATTAGAAACGCATACAGCCGGCACCCCTATTTTTCGGACTGCGGCATCTTAAAAATAAGATTATTCACCGCATGTCGACGTCATACATCTTTATGACCACGGCGCTCGAACGCGGGGAGAAGATTGACCGGTCGTCACTTGAATTCAGCCAAAATGAGAAACGGCCCGTGTAATTCACGTTGCAGATGCATTGCCATCTTGAAATGTTTCAGGCCCACCACTGCCGTAACAGAGGTGTCTTCTTCTTGCATTCCTACACGTGCACGCGCATGCAGATGACACGGTATTGCAACTTCACACCACTGCTCGCGCAGCCCAGGCAGCGCTCCGTCCGGATCAACGGGCTGGCAACTTGTCTACGGCTCGAGGAGATTTATTGGCGAATCATCGAAGAAATTGCGCGCCAGGAATCGATGACGGTAGGAAAACTGATTTCCAGATGGGCGCTTGAAATTGATCTGACACAGGAAGCCATCCACAATTTCACGGGCTTTATCAGAATAATTTGCGTGACCCAATTACTGGATAAAAACCACCCGATCAGTCTGAATCTGATCGATCCTGATGCATCGCCCCATCCACTTGAATAAATCACAGGAGATCGACAAGAAAACTAATTCCACTTAAGCATTTCCTCGCGCCAGACATCCCTGGCTGGCGTAGCGATTTCATGCAAAGACAACTATCGGATTTGCATATTCCATTTTAATTGATTCAAGGAATTGACGATGACGAATGCGATCAACAATATTGGCAACGGCACCCCATTCGATATGGGCGACGTGACGCCGCCGGTGCAAGACGACATGCAGAGCAACACTAACTCCACTACCGTCCGCATGTTTTCCACCGAGCACACGAACGACGTCGGCGGCGATATGCAACCAGGCTTTGCGGGCGCTGCACGGCACGCCGGCAACGCGAACGGTCTCGACGGCGACATGGCCGCGCAACAAGCCGACGCCGCGGCGCAGCCAGGCGGAGCCGATCCAACGAAGGGCATGGAGTCGATCATGGACATTATCAAAGGAGTCATCTCCGCCATCGCGCAGCTCGTACCGCCCCTTGCCGGCATGATGGCGTCAGTTGCGGGCGGCGCCGGCGCGGCAGGAGGTGGCGCCGCTTGACGCAGCGGTGAATGCAGCCGGCCGCCGCCGTGCCCTTCGGCGAATCGCCGCGGGTGCGCCCGCGGCGGCCGGCGGCTCGCGGCTGACCAGCACGAGCGCGAGCGAACACCGCAGCGCCGGCCGGCCCGCACTGCCCGCCGCGCCGCAGCAAATTCATCCGACGCTGTACAATAGCGCGCCTGACGCGAGCTTTTCCGGCCTCCCCTGGCCGCGTACCGCGCCGTCTGCGCCCTGGTTTGCGTGCTCGATCCGCGCGTTTGGTTCGCGCTTCGGGTCAGCGCATTTAGTCCGTGTTCCGTCACCTGCGTTTCATCTGACTCTTGCCTATGTCCGCCTCGCGACCCGACTCAGCCCGTCAGCGCCGCCCGATGCGCCCGCTGCCCGTCATCATCTTCATGAGCCGCTGGCTGCAAGTGCCGCTCTACCTGGGACTGATCGTCGCCCAGGCTGTCTACGTCGTCCTGTTCCTCAAAGAAGTCTGGCATCTGGTCACGGCGTCCATGACGCTCGACGAGACCAACATCATGCTGGTCGTACTCGGCCTGATCGACGTCGTCATGATCTCGAACCTGCTGATCATGGTGATCATCGGCGGGTATGAAACCTTCGTGTCGCGCCTGGGCGTGGAAGGTCATCCGGACGAACCGGAATGGCTCGACCACGTGAACGCCGGCGTGCTGAAAGTCAAACTGTCGATGGCGCTGATCAGCATCTCGTCGATCCATCTGCTGAAGACCTTCATCAGCCCCGACCAGAATTCGACGCACACCATCATGTGGCAGGTGATCATTCACGTCGCGTTCCTCGTCTCGGCGCTGGTGATGGCATTCGTCGACCGCCTCACCACGCACACGCATCCGAAACATTTTCAGGAACCCACGGCGCTGCATGTCGTGAGTTCGCACGATTCCACTCCCCTGAAGGCGCACGACTGACCGCACTGCCCTGCGAGTCTGATAACAAGCGCCATTGTCCCCACTGAGCTAGCCATGACCGTCATCAAACAGGAAGATCTGATTCAGAGCATTGCTGATTCGCTTCAGTACATCAGCTATTACCACCCGCTCGATTACATCCAGGCCTTGGGCCGCGCTTACGAGCTCGAAGAGAGCCCGGCCGCGAAGGATGCGATCGCGCAGATCCTCACCAACAGCCGCATGTGCGCCGAAGGCAAGCGCCCGATCTGCCAGGACACCGGCATCGTCACGGTGTTCGTGAAGGTCGGCATGGACGTGCGGTGGGACGGTGCGACGATGGGCGTCACCGAGATGATCAACGAAGGCGTGCGCCGCGGTTACCTGAACCCGGACAACGTGCTGCGCGCGTCGATCGTGAGCCCGCCGGAAGGCGCGCGCAAGAACACGAAGGACAACACGCCGGCCGTGATCCACTACGAGATCGTGCCGGGCGACAAGGTCGACGTGCAGGTTGCGGCGAAGGGCGGCGGCTCGGAAAACAAGTCGAAGTTCGCGATGCTGAACCCGTCGGACTCGATCGTCGACTGGATCCTGAAGACCGTGCCGACCATGGGCGCAGGCTGGTGCCCGCCGGGCATGCTCGGCATCGGCATCGGCGGGACCGCTGAAAAAGCGATGGTGATGGCGAAGGAATCGCTGATGGATCCGATCGACATTCAGGACGTGATCGCACGCGGCCCGCAGGACTGGATCGAAGAACTGCGTGTCGAACTGCACGAGAAGGTCAACGCGCTCGGCATCGGCGCGCAAGGTCTCGGCGGTCTCGCCACCGTGCTCGACGTGAAGATCATGGCCGCACCCACGCACGCCGCGAGCAAGCCGATCGCGATCATCCCGAACTGCGCGGCCACGCGCCACGCGCACTTCACGCTGGATGGTTCGGGCGTGGCGAAGCTCGAAGCGCCGTCGCTCGACGCATGGCCGAAGGTGCAGTGGGAACCCGACACGGAAAAGAGCCAGCGCGTCGATCTGAACACGCTGACGCCGGAAGAAGTCGCAAGCTGGAAGCCGGGCCAAACGCTGCTGCTGTCGGGCAAGATGTTGACCGGCCGCGACGCGGCGCACAAGCGCATCGCCGACATGCTGGCGAAGGGCGAAAAGCTGCCGGTCGACTTCACGAATCGCGTGATCTATTACGTCGGCCCGGTCGATCCGGTGCGCGACGAGGCCGTCGGCCCGGCGGGCCCGACCACCGCCACGCGCATGGACAAGTTCACCGAGACGATGTTGTCGCAAACCGGCCTCATTTCGATGATCGGCAAAGCCGAGCGTGGCCCGGTTGCGATCGAGGCGATCAAGAAGCACAAGGCCGCGTATCTGATGGCCGTGGGCGGCGCTGCTTACCTCGTGTCGAAAGCCATTCGCAGCGCGAAGGTTCTCGCGTTCGAAGACCTCGGCATGGAAGCCATCTACGAGTTCGATGTGCAGGATATGCCGGTGACGGTCGCCGTCGATTCAAACGGCACCTCGGTGCACCAGACCGGCCCGAAAGAATGGCAGGCCAAGATCGGCAAGATTCCGGTCGCAACGGTTTGATCGGTATCGACGCCGCGTGAGTAGCGCGTCACGCAAAGCCAGGGGCCCAAACCCTGGCTTTTTTTATGATGAAATGAGAACGGTACGCATCACGCGAAAAACCCTCTGAAATCAAGCGAAAATCTGTTTTTTTGCCTTGGCTTTTTGCGTTTCGCCGTTTATTGTTCTGGGAAATTCAAATCCCCTACAAGGACACACCATGCAAGGCGACAAGAAGGTCATCGAATACCTCAACGCACAGTTGAAGAACGAACTGACCGCCATCAATCAGTACTTCCTGCACGCGCGGATGTACAAGCACTGGGGCCTCGAAAAACTCGGCAAGCACGAATACGACGAATCGATCGGAGAAATGAAGCACGCCGACTGGCTGATCGAACGCATTTTCATGCTTGACGGCCTGCCGAACCTGCAAGACCTGCACAAGCTGCTGATCGGCGAAGAGACCAAGGAAATCCTCGAATGCGATCTGAAGCTCGAACAGATTTCGCAAAGCACCTGCAAAGAAGCGATCGTGTATTGCGAGTCGG
The DNA here is from genome assembly GCF_003368325.1 of Paraburkholderia caffeinilytica. NCBI lineage: Bacteria > Pseudomonadati > Pseudomonadota > Betaproteobacteria > Burkholderiales > Burkholderiaceae > Paraburkholderia > Paraburkholderia caffeinilytica. Next base: position 3,324,029 of record NZ_CP031467.1, on the reverse strand, counting down.
TTCGCGATTTCATCTCGCGCGAAATCTTTGTGAAGATTCTCGACGACACCGAAGAACACATCGACTGGCTTGAAACGCAACTGGACCTGATCGACAAGGTCGGCATTCAGAATTACCAGCAAACCGCAATGGGTTCGATCGAGTCCTGATCGGATCGGGATGGAACCAACCGCGCGAGCGGTATACTTCCGCACCTCCCCGTTTTCGTGAGTTTTCCGTGACTGCCGTGCCGCGCGTGCCCTTATCGCCCATGACCGCAGAATCGCCGTCGTCAAGTGACCGGATTGCCGCCTCAGGCGGCGGTTCGCGAGCGCCAGTCGGCATATTCGACTCGGGTCTGGGCGGTTTGTCGGTGCTACGGGCGGTTCGGGCGCAACTGCCCGGCGAAGCACTCATCTACGTCGCGGACTCGCTCTACGCGCCCTACGGCGAACGCGACGACGACTTCATTGCCGACCGCACCCTCGCGATCGGTGAATGGCTCGCGGGACAAGGCGCGAAGGCATTGGTGGTCGCTTGCAACACGGCGACCGCGCAGTCCATCGCGCTGGTCCGCGAAAAGCTGGCGATTCCGCTGGTGGGAGTCGAGCCCGGCATCAAACCGGCCGCGCTGCAATCGAAAACGCGTGTCGCCGGCGTGCTCGCCACACAAGTGACCTTGCGCAGCGCCCGCTTTCAGGCACTGCTGGAGCGCTACGCGGCCGATTGCCGTTTTCTTTGCCAGCCGGGCCACGGGCTCGTGCAGGCGGTGGAACGCTGCGACGTGGGCTCCGCCGAACTGCGCGCTCTGCTGCGCAGCTATCTGCAGCCCATGCTCGATGCCGGCGCCGACACCCTGGTGCTCGGCTGCACCCACTACCCGTTTCTCGATGCGGCGATCCGCGACATCGTCGGCGACCGGCTGGTGCTGATCGATACGAGCGTGGCCATTGCGCGCCAACTGGAGCGGGTACTCGATCAGCACGGATTGCGCGCCGCCCCGGAAGGCGCCGGCGTTGTTCTGCCCCGCTTTTATTCAACCGGCGACGGCACCCATCAGCAACAGCTCGCCGCAACCCTGCTGCAAATCGACACCGCTGTCGACCAGGTCGTGATCCCCTCGCGGCGCACGGCTGCGCCGGATTCCCAAGCCGCATAAAGTCCCTCGCCACTGCGTTCCGGGGCCGCCGCGCGGCCCTTCTGCACGCTTTTTAGGCGTTTTCACCCCCTTCCCGCCGCTCCCCCCGAAACCTGTCCCTGAGACGAAACCCTTCTAAGAGTCTGGTTTTGTTACAAAAAATCATGCAGGACGCTTGC